>JBAGRP010000001.1:937941-1250588 GCA_036924855.1 Nitrobacteraceae bacterium AZCC 2146
TACTAAATTTCGTGACGGCGACGCCAAACATGTAGTCCCAATGCCAGTCTCGAATTTCGATGACGTGATAAACGCGTTCGACGCGGGGTCTTCCAGGCGCCCGCTTTCGCTTTTTCGCTGGCGCAATATTTTTCGCTTGATCTTGTTGACCTGACACGGCCACCGCTCCAAACCGCGTGCTCATCGACCAGTGACGCTTCTGACAATCGGCCGCGTGCGAAATTCACCCGAGTGTTCTTGCGCTCGCAATTCGTAACCATTCGGCCTCGCCAGCGGGGGTTATCCCATAATATGGCACTCGATCGCCGCCGCGCTCCTGAACGATCTCAACATAGCCGCGAGCAGCAAGACGCTCCGTCGTGGCTAGGCCCGTTCCCTTGAAATAGCCGATGGCACCTTTGGCCTTGAAATATATCTCTAAGGCAGCAACTTCGAGCTTTCGCATCGGAGAGGCTTTAACGATCGCCTCCCACTCACCATCAGCATAGACACGCATCCCGTTCGGATATTTCCCAACCGGCAATTCCTCCATGCCGATTTGGCCTGCTTGCCAGCGCTCATACGCATTCGAGAGAGGATCGTCTGCCGATCTGCTGCTTTTGCCAAGTCTGTCGCCAAAACGTCGCGGTGGTGTGAGATCGTCAGAGATGTCGCTCGAAGGGTCGAACGTCGGAGAAGAAGTCGCGCGATCATCCCCGATTGCGTCGAATGCTTCGTCGAGACGGTACCGGTCCCAGATCACGCAACCATCGATTCGCTTGGGTTGCGGCATCCTGCCGTCGCGAACCATCTCGTCAAATTTCCCGACGGAAACCCCGATCCAATCGGACGCGGCTTCGCGTCGAAGGCCGCGGGGCGCATAGGCCCGACTGGAAAGACTTTTGGAGCGCTTCATGCTTGCCATGATCGCACACAGCCGCTGACGGGTGCCAGTCAACCGGAACTGTCTGCACGGAATTCACAGGCGGTACGCGCGCCAAAGCGCCCCGAGAGGGGAATGTTGATTGAAAAATAACCAAATCAGGTGCAGCGTGTCAGCGGGCCTAGAAAACCCTGACGCAAGATTGAGGCGCGCGACCCTTGGCGGGGGAGCGGCCTGACGACGCAATAGAGCTTTAGCGGGCTCGAAAACGTCTGAGGATGCACTTAGCGGTGCACCAACCTGGCCATTATGGCCGGGAGCGGTGCGCCATGTCCAGAGCTTAGCGGCTTAAAAGTGCATCGGCCTGTCTCTTGCGCAGGTTTTCTAGCTCCCGGCTGCCGGTCTGTTACCGGCGACGGCCCTAGAAAAGCCAACCGCAAGAGAACCATCATGACGTTAGCTAGACCCATGTTTCCGCCGGTCGACCCGACCCGCCGGCGCTTCCTGTCTGCCACTGCTGGCCTAGCCGCCGGTGGCACCGCGATCGCGCTGGCAATCCAACCGGCGCGGGCCACAGCGGCTCCCCTGCCCGCGCTCAGCCCGCCATCCACGCCGCTGGACGGCTCCGAGGCGTCTCCAGCACTCCGCGCCGCGGCGCGGGCGCTGCAAGAGGCCAGCGATGCGCTGGACGCCGCCAAGGCGGCATTCAAAACCCAAGACGATCTGGCCGTCGAATGGCAGAATCAGAACCCGGCGCCCAGTGGCGACCGCCGGAAGCTGAAGCGATGGCACCGGCGCGCGCGTGACTACCGCGAAACGTCGGCCATGAGGCTGGCGTGGGATGCGCAGATCGCAGCCGAAGAGGCATTCGAGGCCGCGCAGGTCGAGGTCGCGAAGGTCAAACCGCGAGACACAACCGATCTCGTGTTGAAGGCGTGTCTGGCATTCGTTTTCGAGGAGCCAGGCAAACAGATCGGTTGGAACGCCCATGTCATCGCCCGGTCGGTGGCGCTGAGTCTCGCCAACATGGCATCGGCGGTGGCATCATGAGCACCCGCAAGCGCCCCGCAGCGCCAAAACCCGCGATCTACATCAAGACGGACGTATCTCCGGAAACGCTCTTTCAGGCCATCGGCAGGCTGCGGAAAGAGGCGGCCGACGAGATTGACCGGCTTCTGACGTTTCTGGACAGCCTCGAGGATACCGACGTCGACTTAGGAATCGACGACGAGCCCCACGATCAGACGGGAGAAGACGACGAGGACGGCGTCGACAGCGAGCCCAGCTTAGGCTGGACCGACTCGGGCGGAGGCGTTCTGTGCACCGGCCATTTCGACTTGGATGCCGAGGGCGAGGAACACGACGGCAGCGAGCCCGACGTCGACGACGAACCTTCCTTGGGCTCTTCTAACGACTATCACGGCAAGGGGACCGACTACGATCATATCGCGCCGGCGAACATAACCGACGCTGAAGGCCCGGACTACGACTTTGAACCGTCGTTGTGTGGTGTCGGCAGTCATGTTGTCGGCGGCTTCGGCAACGACCGGGATCTTGAAGCCACCACGATCTAAGATCTCGACATTATAGCAGGGCCCGCCGGTTCACGCCGGCGGGCGTAGTGGGGCCCGTCTACGCAAGGTCGGCTTTCACGCCGCGTGATCTGTGGGCTCAGCGCGCGCGGTGATTTCTTTTGTAGGGCTCTCGGTCTGCGGACGATTTTCGGTAAGCTGCGAGACAAGGGGCTTTTCACGAGGAGCAAGTTCACAACGTGCGGCCCATCGCCGTTCAAACCGCCGCTGCAGGTCCAGCGGAATGTTGTTGCTCATTGGAGACGCTCCTGGCCTCACGAATGCCCCAGGTTTCGTATCAACGCGCAACTTCCTTTAAGGTTCAAACTTCACCACCCCAGGCAGAGTAATTGAGGTGACTAGCGCGCCGCTGACGGTGAGCCATCCAGCCTCCGGAGCCAGCAGATTAAAGCCCGAAAATTCGATACCGGCGCCATAGGTAAAGAGTGTACGTTTGAGTGTGCGCAGAAGTTCTTGTGATTTTAAAATCTACGTAATATCAAATACTTAGTGGATTATTTGGCGGAAGGGGTGGGATTCGAACCCACGGTACCCTTGCAGGTACGGCGGTTTTCAAGACCGCTGCCTTAAACCACTCGGCCACCCTTCCGTTGGACGCCCCGGACTTAGCAAAGCCGCGGCAGGGGGGAAAGGGTTGATTGTCGGCCATCCGGCGCGGATGCGCACAGCATGCGCTCGCAGATTTCCGACGTGGGCGCCCTCCCCGCGAAACCCTCCTGAAACACGATTCTCCGGATCCGCCATGAACGCGATCTTCGGACGTCGCGACTGATCGGCAGGGACACAGCAACGGCGCATCGCGCCAACCCAATGGAGAACGACCATGTTTCGCAAACTGACTCGCAAACTGACTCTTGGATTGATCGCTGCGGCTGCGCTCGGTGCGGCCGCCCTCGCCCCCAGCGCCGCTTCCGCCCACGGCTTCGGCTGGCATGGCGGCGGCTGGCACGGTGGATGGCATGGCGGCTTCGGCCATCACGGCTTCTACGGCCCCACCCTGTATGTCGGCGGCCTCACCGACGACTGCCTGCAGCGCCGGATCGTCGAGACCCGCCGCGGACCGCGCGTGCGCATGGTCAATGTCTGCGCCTTCTGATTGCACACGTTGCATTAAGCACAAGCCCCGGTCGCCGCTGCGGCCGGGGCTTTTGCCGCCCGAATCGGGCAATCGGGGCGGCGCTGTGGCCCCGCGGTGACAGCCAGTCCTGTAGAATCCCGCTAAGAAGGCCGAATTCGCCAGCATCTTGAGGGCGATGAAAGGCCTTCTTGATGAAAACCCTTGTTCTTGCCGCGGTCCTCGCAGCATCGGGCGCGGCTTCCGCCGCAGCTGCCGATCTGCCGGCGCGCGTCTGGACCAAGGCGCCCGCGGCAGCGGACGTGAGCTACAACTGGGGCGGCTGGTATGTCGGCGGCAACGCCGGAGGCGCCTGGGGCCGCAGCGATGCCTCCAGCGCGTTCGTCAACGGTACCGCGCCGATCGCCAACCAGCAGGCGGTGGCGGCCACCTCTCCCCGGCTCGATCCGGACGGCTTCACCGGTGGCGGCCAGGTCGGCTACAATCACCAGGTCGATCGCTGGCTGTTCGGCGTCGAGGCCGACGCCAATTACTACGGCCTGAAGCAGACGCGCAGCGTCACCGCCCCGGCGCCAATCGGCATCAGCACCTTCACGACCACCAATTCGGTGACCACCGACTGGCTCGTCACGCTGCGTCCCCGCGTCGGCTATGCCCTCGATCGCACGCTGTTCTACGCCACCGGCGGCCTGGCCCTGACCGAAGTGAAATTCGGCTCGGCCTTCACCGACAGCACCGGCCAGAACGAAGCCGCGAGCTTTTCCAAGACCGTGGCCGGCTGGACCGCCGGCGCCGGCGTCGAGCACGCCTTCACCAACAACTGGTCGGCCAAGGTCGAGTACCTCTATTCGGACTTCGGCAAGCAATCGGTCTCCGGCCCGGTGTTCGCAGGGCAAAGCCCGACCACCAGCATCATCGCCCACGACATCGACCTGAAAACCAACACGGTGCGCGGCGGCCTGAACTATCATTTCGGCGGCCCGGCAGTGGCGCGCTACTGATCGTCCGCGACGGCGTGATCGCACAAAAAAGCCCCCGCATATCCGGGGGCTTTTGTATTTGCGGCCACGGTCTGATCAGTCCGCCAGCGCCAGTACCGGCACTTCCGCCGATTGCTGCTCGGCCGATTGCTGCTCGATGGTGATGGTCCATTGCAGCGGCCAGCATGTCAGGTCCGGGCGAATCGCGTGGATGTAGCCGCTGACGAAAATGCCGTCCGCGTCGTTCTTGAAATGCTCATCGACCCGCTGGCCATGGAGATGCGCCATCCGGCAGCGGCGCATCTGGGCGTAGTCGGTGGTCTCGTACTTGGCCAACGTCAGTCTCCGCGATTACGATTGTACCCGCGAAGTGTCGGCCATTCACGGTTAACAAACTCTCAACCGGGAGTGTGGCGGTATCACGTTATTTCGGCGCCTGAAATTTTGCAGAAGGCCCGGACTTTACGCGATCGGATTCACCGCCGCTTCAAGAATCCGGAACAGATTTGGCGCGTATTATTCGGAGCGCCCCATGTTCATCATCGCGAGCATTTTCTCGATCGCCGCCGGTGTGTTCTACGCAGCCAGCGTCAACTCCACCGGATGGGCGAAGCAGGTCTGCCGCTACGGCGACGTGTTCTGCCTCAACCCGTCGTGGCTCGTCATGGCCGCTGCCGTGTCGGTGGTCTGGGCATTCTTCCTGCGCGTCGATCGGCTCTGAGAAATTCGGGCAGAAGCAATCTTCGACAGCGCGGACTATCGCGGTACCAGAAAATGCTCGTCCCACTCCTTGCGAGGCACTTCGGCGCCGAGCTGATAGGCGAACGACTTGATATCGAGTCCGTCGGGACTGGTCTCGCAGGTATAGGAAAGCCGATACCACTTGCCGCCGCTGCGGATCGCACCGCCCGGCGCATGGATCCTGTCGCCGCGAAGAACGGTTTCCGCAAAGGCATAGGCGACGAATTCATCCGGTCGAAACCCCTTGTGCTCGCGGCCGACGGAGCCCATCGCACGGGCGTCGCAGCGCTGCTCGATGCGGGTCTCCGGTGACAGTTTCAGCATCTGCTCGGAACGGGATGGGGCGGCATGCGCAAACGAAGTCGCCGACGCAGCGATTGCTACGCCGATAAAACACAACAATTTCATAAGTTTAAGCCGGCGAGTTGATGCGCTTTGTGAGTGATTCAATCGCCATCAGGCTAGCACGTTCGCGCCAGCAAAAAACCCCGCTTGAACACCGAGCGAGGTTACAAAGCCGCAATGTCTTCTTCGCCTAGCCGATGCGGTCGTAGGTCAGCAGCTGATGGAATTCGGAGGGCGCGAACTGTCGACCGCCGAGGCCTGAAATTCTCACCTGCCATCCAGCATCGTTCAGCACCCGCGCCTGCGCTACCGCCACGTCCGGAATGATCCGGTGCGTCACCAGGCTCTGATCGTCTCGGGTGGCGTGAATGGTGAAGATCTCGCCCCGCCCCGGCGGCACCGGGTCCGCGGGCAATTCAAGGCCGCCATTCGAGATCATCGTCGCCAACGGAATTCTCCATCGCTCGCCGTATGCCTGAGTTCATACTGCAACGGCATGGTTAATGAATTATTACCGTGACGGCCGTAACCTCATCACGCTGCTGTCATTTGAATACGCCGGTGAACTTGTCCCGCAGCGGCTCTTCCTTTCTCGCGATCGCCGTCCGATTTTGATTTAGCCGGCTGGGTCGCGCTGACCGGATCAGATGCCGGAAACGAATCTTCCAGGCCGGTCTTCAGCGCTTCGTGCGTCTTGCGATCGGCCTTCGCCGCTTCCTTGACGCCGACGGCGCATTTGTCGTGCGGTGCGGGGTCGAATTTTGCGACCATGATCACCTCCATCTATGAGAGGGAAACGTGCCGGGGACCGACTGGTTCCGCCTGGGAACGCGACTTAAAAGATCTGTAACGAGCATCGGCTACGCCTGCACCGTGCGAGGAAGCCATGTCCGATCGTAGTTTGCCGTCGATCCGGCCGGCGCCAGATCAAGCCGCCGTAAATCCGTATGTGCTCATGATCATGCTGTGGATCGCGACTGCGGTAGCACTTGGGCTGCCCGCCATCCGCGGCGGGGTATTCGATGCGATGTCGACCGACGACGCGATGCGGCTGGCCGAAGTCCGCGACCTGATCGCGGGGCAAGGCTGGTTCGATCTGGTCCAGCACCGGCTCGATCCGCCGGGGCTCCTGATGCACTGGTCGCGCGTCACCGATGTGCCGCTCGCCGCCATGATCCTGCTGATGAGGCCGGTGCTGGGAATTCACGGCGCGGAGGCCGCCACGCTGTTCGTGTGGCCGCTGCTGCTGTTCGCCGCCACGCTGCTGTCGGTCGCGGCCGTTGCGCGGCAGCTGTACGACCGAGGCAATAGTGCCATGGTGGCGATGGCCGCCGCCATTTTGACCGTGCTGTCGGTGCCCGCTCTGATTCATTTCCGGCCCGGCGCCATCGATCACCACAATGCGCAGATCGTGCTGTTGCTGGCGCTGTTGCTATTCGCATCGCAAATCGAGCGCAGCGCGATGAAGGCTGCGTTCGGCGGCGTGATGGCGTCGCTGTCGCTGGCGATCGGCCTCGAGATGCTGCCGGCCATCGCTGCAATCTGTCTTGTGGTGGCCGGCCTGTTGATCTGGCGCGGCGCCGATGTCCGACGACAGGTTGCGGCTTTCGGCGCGGCGCTGGCGCTGTCGACCCTAGCGCTCGCCGCGGCGCTGATCCCGCTGCCGTCGCTGGCGTCACCGGTTTGCGATGCGATGGGCGGACCGTTTCTGCTGCTCGTCGCCGGCGGCGGTGTCAGCCTGATGACGGTCGCGGGCATCGATCGCTGGCGATCGTCGCTGGGCCTGCGGCTGGCCTCAAGCGCGATCGCCGGCGTTCTGCTGATCGGTGCGTTCTTCAAGCTGTATCCGGGCTGCATGGCATCGCCCTATGCCCAGGTCGATCCGCTCCTCGCATCGATATGGCTCGACCGGGTCGCGGAATCCATGTCGTTCGCCGCCATGCTGGAACTGGCGCCGCAGCAAATCCTGGCCTTCTACGGCTTTCCCTTGCTCGCGCTGGGCCTCGCCATTGCGGCCCTGATCCGTGGCGCGCCGGCTTCTCGGTTCCGATTTGTGCCAGGCGCCGTCACGCTGGCGGCGCTGATCGCCACCAGCCTGTGGCAGGTGCGCGGCGCCGCTGCGGCGACCATCATCGCAGCGCCGATCTTCGCCGCCAGCGTTGCCAGCCTATGGCCCCGGCTTGCCGAGGGACGCAAATGGCTGCTGGTGACCTTGATTGCTTCGCCCGCGAGTTTGGGCGGCCTCGGCGTCGCGGCGCGTCCCCTGATCGATGCGATCCTGAAACCGCCGATGACGATGGCGGCGCAAAATCCCACGGCATCGTGCCAGACCGTATCGGGCGTGGCGCCGCTGGCGCAATTGCCGCCGGGCCGCGTGATGGCGCCGATCGATCTCGGCCCCGCGATCCTTGTCGCTACAAAGCATTCCATCTTCGCGGCGCCCTATCATCGCAACAATGACGGCAATCTGGCGATGCTCAACCTGATGCGGGCGCCGCTTGCGGCGGTGCCGCAGATGCTGCGCGACCTCCGGGTCGATTACGTCGTGCTGTGCCCGGCCGCGCCCGAGCAGGCCAGTTTCGCCAGATTATCGCCTGACGGCCTCGCGGCCCGGCTCGGTCGCGGAGAGAACATCGACAGGCTCGAGCCGTTGTCGCTCGATGCCGCCACACCCCTGGCCGTCTGGCGCGTGCAGCCGGCAAAGCCGGCGACCTGAGCACGCTCCGTCATCCTCATTGCGATCAGTCGAGGCCGCGCTCGCGGCTGAGCCGCACCATCTCCTCGATGAACAGCGCCTTCTGCTTGTCATCGAGGCTGGCGAACAGCGGCTCGGCGGCGTCGGCGACGTTGCGCTGATCGACGGCGCGGTCGTTGAGGAACTGGGCCTCATTACGCATCTGCTCGATGATGTCGTCCGGGGGATCGCGCTGGGCGCGGGCAATGCGAAGCTTCAGACGATCGGCGCCATTGTTGCCGAGATAGTGCATGGCGCTGTTGAAGCCGGACCAGTGCTTCTCCTGCTCGGGCGTGAGATTCAGCGACGTCTTGATCCGGGCGATGTTGGCATCGCTGTTGGCGACCACCTGCTCGGCAGTGAGTTGCGGTTCGGGCGCCGGCTCGGCGCCCTTCTTGCCTTTGGCGCCCTTGGCCACCCTGGTCGCTTTCGCGCCGGGCGCCGCTCCGGACACCGGCCCGCGGACATTGCTGTTACTGGCGGGCACGCCGAGCACGCCGCCAACCACGCCGACGACGCCACCGATCGCACCGCCCAGCACGCCGCCGATCGGTCCCGCGGCCCTGTTGCCCTGCTTGGCGCCCTGCTGCACGCCCTGCACCAGTCCCTGCGCCTGAACGGTTGCAGCGTTCGCCAGCAGCACGAGGGCGCTGACGCCGAGAATGAGATGCAGTTGGGAGCGCATGCGCATCGGCAGTGTCCGTGGGATCATCAGGTTCTCCAAAAATCTTGTGCCTTCGCGTTGCAACAAGCCAATCACGTCGATCATGCGGACATTATCGTTTTCGGCGCGATCAAGTCCACCGTTCGCGCGGCAACCACTGTGGACCTCGCCGATCCCGTCCTGTTAAATAAGGCAAGCGCCACACGGAACCGTGTCGGCGCATAAAAACGAAAAATGCTTCAAGGGGTGAAAATGTCGACCAACAAGAAGAAACTGCTGATCACTGAATCGATGTCGCAACAGGGTTGGGCGCTGTTCAACGAGCGCGGCGATATCGAGACCGTGCAATTTTCCAATCTGATTTCCGCCGCCGATTTTTCCGCACTGCTGCAGCAGCAGGCGCCGGTGCATGGCGTGGCGCTGGGCGCGACGCGGTTCGGCGAGCCGGAACTCGAAGCCTCCCGGGACATGAAGGTCGTGGCGCGGATCGGCGTCGGCTATGATTCCGTTGATGTCACGGCGCTGAGCAAGCACAAGGTGCCGCTGATGATCGCCGGCACCGCCAATTCGCCGTCGGTCGCCGAGCAGGCGCTGTTCATGATGCTGACGCTGGCGAAGCGCGCCGCGGAACTGCATGCGCTGGTCAAGGATGGCAAGTGGAGCGCGCGGCTCGGGCTGCTGCCGTTCGACCTGTTCGGCAAGACCGTGCTGATCCTCGGCTTCGGCCGCATTGGCACCCGCACCGCCAAGCGTTGCCTGGCGATGGAAATGACCGTGCTGGTCTACGATCCCTATGTGTCGCCCGACACCATCAAGGCCGCCGGTTGCGAACCGGTGGCCGATCTCGACGCAGCGTTGCCGCGCGCCGATTTCGTCAGCATCCATTGCCCGAAGACGAAGGAGACCACCGGCCTGTTCGACGCGGCCCGGATCGCGCGCATGAAACCGTCGGCCTATCTGATCAATACCGCGCGCGGCGGTATCGTCGTGGAAGCCGCGCTGTATGACGCACTGGTGACGGGAAACCTCGCCGGCGCTGGACTCGATGTGTTCGAATCGGAGCCGCCGCCGTTCGGCCACGCGCTGTTCGAACTGCCCAACGTGATCATCGCGCCGCATGTCGCCGGCGTCACCCGCGAGGCGCTCGACCGGATGGGCCTGCAGACCGCGCGCAATATGTTGAGTGTGCTCGACAGCGAGCCGATCCGGCAGAACGTCGTTAACGCAGACGTGCTCGGCTGAGGCTGCGGATTGCTGGCGCGGTCCATCCGCGCTAGCAATCCCTTCCCTCCTTTCGAGTGTCCCCTGCATGTCTTTCAAGGAATACGGCGCCTACGACGCGCTCGGTCTCGCCGAACTGGTTCGCACCAGACAGGTCAGCGCCCGGGAATTGCTCGACGAGGCCGTAGCGCGCACCGAGCGGGTCGATCCTGACGTCAACGCCGTCGTGGTGCGGCACGACGATTACGCGCAGCGCCAGATCGACAACGGCCTGCCCGATGCGCCGTTCACAGGCGTGCCGTTCCTGCTCAAGGATCTCGAACTGCTCGACGGCACCCGCACCACCTTCGGCGCCAACCTCTACAAGAACAGCGTCGCCGATCACACCGGCACCCTCGCACAGCGTTTTCTGAATGCCGGGCTGACCATCTTCGGCAAGAGCGCCAGTCCCGAATTCGGCTTGATGCCGACCACGGAATGCCGCCTGCACGGCCCGACCCGCAATCCCTGGAATCTGGACCACTCCTCGGGTGGCTCGTCCGGCGGCGCGGCGGCGGCAGTGGCTGCGCGAATCCTGCCGGTAGCGCATGCCAGCGATGGCGGCGGCTCGATCCGGATTCCGGCAGCGGCCTGTGGCGTGTTCGGCCTGAAGCCGACGCGGGCGCGCAATCCGCTCGGCCCCGACAAGGCGGAAGGCTGGGGCGGCTTCTCCTGCGGCCATGTGGTCAGCATCAGCGTTCGCGACAGCGCGGCGATGCTCGACGCCGTCCACGGCCCGGAGCCCACCAGCCCCTATATGGCGCCGGCACCCGAGCGTCCGTTTCTCGATGAAGTCGGCCGCGATCCCGGCCGGCTGCGGATCTTCTTCACCGACAAGTCGCCCTATGGCGACGCGATCGATCCGGAGATCGCCGCTGCGGTGCGCGATGTCGCGAAAATGCTGGCAGGCCTCGGCCACCATGTCGAGGAACGCGCGCCGGCGCTGCCGACCGATCCGGCGCTGGTGATCTCCGCGGTCGTCGCCGCCAACACCGCGGCGACGGTGCGGCTCGCCGAGCAGAAATTCGGCCGCGCGATGACGTCGGATGATTTCGAGAAACTCACGCTCGGCAGCGCGCACAATGCGCGCAAGGCCAGCGCGGTCGACTACGTTGCTGCACTGCAGAATGCGTTTCAGATCTCGCGCAGCGTTACTGGCTTCTTCGCCGACTGCGATGTCTTCCTGGCGCCTACCCTGTGCCTGCCCCCGGTACGGATCGGCGAGATTGATACCATGTCCGACAATCTCGGCCAGATCCCGCCGCTGCTGCGGCGCTACATGCCTGGTACCAGCATGGCCAACATGTCCGGTCAGCCCTCAATGTCGGTACCATTGGCGTGGAACGGTAATGGACTGCCGCTCGGCATGATGTTCACCGCGCGGTTCGGCGATGAGGCCACGCTGTTGCGCCTGGCCGCACAACTTGAGACCGAGCGTCCCTGGAAGGATCGGCGTCCGCCGGTTTGCGCCTAGAAACAGCCACAGCTACTATCAACAAGGAACTACACAGCGACTTAAGAGTCGGTGTGGTATACTATGTATCTCTGTAGTTCTGCCGGGGGACAAATTTTTGACTCAAAGCGATCCGACCGATAATGCACTCGCGGCGATCGCGAGCATTCTCGATCATTCCAGTGAAAAGCCGGACGACAAGGCGGAAGGGGAGTCAGAGACTCCGTCTGACTCTCAGCCCCCCACACCTGTTGCGGAAGAAGCGGAAGAAGAAGCCGCTCCCGCTTTGGTCGAGCCGGTCGGTGTCGAGCACTATTCGAAGCTAGGTCCCGGCCCGCTCGATGCCATCCGGTTTCGCTGGACCGCGCGGCGCGACGACGACGGCAACTATTTCGTCGACGAGACCATCGGCCCGAATTCGCGGCCGCTGGTCCTGGGCCCGATGCCATCAGACGAAGTCGTCAAATTCATCGATGATCGCGAGCGCGAGGCGCGTGCGCGTTTTGAAGCGCTGAAGACCGAGATGACGACGGGCCATCGTGCGCCGGATCGTGATCGGTATGACGACAGTGAGAGTTGAGCTCGCGCTTCTTCCCCGATTGAACCGTGCGATCCTCCCTGTAAACTGAACGCAACGCGCACGCCGCCTGGCAGTCGACGCGAGAAACGTTTGGGGAGAAAACATCATGGTTCGTATCGTGGCTGCATGGCTTGCCGCCTGCTTTTTGCTAACGGCGCCGTTGCATGCCCAGACGCCTCTCCCTTCTCGGCTCGATGACATCATCTCCCGCGGCACCCTGCGGGTCGGCCTGACCGGCGACTATCTGCCATTCAGTTCGTTCGATCCGGCGACCACGAAGTTCAGCGGCTTCGATGTCGAAATGGCGGAGCAGCTTGGCCAGGCGCTCGGCGTCAGGATCGATTATGTCCACACCAGCTGGCCGAAACTGTCTTCGGATTTCGCAGCTGATCAGTTCGACATCGCGATGGGCGGCGTCTCGATCACGCTGGATCGCCAGAAGAAGGGATTGTTCTCGACGCCGATCATGCGCGAAGGCAAGACGCCGATCGCGCGCTGCGTCGACAAGGACAGGTTCGATACCATCGCCGAGATCGACCGGCCGGGCGTCCGCGTCATCGTCAATCCCGGCGGCACCAATGAGCGTTTTGCGCGTGCGCAGATCAAGAACGCCGAGATCACGGTCTATAACGACAATGTCCGCATCTTCGACGAGATCGCCAAAGGGAATGCCGACCTGATGATGACGGATGCCTCGGAGACCAAGTATCAGCAGAAGCTGCATCCCGGCGTGCTCTGCGCCGTGCATCCCGACAAGCCGTTCGACTTCGCCGAAAAGGCCTACTGGCTGCAGCGCGATGTCGCGCTGAAGGCCTTTGTCGACCAGTGGCTGCACCTGATGCAGGAGAACGGCAGCTTCCGCGCCATCACCAGCCGCTGGTTCGAGTAGTTTCGCGCGCGCTGACTAGCCGCCGACCGGGCCGGCATAGTCCTCGTCGGTGACCTTCTCCATCCAGGTCGCAAAGCTGCCGTCGAGGGATTCCTGCATGGCGATGTGGGTCATGGCGTTGCTGGGTGCCGCGCCATGCCAGTGCTTCTCGCCGGGCGGAATCCATACGGTATCGCCGGGCTTGATCTCGCGGATCGGCCCGCCCACGCTCTGCACCCGGCCGACGCCGGAGATCACATACAGCGTCTGGCCGAGCGGATGGGTATGCCACGCGGTGCGCGCGCCCGGCTCGAAGGCGACACGCGTCGCCACCAGCCGCGCCGGGGTTTCCGCCGCGATGATCGGGTCCTGAAACACCGTGCCCGTAAAGTAGTCCTGCGGCGCGCGGCCCGTTGGCCGCGAGCCTGCGTGATGGATCTTCATGGCACGGTCTCCTCTGTAACCCTCATGGTGAGGAGCGCGTCTTCGCGCGTCTCGAACCATGAGATGTGTGGCCCTCATCCTTCGAGACGTGGCCCGGTGGCCGCTCTTCAGGATGAGGGATATCCGTTGGTGCGTTACTTCTTCGATGCCGCGTAGCGCGCCTTGGTTTCGGCGTTCATCGGATAGAGGCCCGGCAGCGATGCGCCGTTGTTGACCTCGTCGACGATCCACGCCTCCATGCGCTCCTGCTCGGCGCCTTCGGCGAGAATGAGATCGAGGAACGCCTTCGGGATCACCACGGCGCCATCCTGGTCGGCGACGATGACGTCATCCGGGAAGATCGCGACGCCGCCGCAACCGATCGGTTCGCCCCAGCCGACGAAGGTCAGGCCGGCCACCGACGGCGGCGCGGCATAGCCGTCGCACCACACCGCCATGCCGGTGCCGAGCACGCCTTCAAGGTCGCGCACCACGCCATCGGTGATCAGCGCCGCGACGCCGCGCTTGACCATGCGGGCACAGAGAATGTCGCCGAAGATGCCGGCGTCGGTGATGCCCATGGCATCGACCACGGCGATGCAGCCTTCGGGCATCGCCTCGATGGCGGTGCGGGTCGAGATCGGCGACGACCAGGATTCAGGAGTGGCGAGATCTTCGCGCGCCGGCACAAAGCGCAGCGTGAAAGCGGGACCGACCAGGCGCGGCTGGCCGGGGCGCAGTGGCTTCGCGCCGCGCAGCCAGACGTTGCGCAGTCCCTTCTTCAGCAGAACCGTGGTGATGGTCGCGGTGGACACGCGCGACAGGGTGGCGATGGCTTCGGGGGTCAGGGACATGGACGCAGGGCTCTTTGGGTCAGAGGAGGATTGGCGGCGCATCTTGCGGCGGAAAGCCATCGCGTCAAGCCACGATTTCGCGGCATGCGGCATAGGCATGCATCGCTGGCGATCACTCCGGCTTATCGCAGTGATGCGCATTAATTTATTGAAGTCGCTCGCTTATTTTCAGATTGCGAATTCCACTGGCGGATAAAACGCGCTATGCGTGGAATATCCAACACAGATGTTGTGAGGCCATGGTCGCAGCTCTCTCTCCGCCCCGCATTCTGCCCAGCGGCGACGCCGCCATTACCGTGGAGTTCAGCCGCACCATCGACGCGGAGGCGAACCGGCGGGTGCTGGCGCTCGACCGGCTGGTGGCCAGCGACGCGCTCACGGGCGTCACCGAGACGGTGCCGACCTATCGCTCCCTGCTGGTGCACTACGATTCCCTGCAGATCGGCTTCGAGGCGCTCGGCGACAAGCTGACCGAACTGGCGCTGCGGCCGCTGCCGGAAGCCACGGCGACGCGGCGCTGGCGGATTCCTGTCGTCTATGGCGGCGAGAACGGCATCGACCTCGAGGACGTCGCCAAGACGCTGAACATCACCCCGGACGAGGTGGTGGCGCGCCATGTCGGCGGCGACTACCGCGTCGCCATGATCGGCTTCACGCCCGGCTGGTCGTATCTCAGCGGCCTGCCCGATTCGATGCAGATGTCGCGGCGGCAGAATCCGCGGCTGCTGACGCCGCCCGGCACGATCTCGATCGGCGGCATCCAGACCGGCGTGCAGTGCCTCGCCGGCCCCAGCGGCTGGCACCTGCTCGGCCGCACGGCGGTGCGGACCTATCAGCTGCATCGCGATCCGATCTTTTTGCTGGAGCCCGGCGACGCCGTGACCTTTTCCGCCGTCGATGAGAAGACCTTTGCCGAACAGGACCGCGCCGCCGAAGGCGGCGAATTCGTTGCCGAGCTGATGTCATGAGCAAGCTTGTCGTCACCTCGGTCAGCCCGGGAACGTCGGTGCAGGACGCCGGCCGGTTCGGCGCGCAACGCTACGGCCTGGTGCCATCAGGCGCCGTCGATCGGCTCGCACTCGCGGCCGCCAATGCACTGGTCGGCAACGAGCTGTTCGCCGCCACGATCGAGTTGGGGCCGCTGAACTCCGTTCTTACCGCTCGGGGCGGTGCCGTGCGCGTCGCTCTCACCGGCGCGACGCGGCCGGCCGATGTCGCCGGCCAGCCGATGGCGGTGAATACATCAGTGACAATCGCCGACGGCGAAAGCCTCAATATCGGCGTCGTTCGATCAGGCACGTTCGGCTATCTCGCCATCGAAGGCGGCGTCCGCGGTGAGCCGATGTTCGGCAGCCTCGCGGTCAATGCCCGCGCCGGGCTCGGCAGCCCCTATCCGCGCCCGCTGCAGTCCGGCGACGAATTGCAGGTGGCCGCCGCCAGCAGTGCCAACGAGAAACGCATCGATCTGCCGGCGGTTGTTGAAGGACCGATCCGCGTGGTGATGGGCCCGCAGGACGACGAATTCGACGACGCCAAGGAGCTGTTTCTGAGCAGCGAGTGGAAGATCTCGGCGATGAGCGACCGGATGGGCTATCGGCTAGAAGGACCCGTGATCAAACATCTGCACGGCCACAACATCGTCTCTGACGGCACCGTCAATGGCTCGATCCAGGTGCCCGGCAACGGCCAGCCGATCGTGCTGATGCCGGACCGCGGCACGACGGGCGGCTATCCCAAAATCGCCACGGTGATCTCGTCTGATCTCGGCCGCTTCGGCCAGACCCAGCCGGGCCGCGGCTTTCGCTTCAAGGCGATCTCCATGGCAGAGGCGCAAGCCGAGTATCGCGCGACCGCGGAACTGCTGCGCAGCCTGCCCGGCCGCGTCCATGATGCCAACATCCTGATGCTCGACATCAAGGCGCTACAGTCAGCCAATGTCGCCGGCGTCGCGATCAACGCGATGGACGCTACGACCTGGCAGGTACATGCAGCCGCGCAAGACTGAATCGAAAACTCACTGACGGAAGAGCACGACAATGAACATCGATCTGAACTGCGATCTCGGCGAAAGCTTTGGCATGTGGGAGATGGGCAACGACGCCGCGATGATCGACCTCGCCACCTCCGTCAACATCGCCTGCGGCTATCACGCCGGCGATGCCGATACGATGCGCAAGACCGTAAAGCTCGCCAAGGCCCGCAACGTCAGCATCGGCGCCCATCCCGGCTATCGCGACCTGCACGGCTTCGGTCGCCGGCCGATCGTCGGACTGACGGCGCTCGAGATCGAAAACCTGGTCGCGTACCAGATCGGCGCGCTGCAATCGATTGCCGCCATGGAGGGCTACAAGGTCACCCATGTGAAGGCGCACGGCGCGATCTCCAACGTCGCCTGCGAGGATGACATGACCGCCCGCGCCATCGCCGCGGGGATCAAGGGCGTCGATCGCAATCTGGTTTTCGTGGTGCTGGCGAATTCAAAGCTGGTCACCGCCGGCGAAGCCGCCGGGCTGCCACTCGCGCATGAGGTGTTCGCCGACCGCGCCTATGAGGACGACTCCACCTTGGTGTCGCGCAAGAAGCCGGGCGCCGTGCTGCACGATCCCGTGTTGATTGCCGACCGCGTGGTGAAGATGGTGCAGGACGGCGCGGTGACGACGATCACCGGCAAGGTGATCAAGATGAAGATGGACACCGTGTGCATCCATGGCGACACGCCGGGCGCGGTGGAGATCGGGCGCCACGTGCGCGACGCGCTGAAGGCCGCCGGCATCGACGTGAAGCCGTTCAAGGTGGCGAACTAGAGTTTTACCGAGAGCAATGTCCGTCATTGCGAGGAGCGCTTGCGACGAAGCAATCCAGCCCTTCCGTGCGGCTCTGGATTGCTTCGCTGCGCTCGCAATGACGACGCGACGTTTCTGCTACAGCCCGGCGCCCTTGCCGATCGCGTCGGCGAACGAGCGATCGACGAGAGTGGACGCATCGAGCTTCTGCTTGATCAGCCCCGCGCGCAAATAGAGATCGATGGTCTTCTGCTCGTCGGCGACCACGCTGTCGTCGATCGGCGCGATGCGGATTTTGGCGCGGGTCAGCCAGTTCAACGGCACCGACGGCGCGACGTTCATCAGCTTGCCCCAAGTCTCGGCGTAGCTGTTGGCGTTACTCAGCGCCCAGATCCGGGCCGCGGTCAGGCGGCGCAAAAAGTCTTCCAGCTCGGGCCGCTTGTCGCGGATCGCATTGGGCGTCGCGACCTGCAGGCTGAGGCCCGCCGACAGTCCTTCCGCGGTCAGGACGCGGCGCGACTGGAACAGCACTTCCTCCTGGCTGACATAGGGCTCCCACGTCGACCACGCATCGACCGAACCGCGGCTATAGGCGACCTTGGCGTCGGCCGGTGCGAGAAACACGATCTGCACGTCGGCCGGGGTCCAGCCCTTCGACTCCAACGCTGCGAGAATCAGCTGATGCCCGATCGAGCCGCGGCCGGTGGCGATCTTCTTGCCTTTCAATTCGTCAAAACTCTTGATCGCCGAATCCTTCGGCACCAGCACAGCAAGTCCCTCTTGCGTCTGCCGGATGGCGCCGATCGCTTTCACCGGCACATTGGCCGCCGCGGCAAAGGTGAACGGCGCGTCGCCGACCAGGCCGGTCTCGATCGCGCCGGCGCCGAGCGCTTCCAGCAGCGGCGCGGCGGCCGGAAATTCCTTCCACTCGATCTTGTAGGGCACATCCTTGAGCACGCCGGCGGCCTGCATCACCGCCTGCGAATTCCCCTTCTGATCGCCGACGATCAAGGTTGTCTCTGCCTGGGCGGATGACAGCGCCGCGGCAATCAGCCCGGCGGCGAGGACAAGACGTTTCATTCTGCTGCAACTCCCTTGGCGACACCGCGCTGAGCAATCAGCTCGCGCGTGCGCGGAATCAATTCGCGACCATAGTCGATGGCATCGATCAGCGGATCGAAGCCGCGAATGAGAAAATGGCTGACGCCGAGATCATAGTAGTCGGCGAACACCTCGGCAACCTGCTCGGGCGTGCCGACCAGGGCGGTGGTGTTGCTATTGGCGCCGGTGAGCTTTGCGATTTCGGTCCACAGCCGCTTGTCGATGCGGGTGCCCTGCTCGGCCAGCGCCAGCAGCCGCCGCGCGCCGGCGGTGGCGTGGCCGTCGGCCGGCTTGCGATAGCCGGTCTTGTCCTGCAGCGCGGTGGCGCGCGCAAGAATGTCCTCGGCCTTGGCCCAGGCTTTCTCCTCGGTGTCGGCGATGATCGGCCGCACCGACAGGCTGAAGCGCGGTGTCGGCCGGCCATGCTTTGCGGCGGCCGTGCGCACGCGCGCGGTGACGTCGCGAACCTGCGCATAAGATTCGCCCCACAGCGCAAAGGTGTCGGCATGCTTGCCGGCGACCTCGATCGCCGCATCCGACGCGCCGCCGACGAAGACCGGGATGCCCTCGGGGTGATACGGCTTGATCTGCGAGAAACCGTTCTCGACCTGATAGTACTTGCCGGCATAGTTGAACGGCTTTTCGCTCGTCCATTCGGCCTTGATGACGTCGAGCCATTCATCGGTGCGGGCGTAGCGCTCGTCCTTGTCGTCGATCGTATTGCCGTCCTGCCGCAGCTCCGTGGCATTGCCGCCGGTGATTACGTGCAGCGACACGCGACCGTTGGAGAACTGGTCGACCGTCGCCAGCTGCCGCGCCAGCAGCGTCGGCGCGGTGAAGCCCGGCCGCTGCGCGATCAACACCTTCAGCTTCTCGGTGACACCCAGCACGTGCTGGCCGACCTGCAGCCCGTCGGGAATGGTCGAGTGAAACGCCAGCAGCGCGCGATCGAAGCCGGCCAGCTCATGGGCCTTGGCGACGGTCTCGATGTAGGGACGGTCGAGGATCGGCCCGCTACGGACAATGGTTTCCGACGAATTGTTGTTGGTGATGAAGCCGATGAATTCGATGGACATAGATATCTCCATTCTCGATGGGTTGAATTAGATGCCGAGGGCGAGACGGCCGGCCGAGATGCGCGTGGCGTCGTCCTGCGGGGTGTGAACGCGGCCGCACATCACATCGCGAAAATGCCGTTCCAGCGGATTGGCGCGGGTCAGGCCGTGATTGCTGGTCAGCGACAGCGCGTCCTCGACGGCCGCAACAGCGTTGTTGGTGACGGTAAGCTTGACGATGTTGGCCTCAGTCACCGTCAGCGTGACGCCATCATCAATGTCGCGAGCAAATGTATCGAGCAGCCGCGCATTGACGGCGAGTTTGGCCTCGATGCCGCCAACGATCTCCTGCGCCCGCGGCAGCGTCGCCAGCGGTGCACCCAAGCTCGATGGCACCCGGTTCTTGAGAAACTCGACCACCCAGTCCCGTGCCGCACGGGCAACGCCGTCATAGACCGCGCCGACCAGAACTGCCTGCACCGTGGCCTGGGTGAGATCCGACGCCAGCCATTCCGCGGGCTTGCGGACATCGACTTCATGATCGAGCGGAAACACCACGTCATCGAATACGACGTCGTGGCTACCGCTGGCGCGCAGGCCGAGGTGGTCCCAGGTCTCGACGATGCTTGTGCCCGGCAGGCCGGCGGGGACCAGAAACAGCCCGACCCGCACTTCCGGCTCGTCGGTCTTCGCCCACACCGTGTACCATTTCAGGATCGGCGCGCCGGTCGAATAGATCTTGCGGCCGCTGAGCCGCCAGCCGGTGGCGGTGCGCTTCGCGGTCGTGGCCGGCAGGCCGCCGCGTGCCGGCGAGCCCAGATCCGGCTCGACCCGCAGCGCGTTGACCAGCGCAAGGCCCTCGACGGTTTCCTTCGCCAGTCTGCGCGACAGATGTGCCGGCCAGCGCGTGCTGCCCGCGATCACCAGATGATGGATGTAGTGCATCGACAGCACCAGGGCGGTCGAGGCATCGGCCTTGGCGATGATGCCCACCACGCGCGCGGCATCGCTGACGCCGCCGCCCGCGCCGCCGAGCACCTGCGGCACCGTCAAGGCCAGCAGACCGGCGTCCGACAATTCCTGAAAGTTCTCGAATGGAAAGCTCGCGGAGCGATCGTGCAACGGCGCGCGCTCGGCAAAGCCGGGCGCCAGCAGATTGGCCTTGTCGAAGACGGTCGGGGCTGCGTCCATCGCCTGCTCGTTGCGTTTGAGAGTGCCGAGACTGCTCACCATGTGGCGTCCAATCCCAATAAACCAAGGATGTGGCGGCGAAGTTCCGCTAGATGGGCATCGCCGCGATGCCGCGGATAGGGCCGGTCCACGACGATATCCGCCTTGATCTTCGCCGGACGGTCGCTGAACACGATGACGCGGTTGGCGAGGAACAGCGCCTCCTCCACGTCATGGGTCACCAGCAGCGCGGTAAAGCCGCTGCGCTGCCACAACGAGACCAGTTCGGCCTGCATGGTGATCCGCGTCAGCGAATCCAGCTTGCCGAGCGGCTCATCCAGCACGAGGATCTTTGGGTCGTTGACCAGCGCCCGCGCCAGCGCGACGCGCTGCGCCATGCCGCCGGAGAGCTGGTGCGGAAAGGCATTGCGGAAGGTCGAGAGCCCGACCAGCTCGATCGCGGCATCGACGCGATGGCGCTGGGACTTGAGAATGCCCTGCGCTTCCAACCCGAGCGCCACGTTGTTCCAGACATGGCGCCACGGAAACAGCGTCGGATCCTGAAACACCACTACGCGCGACGGATACGGCCCGGTGATCGGCACGCCGTCTTCGCGCAACGATCCCGCGCGCGGCGGCTCCAGCCCCGCAACGAGGCGCAACAAGGTCGACTTGCCGCAACCGGACGGTCCGAGCAGCGCCACGAACTCTCCGGGCGCGACTTTGATGCTGACATCGTCGAGCACCGGCAGCACCTTGCCGTCGATGTCGAAAGCGTGGCTGACGCCGTCGATCTCGAGCGACGCGCCGGCGGCAACAAGAGCCTGTTCGACCCGTGCGAGCGCTACCATTTGACGACCCCCTTCTGCCAGACCAGCAGATGGTCGCGCACCTTGAACAGCAGCGTGATCGCACCGGAACACAGCAGCGACATCACGATCAGCGCGGCATACATGTTGGCATAGGCCGCCCAGCCCTGCGCCCATTGCAGGTACCAGCCGAGCCCGGCCTTGACGCCGATCATCTCGGCGACGACGAGCACCGCGAAGGACGAGCCAAGCCCCATGAACAGGCCGACGAAGACATGCGGCAGCGCCGCGGGGATCGCGACCTTCAGCACCAGGAACGAGGGCTTTGCGCCAAGCGTGCGCGCGACGTCGTAATAGGCGCTGCTGACGCTGGCCACCCCGGACCAGGTCAGCACCGTCACCGGAAAGCCGGTAGCCAGCGCGATCAGGAACGTGCTGGCGCTCCAACTCGACGGAAAGGTGAAGAACGCAATCGGCAGCCATGCGGTGGCCGGCAGCGGGCCAATGAAGCGCAGCACCGGATGCACCCAGTAGCCGACGCCGCGCGACCAGCCGATCGAAACGCCGGTGAGAAAGCCGACAGCGGCGCCGATGAAATAGCCGCCGAGCTGCAGCTTCACCGAGGCAAACACGCTGTCGAGCAGTTTTGGCAGATCGTCGGTGTAGACCTCAACAATCGATTGTGGCGGCGGGAAGAATGGCAGCGGCAGCCAGCCGAATTTTGCGGTAGCGACTTCCCACAACGTCAGGAACAAGCCGAGCGCGAGCAGCCACGGCGCGCGCTGCTGCAACCCGGCGCCGAACTTGCCGAGCAGTTCTCGCGCCGTCGTTGCGACTACAATGCCGGCGGCGATGGCGAACGCGGTGTAAGCGACGGCCTCGGTGCGCGGCCAGTCGCCGATATCGGGCCACCAGATGCACGACAGGCCGAAAGCCAGCCAGGCAAGCCCTGCCCCGACACCGGACACACTGAGACGAAGCTTGCTTGCGAGCTGCAACCCACCGTCACTGGCGACCAGAACGGTCTCGCAATCCGCGCCGAACGGCGCGGCGTCAGACGCCGAATACGTTGGCATAGATGCGCTCCGCGAATTTCGACGTGTCGGTGCTCGGCTTGAACACCGAGACCGTTTTCAGATCGTCGGCATAGCCCTTGAGCTCCCGCTTCAGCTGATCGCCAACGGGATGATGGTGATGGGTATGGTATCGCACCATGCGCTGCAGATCTTCCAGGCTTGCGGCCTTCGGCGCATAGGGCTGGAACGAGGCTGCCGCCTTGTCGGGATTTTGCGAAGTGAACATCGCGGCATCAAGCAGGGCCTGAGTGATCGCCCGCGCCACCAGCGGCTCCTCGCGCACGAGGCTGCCGCGGAGGCCGACGATGCAGCAGGTCTTGTCCTTGTATTCGCCGTCCAGATTGGAGGCGACTTCCTTGTAGGCGGTGTCTTTCAGCCAGAGGTCGGCGATCGGATCTGACGCGAGCACCGCCTGTGCCTCGCCCTTCTCGACCGCAAGCTGCAGCAGATTGCCCGGATATTGCCGCCAGTCGACCTCCTTGTTCGGATCGATGCCTTGCTTTGCGAGCTGGATCGAAAAGAAATTCTTGTCCGGTCCGGCGAGATCGCCAACCGCAACGGCCTTGCCCTTGAGATCGGCGAGCTTGTCAACGCCGGAATTCTTCTTCGCGAGCACCCGCATGCAGCCGCCATGGGTGCCGGCGGCGATCTTGACGTCAAAGCCCTGCTCCAGCGGTTTCAGCCAGCGCAGCGCCATGCCCAAACCCGCGTCCGACTTGCCGGTCGCGATGGCTTCGAGCAGTTGATCGGTCGAGCCGCTGTAGTTGACCAGTTCGACGTCGAGATTCTGTTTCTGGAAGAAGCCGTGATCGATCGCGACCGGCAGCGGCGCCAGGCACACCGCGCCGGCATTCCACGACAGTTTCAGCTTGCGCGGCGCGCCCGTCAGGGCCGGCGCTTCGGAGGACGTCTTGCAGATCGGGAATTCGGAAAAGTCGATCGGCGACGCCGGGAGGAATGGAAAGGCCTGCGCGCCAAGTACACCGAGCGGCGCGGCGAAGGCCGCGGCGGCGCCTGCGCGCAGCAGGGTGCGGCGGTCGAGCAGCGAAGCGCTCTTGTCACGATCGTTCGACATCTTGTCTCCTGCTTGCAAGCGGCACAGCACTGCCGTCAGCGCAACGCGTGATGTTGCTACCCGGGCCTGTCCGAAGTTGATGGTTTGAAAAAAGACGTTCAGTTTTCGAGAGTTTCCGACTCTCGCTCTCGCGAAACCAGTGTCTGAAAGATGCGCGGGAGTACCGTTTTCGTCAATGAAATGGAATTTTGAATGTGCGGGGGTTCGGAGAGTTTATCTCCAACTTCATCTGGCTTCGCGGTGCAACAGTTCCGATACCGCGTTTACCGTCGCGCGCGCATCGACGCGGCGCCGATCAGCACCGGCGCATTGTCAGAACGGATGGACCGAGAGCGTGCCGAACACGATGGCGGCGATCAGCGCGAAGGCGCTGTAGAGCGCGAAGGTGTGGATCCGCACCGCCGAGCGCCCCGACAAGGTGCGGGCATGAATCTGCAGGCGGGCTTCCGCGGATAGTTCGCGCATCGTCGTTCTCCAGGACGTCATCTTGCGCCTAAGCAAGTGCCGATCCGGCCGACATGCAAGTGGAGCGACGAAATAGCGATGCGGATACCGTCGGGGAGTCCGTTCGCAGATGAAAATTCTCCGCGAGGATTCCTTGCGAGAATTTTATTCGCGAAGATTTGAGGCATTGGCGGTATTTGGGGCGGTAAGCTAGTCCGCCCCTCAGTACACGTCCAACTGGAACCGCCCCTTCTTCTTGAGGTCGCCGACGAACAGCACCGCCTCGTCGGTGGAGCGGGCGCCAAACTGCGCGACGATATCGACCAGCGCGCGTTCGACGTCCTTGGCCATCCGCTTGGCGTCGCCGCAGACGTAAACGTGAGCGCCGTCGGCGAGCCAGGTCCAGACGTCGCGGCCGACTTCGCGCATGCGATCCTGCACGTAGAACTTTTCGCCGGAATCGCGCGACCACGCCAGCGACAGTCGGGTGAGAAATCCTTCGCTCTTCATCTCGTTGAGTTCGTCGGCATAGAAGAAATCCGACCCGCTGCGCTGATGGCCGAAGAACAGCCAGTTGCGGCCCGGCGCGTTGGTCGCCTTGCGGTCATGCAGGAAAGCACGGAACGGCGCGATGCCGGTGCCGGGGCCCACCATGATGATCGGCGTCTCCGGATTTTCCGGCAGGGCAAAACCATGCGCCTTCTGGACATAGACCTTCAGCTCGTCGCCGGGCTTGATGCGGTCGGCGAGGAAGGTGGATGCGAGGCCGTGGCGCTTGCGCTTGCCGATCACATAGCGCACGCAGTCGACCGTCAGCGAGAGTTTTCCCGGCGTCGCATTGTGCGACGACGAGATCGAATAGAGTCTGGGCTGCAGCGGCTCCAGCGCCTCGACAAAGGCTTCCGGGTGCGGCCGCACGTTGGAGAATTTCTGCAGCGCCGCCATCACGTCGAGCGTCGCCGCGTCGCCATCCGGGTCCTCGCCCTGCGCCAGTGCCCGCGCCTTGGCGCGCTGATCGCCGCCGGTGATGTAGGAGATCAGCTCGAACAGGCTATCCGGCGCCGGCGCCAGCGAGACGTCCTCGCGCAACACCTCGCGCAGCGTCTTGCCGCGCACTTGCGTGGTGTGCGAGGCGCCGAGCAGCGCGATGATCTGGTCGACATGGCCAAGATCGTTGCTGGCAAAGATGCCGAAGGAATCGCCGACGACGTAATCGAGCCCGCAGCCCGAGAGATCGAAATCGATGTGCCAGGTTTCCTTCTCCGAGCCCTTGCCGTTGAGCAGCCGGCGCGACAGGAAGGTCGCTGGCGCCGGATTGTCGCGGGAGCGGCCGAGCGTCGAAGGATCGGGCGCGGCAACGGCAACCGGCTCTGCTGCGGTCTTCGCTGCAGGCGCGGCTGCGCCCGGCGCCTTCTCCAGTTCCTCGTGCAGCGCCTTCAGCATCCGCGCGGTTTCCTTGCCGCCGGGGACGCAGAGGTTGAGCCGCGGTTCGGCCTTGCTGGCGATCGCGTCGGAATAATCGTTGCAGTTATAGCCGCACTGGCCGCAGTCCTGCTGCGCCATCGCCGCCATCATTTTTCGTCGCAGCGGCTTGCCCTCGGCGAGCTTCATGCGATCGGCAATCGGCATGGTCTGGTCGTGCCACGGCGCGCCGTCATCCTCCTCAGGCATGACGGCGGCGCCCTGCTCCGCCGACAAAGGCGCCGGCGCATCCGACAGCAGGCCGGCGAAGAAGCCGTTCAGCCAGGAGCGCTGCGCTTCGGAAAACGGCGCGGAGGACGGAATGATCTCGACTTTTGGAGGCGGCGTCATCTGGTTCATGCGGACACCTGTTCGTCGGCGAGCCTGCGCAGCGTTTCGCCGTCATGGCGGCGCGCAAAGGTCAGGAAGGTTTCTTCTGACGACGCACGATTCGACATGTAGGCCTTGAGTAGTTTCTCGACGACGACCGGCGCGTCCTCGGCCTTGACGTCGTGATAGACCTCCTGCCCGACATCGGCGTCGGGGCCAAACCCGCCGCCGGTGAAGACATGAAAGCCATCGACGGTGTCATCACTGTCGCCGACTGCAACCCGCGCGCCGATCATGCCGATGTCGCTGATGTAATGCTGCGCGCAGGAATGGTGGCAGCCGGTGAGATGGATGTTGATCGGCGTCTCGACATCAACCCGCGGGTCGCACCAGTCGGCAATTCTGGCCGCGGTGCGCTTGGTATCGGCATTGCCGAACTTGCAGCCGGCGCGGCCGGTGCAGGCGATCAGGCCGGCACGAAGTTCGGTTGTCTTGATCGCCAGACCGATCGCCTCGATCGCGGCCGTGGCCAAGGCCACCTTGTCGTCGGACACCCCAGGAATGAGCAGGTTCTGCCACACTGTGAGCCGGATATCGCCGTCGCCGAGATCGGCTGCGATCTTGGCGAGGCCACGCATCTGTTCGCAGGTGACCATGCCCAGCGGCAGCGCGACGCCGATCCAGTTCAGCCCGTCCTGCTTCTGCTTGTGGACACCGATATGGGCGGTGCGGTCGAACGCCGGCCGCGGCAGCAGAGCTTCCGCCGGCACGCGGGTGAAAGCGTGCCCCATCTTCTCCTCAACGAGCACGAGAAACTTCTCCATGCCCATGCCGTCGATGACGTATTTCAGCCGCGCCTTGAGCCGGTTGGTGCGGTCGCCGAGATCGATGAAAACGCGGACGATGGCGTCGGACACCTTCGTCGCGTCGGCCGGCCTGACGATGATGCCGGTATCGGTGGCAAAATCCATGTGACCGGTGATGCCGCCGATCCCCAGCTTGAACCAGATGCCGGGCTCGACGCCGAAACCATCCTTCACCTCGACGGCGGCGAAGGCGATGTCGTTGGTATCTTCCAGCACCGCGATCTTGCCGGCGCCGTCGAAGGCGACGTTGAATTTTCGCGGCAAGCCAGTCAGCGAGCGATCGTTGAGAATGTGATAGTGCCACTCCCGCGCATAGGGGCGGGTATCGAGCAGTTCCTGCGGATCGATGCCGGCGGTCGGCGTGCCCGTGACGTTGCGGATGTTGTCGGCGCCGGAGCCGCGCGAGCACAGGCCGAGATCCTGGATGCCCTCGATCAATGCGACAGCGTTCTTCGGCGGGATTTCCCGCACCTGCAGATTGGCGCGCGTGGTGACGTTGGAAAACGGCCCGCACAGCGGCTCAATCAGGTCGGCCAATCCTGAGAACTGCCAGTGCTTCATGATGCCGTTGGGAATCCGCAGCCGGCACATATAGGAATCCTGCGTCGGTCCCACATAGAACAGGCCGTAATAGCGCCAGCGGAAATTGTCGGCGGGCGACGGCCTGGAATCGGCCAGCGCCTGCTCCTTCAAGCGCGGATAGGCATCAAACGGATGTTCCTCGCGCTTCCACTTCTCCTGATCGACGAGCTTCTTGCCCGACGCGATCGTGCGGTCCTGCGCCTTGACGTGCGGCGCTTCGGGACCTGTCGGCTCGGCATTGGCCTTCGAAGCAGCACCGCCGCCAAGACCGCGGCCGACGCGGCTGATCTGCAGGCCGGTAGAGAAACCTTCCAGGTAGCGCTTCTGTTCGTCGGTGAAGTCGACGGGAACGGTTTCGATTTTCATGGGCGCGACGAAGCTCCTGCGGCCACAACCTGTGGCGTCAACGGGGAAACGGAATGCGACCGCGCAGGATCAGGTCAGCGCAACGCGCCGGCTTGAGTTCTGGAGAGCGGTCCGATCAGCCTCGTTGCTGCGGAAATCCATCTGGGGACGCGGCCGGCGGGCATCTGCGAACGCCGGCACCTTAGGAGCATTCAATTCCCGTGCCAGAACGTGTGCGCTGCAATAATATCGTTAAATCAGCAGTTTGCGGGATCGAAGGCGCTATTGCGGGGCGCCCGCACGGCGGCATTTGCCAGCGTTTTGAACGCAGCCGCCCAACAATTAGCCGCCCGCCCCTGCTGCCCAAGCGCGAGGCGGCAGGTCTCACGACTTCATGTGGGCGATTTCGAACGCCGCCAGATGCGCGGCGATGTTGTCGGGATCGAAGGCCGGCCCGGCAAAGGCGCCGACCGCGTCCGGCACGTCATTATTGACGCTGCCGGGCACGCCCAGCGCGGCATCGTAGAGATCCGGCCGGAATACCGCCTCGGC
Source organism: Nitrobacteraceae bacterium AZCC 2146 (assembly GCA_036924855.1). Classification (NCBI taxonomy): domain Bacteria; kingdom Pseudomonadati; phylum Pseudomonadota; class Alphaproteobacteria; order Hyphomicrobiales; family Nitrobacteraceae; species Nitrobacteraceae bacterium AZCC 2146. Next base: position 966,022 of record JBAGRP010000001.1, read on the forward strand.
GGTCTTCAGCGCCTCGGGGCTGATGGACGACTGTCCCCAACGCACCATCTGGGCGTAGAGCCACGCCGCCTGGCGGGGATCGGGCCGCCCTGCCCCTTCGCGCCCGACCAGCAGGTAGCGGCGGCTTTCGCGCATGGTCCCATCCGGCGAGATCTTGAGCCGGCCGTCCAGCGTGCGCAGCAGCACCTCCGGCGAGACGCCGATCCGTTCCGGCTGCGCCAGAATGCGTGCTGCTTCGTCGCGATTGTCGGGGTTTTCGATGAAGGCGGCAGCGGCGCAATGGGCGCGCGTCAGCGCCGCCAGCACCTCCGGATTCTTCTCCGACCAGTCCTCGCGAACTGCCAGCACCTTCTCCGCGGCGCGCTCCAGAATGTCGGACACGAAATGCAGGATGTGGCCGACGCCGAGATCGACCGCGACCGAGTTCCACGGCGCGCCGACGCAGAACGCATCGACATGGCCGTTGGCGAGGCTGTTCACCATGTAGGGCGGCGGCAGCACCACGAGACGGACGTCCTCGTCGGGGTCGACGCCGCCGGCGGCCATCCAGAACCGCAACTGGTAATTATGGGTGGAGAACGGGAACGTCATGCCGAAGGTCAAGGGCTCGACGCCCGCCTTGCGCCGTGCCGCAACCACGCGCGCCAGCGCCAGCGCCGTCACCATCGGGTCGAGCGGATCGCCATCGACCTCTGCCATCAGGGCCGCGTGCAGCAAGGGCGATACCGTGATGGCATTGCCGTTGAGGCCGAGATTGAACGAGGCGACGATCGGCACCTTCACATGGCCGAGCCCGAGGCTGGAGGCGATGGCGACCGGCGCCAGCAGGTGGGCGGCATCGAACAGGCCGATATTGAGCTTGTCGCGGACATTCGACCATGACACCTCTCGCACCAGCGTGACGTCGAGGCCTTCGGCGGCGGTAAATCCCTTGTCGACGGCGACGATGAGGGCTGCGGCGTCAGCCAGCGGAATGAATCCGATGTGAAGCGGTTGACCGGTCATTTCAGCAACTCCGCTGCGGTGATGATCGACTGCGCGATATCGCCGATTTTCTTTTTTTCGCGCATCGCCGTCGAACGCAGCAATACGTAGGCCTCCTCTTCGGTGAGGCCTTTCAGTTTCATCACGATGCCCTTGGCACGATCGATGATCTTGCGCTCTTCCAGCGCCGACTTGGTGCGGTCGAGTTCGTCCTGCAGCTTCGAGAAGGCGTTGAAGCGCGAGATGCACAGATCCAGAATCGGCTTGATGCGCTCCTTCTTCAGCCCGTCGACGATATAGGACGACACGCCGGCATCGACCGAGGCACGGGCCGATTCGGAATCGCTCTGGTCGACGAACATCGCGACGGGACGGCGCACCGCGCGGCTGACCTGGAACATTTGTTCCAGCACGTCGCGGCTGGGGTTCTCCAGGTCGATCACGATGACGTCGGGATCGAGCGCATAGATCCGCGCCAGCAGGTTTTGCATCTCGCGGATGTGCTGGACGTCGACATAGCCCGCCTCGCGCAATCCCTCTTCGAGAATGGCGGCCCGGATCGGGCTTTCGTCGACAATGACGATTTTCGGAGACGAATCGGCAGCCATGAATTGCTCGCATTCCCTGCAAAGCCACCCATAGCACGGGCGCGCATGGCTTAAAGCCTTGTATTTATGGGCAAATGGGACTAGCTCCTGCCCTTCAATCAGGCAGATCAAACATGCAACAGGCCGCCGCGCCCAAAATCTCCTTTGTGTCGCTGGGATGCCCCAAGGCTTTGGTGGATTCCGAACGCATCATCACCCGGCTGCGCGCCGAAGGTTACGAGCTCGCGCGCAAGCACGATGGCGCCGACGTTGTCATCGTCAATACCTGCGGCTTCCTCGACAGCGCCAAGCAGGAGTCGCTGGGCGCGATCGGCGAAGCCATGGCCGCCAACGGCAAGGTGATCGTCACCGGCTGCATGGGCGCCGAGCCCGAGCAGATCGAGGCGGCCTATCCCGGCGTGCTGTCGATCACCGGCCCGCAGCAATATGAGAGCGTGCTCGATGCCGTGCATCGCGCGCTGCCGCCAGTGCACAATCCGCATCTCGACCTGATGCCGCCGCAGGGCATCAAGCTGACACCGCGGCATTACGCGTACCTCAAGATTTCCGAAGGCTGCAACAACCGCTGCAGCTTCTGCATCATCCCGAAGCTGCGCGGCGATCTGGTGTCGCGCCCGGCCAACGAGGTGCTGCGCGAAGCGGAGAATCTGGTGAAGGCCGGCGTCAAGGAACTGCTGGTGGTATCACAGGATACCTCGGCCTACGGCGTCGATGTCAAATACGCGACCAGCCTCTGGAAGGATCGCGAGGTCCGCGCCAAATTCTTCGATCTCGCCAGGGAGCTCGGCGAACTCGGCGCCTGGGTGCGGCTGCAATACGTCTACCCCTATCCGCATGTCGATGAGGTCATCAGCCTGATGATATCGGGCAAGGTGCTGCCCTATCTCGACATCCCGTTCCAGCACGCCAGCCCCGAAGTATTGAAGCAGATGAAGCGCCCGGCGGCGCAGGACAAGACGCTGGCGCGGATCAAGAAGTGGCGCGAGGAGTGCCCGGATCTGACGCTGCGCTCGACCTTCATCGTCGGCTTCCCCGGCGAGACCGAGACCGATTTCCAATATCTGCTCGACTGGCTCGAGGAAGCGCAGATCGACCGCGTCGGCGCGTTCAAGTATGAATCCGTCGCCGGCGCACCGTCCAATGCGCTTGGCAATGCCGTGCCGGAAGAGATCAAGCAGCAGCGCTGGAACGCCCTGATGGCGCGGCAGCAGGTGATCTCGGCCAAGCGCCTGAAGCGCAAGGTCGGCACCAGGCAGCAGGTCATCATCGACGAGGTCGGCCCAACGGTGTCGAAGGGTCGCTCCAAATTCGACGCCCCGCAGATCGACGGCGCCGTCTACGTCTCCAGCCGCCGCCCCTTGCGCGTCGGCGAGATCGTCACCGCCAAGATCGAACGCGCGGATGCGTACGACCTGCACGGAAGCGTATCGGGGTTTTAACCACTACACTTGACACGACCGGGATTTCGGCTGTATGGCCGCATCCATGAACTTCAACCGGACCACTTCCCGCGCTGGACTCCGTCGTCGCTCGTTCGACGACGCTGGGTCGCGCCATGTCCGACGACAACGCTGAACGCCTGACGTTCAGCACGTTTTCGAGAAGGCCGCACCCACAGTGCGGCCTTCTCGCGTTTGGGGCCGCCTGTTCATTCCACCGCAGGAGACCACCATGAATATCGCCCTACATCCGTTCGACGCCCTGATGGATATCACGCCTCGCCCGCCGACCGTCTTCGTCAGGGGCGAAGGCGGCTGGCTGTGGGACGACACCGGCAAGCGCTATCTCGACTTCATTCAGGGCTGGGCGGTGAATTGCCTCGGCCATTCGCCGCCGGCGATTGCCGAAGCGCTCACCGCACAGGCCAAGCTTCTGCTGACACCGAGCCCGGCATTCTATAACGCGCCCAGTCTCGAACTGGCTCAGGCGCTGGTCACAAGCAGCTGTTTCGACCAGGTGTTCTTTACCAATTCCGGCGCCGAAGCGATCGAAGGCGCCATCAAGCTGGCCCGCAAATACGGCGCCCTGCACCGCAATGGCGCTTACGAGATCATCACCTTCGACGGAGCGTTTCACGGACGCACGCTGGCGGCGATGTCGGCGTCCGGCAAGAAGGCATTCGAGCCATTGTTCGAGCCCAAGGTGCAGGGATTTCCCAAGGCGCGGCTCAACGATCTGGACTCCGTGAAGCAGCTGATCGGAAACAACACCATCGCCGTGATGCTGGAGCCGATCCAGGGCGAGGCCGGCGTGTGGCCCGCGACCGATGAATTTTTGCAAGGCTTGCGAGAACTAACGAAGCAACACGGCCTGCTGCTGATCGTGGATGAGATTCAAACCGGCATTGGACGCACGGGAAAACTGTTTTGCTACGAACAGGCCGGCATCGTCCCCGACATCATGGCGTTGGGAAAAGGACTCGGCGGCGGCGTTCCACTCGGCGCCCTGCTCGCGACGGAAGCCGCGTCCTGCTTCGAGCATGGCGATCAGGGCGGCACCTTCAACGGCAGCCCGCTGATGTGCGCCGCCGGCCTCGCGGTGCTGAACGAAGTCGGACAGTCCGATTTTCTGAAATCGGTGACCGACAACGGCCTCCATCTGGCCAGCGAGCTGCAGCGGATTTCGGCGCGGCACGGCCTCGGCGGTGTCCGCGGCCAGGGATTACTGCTGGCGCTGGATCTGAAACGCCCGATCGGAGCCGCCGTCGTCGCCTGCGCGCTGGAAGAAGGCCTGCTGCTGAACGCCCCGCGGCCAGATACGCTGCGTTTCATGCCGGCGCTGAACGTGACGCGGGAGGAGATCGCGCTGATGATCGCGCAGCTCGACGCTATCCTCGGAAAGCTCGGCGTCGCGAGGTGTGTAGGCTGAGAGCTCGTGTCCCGGACGCGGTGCAGCCCGGCGATGCGAAGCATCGCTAGGCTTCACGCTGCTCCGCAGATCCGGGGACCCACAACTACAGTTCAGACGGATGGGCCCCGGATCAGCAGCGCACCACGCTGCAAGTGCAGCGCGTTGCGCAGCATCCTCAGCGATGCCCTTGCATCGCTTGGGGGCACGAGGCCTCACGTCCTCAGAATCGAAGCCCCGGTCGTCGAGCGGCTTTCCAGATCGATATGCGCTTTCGCAGCGTCCTTGAGCGCGTAAGCGTGATTGATCGGGACGTGCAGCTTGCCGTCGATCACAGCGGAGAACAGCGTGTCGGCGCCTTCCAGCAGTTCCGAGCGCTTGCCGACGTAGTCGTTGAGTTTTGGACGCGTCGCGAACAGCGAGCCGTGGTTGTTGAGTTCGGCGATCGCAAACGGCGGCACCGGGCCCGACGCATTGCCGAACGAGACCCACATGCCGCGCGGCCGCAGGCAGGACAGCGAGCCGGGATAGGTGGTCTTGCCGACGCCGTCATAGACCACGTCGCAAAGCTCGTTGCGGCTGATCTGCTTCACCCGCGCAACGAAGTCCTCGTCGTTGTAGTAGATGACGTGATCGCAGCCATTGGCCAGCGCCAGCTCGCCCTTCTCTTTGGAACCGACGGTGCCGATGACATGGGCGCCGAGCGCTTTGGCCCACTGACAGGCCAACAGGCCGATGCCGCCGGCGGCGGCATGGATCAGCACGCGATGGCCGGGCTCGACCTTGAAGGTCTTGTGCAGCAAATACCAGACCGTGAGGCCCTTGAGCATCAGCACCGCGCCCTGCTCGTAGGTGATGCGGTCGGGCAGCTTGACCAGCCGATCGGCGGCAAACACGCGCTCGGTGGCGTAGCTGCCGAGATTGGAATAATAGGCGACGCGGTCGCCGGGGTGAAAACCGGTGACGCCGGGGCCGACCTCGACCACCTCGCCGGCAGCCTCGTTGCCGGCGATGAACGGCAGCTGCGGTGCCTTGTAGAGGCCGTTGCGGAAATACACGTCGATGAAATTGACGCCGATGGCGTGCTGCTTGACGCGGACCTCGCCCGGGCCCGGCGCGGGGACATCGACAGCTTCATAGATCAGGGCTTCGGGACCCCCGACTTGGTGAACGCGCACGGCCTTGGTCATCGATCATTCTCCTCTGCGTTTCTTATGCGCCAAGCGATAGCCGACAAGCCGTCCTTGTCAACTGCGCAACGCCCGCAAAGCCGCGGCCGCGCGGTCAGGCGCGCTTCCTGCGGTTGCCTCTGGCGAGCACATTGAAGAACTCCACAGCCGCCGAAAACAGGATCGCGAAGTATATGTAGCCGCGTGGAATGTGGAATTTGAACCCGTCCGCCACCAGTGCGACGCCGATCAACACCAGGAACGCCAGCGCCAGCATCTTGGTGGTCGGATGCTCGGCGACGAACCGCGCCACCGGGCCCGACGAGACGTACATCACCGCGCAGGCGATGATCACGGCGGCTATCATGATTTCGAGATCCTGCGCCATGCCGATCGCGGTGATGATCGAATCCAGCGAGAACACCATGTCGACGACGATGATCTGCATGATCACCCAGAAGAACGCGCCCGGCTTCGGCGTGTCGCCGCCGCCGCCATCGCGCGCCTCGACCTCGCCATGGATTTCATGGGTCGCCTTGGCGATCAGGAACAGGCCGCCGCCGATCAGGATCAGATCGCGCCATGACAGCGCGGCGCTCCTGATGGTGATGACCGGTTCGGTCAGGCCGATCAGCCAGACCAGCAGGCTCAGCAGCAGGATGCGGAACACCAGCGCCAGCGCCAGGCCGATCTGCCGGGCGCGCGTCGCCAGCGGCTCCGGGATCCGCGACACGATCACCGACAGGAAGATCACATTGTCGATGCCGAGCACGATCTCGAGCGCGGTCAGGGTCAGCAAGGCGGCCCAGGCTTCGGGGCTGGTGAACAATTCGATCATGGCGTGGAGGGCCTCAGCAGGCGGATGATGGCGTCACCGCAGACAATGTAAAAGGCAATCGCGCACAGCGCGAGCGTGACGGGCAAGGCGACGCTGAAATCCTGCACCAGTGTGACGATGGCGAGCACGGCCCACAGCGCCATCAGCAACAGGTTGAGCTCGCGCAGCCGCGTCACCCGCACCGGATGAATCACGTGCAGCGGCACGAAGGTCAGCACGATCAATGCGAACACTGCGAGGCTCGCGAGCCACGGCGGCGGATGCAGCAGGAACAGATAGAACGCCACGGCATTCCACAGTGTCGGGAAGCCGCGAAAATGATTGTCTGATGTCTTCATGCGGCGATCAGCGAAATACAGCGCGCTTGACACGACGATGGCGACGCCAAGCAGCATTGCCGTCCACGACAGCAACAGACCGCTGGCCATGATCGCATAGGCCGGCACGAACACGTAGGTGATGAAATCGACCACGAAGTCGAGCGCCTCGCCGGACCAGTCCGGCAGCACGTTGACGACATCGAGCCGCCGCGCGATCGGACCATCGAGAGCGTCGATCACCAGCGCCGCGCCGAGCCAGGCGAACATCGCGGCCCAGTGTTCATGCACGGCTTCCAGCAGCGCGATCAACGCAACGCCGGCGCCCAGCGCCGTGAAGATATGCACGGCGAACGCCGCCGCTTTCGCGGTTCGGGATGGGGACGTTGGCGGGTTGGAAGCATCCATTTGCCGGGCATTGCTATCAGGAATCGCGGTATTTGCACATCCGGGCTTGCGGCGTTCCGCCGCGAGAAGACCGTGGAACATTCCGCGGCCTCGGCGGTCTTGAAAAGACCGCGGCAAACGCCGATTGTCAGGCCATGACCGAGACTTCCAAACCCGACATTTACGATGTTGCCGTGATCGGCGGCGGCCCCGCCGGCCTGACCGCGGCGATCGCTCTGGCCGAGGCCGGCGCCCGCTTAGCGCTGGTGGCGCGGCGCCTGCCCTATGCGGACAACCGCACCACCGCGCTGCTCGGCGGCTCCGTGGAATTCCTTCAGCGGCTCGACGTCTGGCGCCGCTGCGAAAACCAGGCGGCACCTTTGGTGACGATGCGGCTGGTCGATGACACCCAGCGACTGATCCGCGCGCCGGAAGTCAAATTCTCCTCCGAGGAAATCGGCCTCGAAGCCTTCGGCTACAATATCGAAAATCGCAAACTGATGATCGCGCTGGAAGAGCGCGCGGCGGAGTTGCCGAACCTCGCGCGCATCGACGATGAAGCCGACACGATCAGCCCCGACGACAGCCATGCGCTCATTCACACCAGGCAGGGCCAGTCGCTGTCCGCCAAGCTGATCGTCGGCGCCGATGGCCGGCAATCGCTGTGCCGCGAGGCGGCCGGCATCGAGGTCAAGCGCCGCGTGCTCGACCAGGCCGCGCTGACCTTCAACATCGGCCACAGCCGTCCGCACCACAACATGTCGACCGAGTTTCATACGCCGCATGGGCCGTGCGTGGTCGTCCCCCTGCCCGGCAACCGCTCCAGCGTGGTCTGGGTTTCCGCGCCGAAGGAAGCCGAGCGGCTGACGGCGCTCAGTGACGACGACTTGTCCGCCGCCGCCGAAAGGCAGTCGCATTCGATCCTCGGCCGCGTCCAGGTCGAGCCCGGCCGGTACCTGTTTCCCCTAGCCATCGAGCAGCCGCGCCAGGTGGCGAAGAACCGTATCGTGCTGGTCGGCGAAGCCGCCCATGTGCTGCCGCCGATCGGCGCGCAGGGCCTCAATATGGGCCTGCGCGACGCCGCGGATATCGCGGAAATCGTCGGCCATGCGATGCATTCAGGCGAAGACATCGGTGCGTCGCCGGTGTTGTCGCGCTTCGAGAAAGCGCGGCGCAGCGACATCTCCAGCCGCACCTTCGCCATCGACATGGCGAACCGCTCGCTGCTCAGCGATCTCCTGCCGATGCAGATGCTGCGCGGCATTGGCATGCATCTGATGGGATCGGTCGGTCCGCTGCGCCGTCTTGCCATGCGCGAAGGCCTCGCGCCATCGTGGCGGCGCCCGCTCACTTAACCTCTCCCCGCAAGCGGGGCGAGGGAAGCAAGGGCCTCTCCTCTCTACGGAAACGCGATCTGTCCGGTCTTCAGCAGGTACATCACGGATGTCAGCGTGATCACCGAGACGAAGGTGCCGATCAGCACCGCCACCGAAGCCGGTTCGATCCAGGTGTCGTACTGCCGGGCGATAATGAAGACATTGAGCGCCGGCGGCAGCGATGCCAGCAGCACCGCGGTCGCCGCCCATTCCGGCGGAAACGGCCCGACCAGCAGCATCAGCGCGAACGCGATCAGCGGGTGTAGCAGCAGTTTGACGCCGATCACGCCCGGCACCTCCCATGGCACACGCCCGAACGGCCGCAGCGCCACGGTGACCCCCAGCACGAACAGCGCCACCGGTGCTGCCGAGTTCTGCAGGAACTGCAGCATGCCGTCGATCGCGACGGGCATCTGGACATGGAAGGCGGCGGCCAGCGCGCCCAGATAGGCCGCGACGATCAGCGGATGCAGCACGATGTGCTTGATGACGATGCCGATGGTCGGCAGCAGCGGCCGCCTGTCGCCAGAAGTCAGCGCCATCGCCAGCGGCACGATCGAGAACAGGAAGATGCTGTCGAAGCAGAAGATCAGCGCCGTCGGCACCGCCGCCTTGGTCCCCAGCACCGCGAGCGCCAGACCGGGACCCATATAGCCGATATTGCCGTAGCCGCCCGACAGGCCCGCCATCGCCGCCTCCCGGATCGATATCTTGCCGATCAGCCGCCCGACGAATGCCGACAGGAAGAAGGCCGTCGCGGTCGCCGCCGTGGTGGCGATCACGAATGGCAGGTTGTTGAGTTCCTCGAACGGCGTCTTCGCCATGATCCGGAAGAACAGTGCCGGCAGCGAGACGTACAGCAGGAAGAAGTTCATCCAGCTGAGGCCGGCCTCGGGCAATTTCCTGGTCTTGCCGCAGGCGAAGCCGATGAAGATCAGCCCGAAATACGGCAGCGCGAGATTGAGGACATCCATCATGGGAAGGTATTTTCTTCGTTATTGGCCCCGGGACGGGCGGCAGGCAGGTCGGTGTGGGTGTCGTAATTCCGTCGTTTGCCTCTAGCATCGGCCACAATCCTGGTCTATTCGACCAGACATGATTAAAGCGCGGACCGCCAAATTTCAGATTGGACAGATCGTCCGGCACCGGATCTTTTCGTTCCGGGGCGTGGTGTTCGACATCGACCCGGAATTCAACAACACCGAGGAATGGTGGCTGTCGATCCCCGAGGAAGTCCGCCCCCACAAGGACCAGCCGTTCTACCATCTGCTCGCGGAAAATTCGGAATCCGAATACGTTGCCTATGTCTCCGAGCAGAACCTCTTGCCCGACGACTCCGGCAAGCCGATCCGGCATTCCCAGGTCGCCGAAATCTTCGTCAAGGACAAGACCGGCAGCTACCGCCCGCGCAATCCCTCGCTGAACTGAGCTGCACGGCGTCACCTACGGACGCGATGCGCGCGTTCTGCGCAGCCCGGATGAATCGTAGCGCCGTCCGGGTTTCGCACCACGACACAGTCTTTCCCTCGTCATTCCGGGACGCGCCTTCGTCGGCGACAGCCGACGAAGGCGCGTCCCGGAATCCATAACCACCACCATCGAGAATATGGATTCCGGGCTCGCTCGCAGCTGACGCTGCTCGCGCCCTCAGGCGCGCCAATTGGCGCGCCGGGGAATGACGGGCGTGGGCATAGAAGAAAAAATTCACAGCTGATGAACATTCACCCCACCCCGTATCGCTTCGCGCGATGCGCTACGCGATACGACCCTCCCCCTTCAGGGCAGGGCTATCGCATATGACTGATGAGGCTCATCAGGAAGGCATCGTCCCAGCCGGCGCGCTTGATCTTGCGACGCATCGACTTGCCGTCGGGATGGGTCCGCAAGATATTAAGGGCGAGGCGTCGCAGGGTGGCGAGGTTTTCCGGTGCATGGTCTTTTCGTGCGCGGTTGCGATCCTCGCTCATGGCGACGTCGAGCACCCAGTGCAACTGGTTCTCGATGCTCCAGTGCGAGCGAACAATCGCAAGCAGCCGTTTGGCAGACACATATTTGGAGAGCAGAAAGTAGCGCACCACCGCAGGTTCGGCGGCCTTGCCATAGCCGCGGCGGCGCGAGGTGATGCGCCCCAGCGCCTTGACGCCGGGAAAGTCCTGTGTGGCCGCGAAGCGGGGATCGCGCAACACGGTGGCGCGTCGCGCCTCGTGCCGGTCGTGGGTGGAGGGCTCGATCCGTGCGGCAACGCTGCGCTCGCCGCTGCGCGCAAAGCGCCGGATGGCCGCGGCGAACAGCTTGCTCTGGTTGTTCTTCAGCGCCAGCACGTAATCGCCACCCCGCGCCTGCACCATGGCGGCAAAGCCGCGATGGCAATGCAGCGCATCGGCGGTCACGATATTGCCTTCGAGGTCCAGCAGCGCCAGTGCTTCCAGCACACCCGCGCTCTCGTTGCGACCGGGGGCCTTGCGCTGCGCCAGGCAGATTCGGGCCTCGACCGCCCAGACGTTGACCATGTGCAACGGGGTGCTGTGCCGGCCACGCTCGAACGCCCCGCGCAAAGCCTTGCCATCGACTGCCACCACACCTGTCAGGTTGAGCTTGTTGGCCTTGGCAAAAGCCGCGATAAAGCACCGGAATGCCTTCTCGAAGGCCTGCGGCGCCAGCAGGCGGAATACCCGGCTGAAGGTGTCGTGGCTGGGGATGCCGTGCTCCAGACGCAGCAGCAGCCGCAAAAACCCTTCCTTGCTCTGGCCGAACTCGGCCATCTCCGCGCAGCTTTCCGCGCCGCTCAGCGTCGCGGCCAGCGCGATGAACACAACTTCAAGCAGATCGTGCCGCGCATTGTCCGCACGTGGGTCCGGCAATCGCCGGAAAACTCTCCTGAAAGCCTTCATCCGACACCTCCCGATGGTCAGGAGATATCTTCAGAATCCAAATCGTTAGGCTGCGCAATATGGAGTAAAAATCCATATGCGATTCCCCTGCCCTTCAGGGGAGGGTAAGGAAAGGAAGCGCGTGGCGCTTGGCATTCTCCATCCGACAAAAAAAGGCGCTCATTTCTGAGCGCCCTTTCGTAAATCGTCGAAGCTGCTTACTTCGCGGCCGGATTGGCCGGCGGGGTGGTACCGGCGGGCGCCGCCGCTTCGAGCTTGGCGCGGGCTTCCGCGGCGCGCTTCTGCAGTTCTTCCTGCAGCTTCTTCTGGGTTTCCTCGAACACCTTCGGATCGGTCGGCGGGCCGTCATAGGCCTTGGCGAATTCCGCCAGCGGCAGCGGCAGCGTGAGCGGCGCGCCGTTGGAATTGATCGCCTGGACGATCAGGTTCTGGCCCTTCTTGAGGTTGGCCAGCAGCTCCGGAGTGACTTCGTAATCGGACATGCAGCCATTGGCGAAGCAGATCACATAGGGGCTCTGCGCCGGCGCGTTGGCATCGACGATGACGCGGGTGCCGTGCACCAGCTGCATGCCGAGCGGCAGGGTGACGCGGAGAATCTTCTTCGGCTCGCCTTCCGGCTCGATGATGACGGCGGCGATGACCGGCTGGCCGGACTCGATGCGGCCGTCCTTGCCGGTGAAGCAGACCTGCTTGGCATTGGCATCCTGGCCCTTGAGGCAGAACTTGGTCCAGGGCGCATAGATCAGCTGAACCTGCTGCTCGGGCGGCTGGGCGCCGGCGGGCGGCGCACCGGCGGGAGGGGCGGCCTGGGCGCTGGGAGCGGCCGGGGCTGCCTTCGGAGCGGCTTTCGGCGCGGCCTTGGGAGCCGCCTTCGGAGCGGCTGCGGGGGCGCCCGGCGCGGGCGCCTGGGCGCGAGCGTCCGGAGCTATGAATGTGGCGGTCAGCGCAGTCGCCGCCAACAGGGCGAAAACCCGCCCGCGCGGCAACACCGACGCAGCCAAGAGACGGAAATTCATTGCGGAAAACCCTTTCTGAACGGTGGCGCCCGAAACCCGGAGGCGGCGCTGACTCTGACCCGTTGGCGGGTGTCTCGTTGCCAATTAAGGCAGTTACGTGACAGGCCGCGCCGTCCTCGTCAATTGCACGCCTTCAATACAGCGGCGGACGAAAAGATCAATGGCGACAACCGCATTTGATGCACGGCACACGAAGTTGATAGCGGCCATGCTAAAGTTCCTGTGTGAGCTGTCCCGAATCAGATCGAACAAATGCTCCCCGTATTTCGAGCTGGTCGCGCAGGGCCGGCTTCGCCATGGCACTGGCATTGATCGCAGGTGTCGCCTGCCCCGCCCCGGCATCGGCGGAGCCCAGCCACGCCATCGCCATGCACGGCGCCCCGGCCCTGTCCGCCGGCTTCACGCAGATGCCCTACGCCAACCCCGATGCGCCGAAAGGCGGACGTCTGGTGCAGGGCATCCTCGGCACCTTCGACAGCCTCAACCCCTTCATCGTCCGCGGCCTTGCGGTGCAGCAGGTGCGCGGCTTCGTGGTCGAGAGCCTGATGGCCCGCGGTAACGACGAAGCCTTCACGCTGTACGGCCTGCTCGCAAAAACCGTCGAGACCGACGACGTCCGAAGCTACGTCACCTTCCGGATCGACCCGCGCGCCACCTTCTCCGACGGCAGGCCGGTGCTGGCCGAGGACGTGCTGTTTTCCTGGCAGCTGCTGCGCGACAAGGGCCGCCCCAACCATCGGCAGTATTATTCCAAGGTGGCCAGGGCCGAGGCGCTCGACGACCGCACGGTGCGGTTCGATTTCGGCGGCGCGCCTGACCGCGAACTGCCGCTGATTCTCGGCCTGATGCCGGTGCTGCCGAAACACGCCATCAATGCCGAGACGTTTGAAGAGACCTCGATGGCCGCGCCGCTGGGCTCCGGGCCCTATCGCGTCACCGCCGTCAAACCCGGCGCAGCCGTCACGCTGACGCGCAATCCCGACTATTGGGGCCGCGATCTGCCGGTCAATCGCGGGCTGTGGAATTTCAACGAGATCCGGCTCGATTACTACCGCGAGGCCAATTCGCACTTCGAGGCGTTCAAGCGCGGCCTCTATGATTTTCGCGTCGAGAACGAACCGCTGCGCTGGCACGACGGCTACGATTTCCCCGCCGCGCGCAGCGGCGAAGTGATCCGCGACGTCATCAAGACCGGTCTGCCGAAGCCGTCGGAATTCCTGGTGTTCAATGCGCGACGCCCAATCTTCGCAGACATCCGGGTGCGGCAGGCACTGACCCTGCTGTTCGATTTCGAATGGATCAACCGCACCTACTTCTTCGGTCTCTACGCGCGCTCCGCCGGCTTCTTCGCCGGCTCCGAACTCTCGGCCTACACCCGCACCGCCGATGACCGCGAACGCGTGCTGCTGCAGCCTTACAGCGCGCGCATCCCGGCCGACATACTCGACGGCAGCTATCGCCTGCCGGTGAGCGATGGATCCGGCCGCGACCGCCCCGCTTTGCGCGCCGCGCTGACGCTGCTGGCGCAGGCCGGCTACAACCTCGATGGCAACGTACTGCGGCAACGCGACACCAAGACGCCCTTCGCCTTCGAGATTCTCGTCACAACCCGCGACCAGGAACGCATCGCTTTGGCCTTCACCCGCGATCTCAAGCGCGCCGGCATCGCGGCTACCGTGCGCGCCGTCGATGCCGTGCAGTTCGACCAGCGCAAGCTGAATTATGATTTCGACATGATCCAGAATCGCTGGGACCAGTCGCTGTCGCCGGGCAACGAGCAGTCATTCTACTGGGGCTCGGAAGCCGCGGACAATCCCGGCACCCGCAACTACATGGGCGCGAAGGACCCGGCGATCGATGCGATGATTGCCACCATGCTGGAAGCGCGCGACCGCGGTCCCTTCGTCGATGCGGTGCGCGCGCTCGACCGCGTGCTGATCGCCGGCTTCTACGCAATTCCGCTCTACAACGTTCAGGAGCAATGGATTGCCCGATGGAATCGGATAGAACGGCCTGCAGCCACGGCGTTGACCGGCTACCTGCCGGAAACCTGGTGGTCGAAGCCGACGCCAAACCGGAAGTGACACAGTGACCGCACCCCACGCATCGCCGACGCTTGATGGTCTGTTCCGCCGCGTGCTGGGCCGCCAGCCGGAAGCGCTGGCGCTGGTCGATCCCGCCGACAAGATGCGCGTCACGGTGACCCCTCCGCAACGGCTGACCTTTGCGCAGGCCGACCGGGCAATCTCGGCGCTGACCGCGCATTTCATCGGGTCCGGCCTGCCAGCCAATTCGGTGATCGCGGTGCAGATGCCGAACACGGTCGAATTCATGCTGACGGTGCTGGCGGCGCACCGCGCCGGACTGATCGTGGCACTGCTGCCGCAGCTGTTTCGACAGGCCGAACTGACCACGGCATTGAACCGCACCGGCGCCCGCGCCATCGTCACGTCGAGCAGGATCGATGGCGTCAGCCATGCCGACCTGGTGATGAATGCCGCCGCCGAGGCGTTCTCGATCCGCTATGTCGGTGGCTTCGGCAACGATCTGCCGGAGGGCATGATGTCGCTCGACGCCGTTATGGCCGGCGAATTCGAGCCGCCGATCGCGGTGACGCAGGATGCGCGGCGCGCCGCAATCATCTCCTTCGACGTCACATCGGATGGTTTTCGCGCGGTGCCGCGCACGCATCTCAACCTGATCTCGGGCGGCCTCGCGGTGTTTCTCGAAAGCGGCCTGCCGCAGGGCGCCACCATCCTGTCGGCGCTGGTGCCGTCGTCCTTCGCCAGCGTGGCGTCGTCGCTGGTGACGTGGCTCTTGAGCGGCGGCGTACTGGCGCTGCATCACCCGTTCGACAGCGACGTGCTGGAACGCGAGATCAACACCCAGGCCTGCGACGTGCTGATCGCGCCCGCGCCACTGGCGCAGCGGTTCGCCGAAGCCGGCCTGTTCGACCGCACGCCAACGCTGCGCCATGTAGTTGGCCTTTGGCGCGCACCGGAACAGGTCGCCACCAGCGCGATCTGGCAAGTGGCACAGGCCCCCTTCACCGACCTCTATCTGTTCGGCGAGGCCGGGCTGTTCGGCGCCCGCCGCGGCGCCGATGGCGTGCCGGTCGCGATCATGCCGGGCGCGCACGGCGCGCCGCGCGCGGTGGCGAGTTCATCGATCGCCGGCGAGATCATTCTGACGCCGAAAGGCACGCTCGGCCTGCGCGGCCCAATGGTGCCGGTGCTGGCCTACACGGCGCCTGCCGAATCCAGCCATTCGCTGATCCCCAGCAAGGCGATCGATTACGTCGATACCGGGTTTGCCGCGCGGCTGGATCGATCCACCGGAGCGATCTGCATCACCGCGCCGCCGTCCGGCATCATGGCTGTCGGCGGCTACCGCTTCCTGTCGCAGGACCTCAGCGAATGGGCGAAGCGGCTCGGCCAGAACGCCATGCTGACCGCGCTGCCGGACCGCCTCAGCGGCTACCGCCTCGCTGGCCGCGCCAGCGACAATGCCCGGGCCCGCGACGCTTTGACCGAACTCGGACTCAATCCATTGATGGTGGAAGCCTTTCGCGACCGCGCCGCGGCGGATTGAACGCATTCGACGGGTACCATTGACGCGGCATTAAGGACGCCTGCCGTAGCGTGCACCATCCAACATCGCGTGCACCGGGTTCCTCATGTCCGATCAGGCTCCTATCGTCGTCGTCTCCGCGCAACAGCCTGCCCCGTTTTCATCGGCCTTGACCTCCGGCAACATGTTTCCCCTGATCGATGCGACCTGGGGCGAAGCGCTGGACGCCGTGGCCCGGGTCCAGCCCGCAGCCGTGCTGGTGTCCGCCTCGGCGGAGGACATGCCGACCTTTCAGGCGCTGGCGAAACGGCTCGGCGCCAAACAGCCCTACGTGCCGTTGATCGCGATCGACCCGACCACGGCCCTGCCCGGCCACGCGATTCCGTTCGGACAGACATCCGGCCATTTCGACCGGCTCAGTGCGCGGCTGCGCAACGCTCTGCGGGTGCGGACGCTGCACGCGACGGTGATGCGCCGGCTGACCGCCGAAAACGTTCAGCGCACATCGTTACAGACACCGGACCCGCTCGAAGACGCGACCGTGATGCTGATCGGCCGCGGCGCCGGCTATCCCGCACTGTCGGTGGCGCTCGGTGAACGCGTCGGCGTGGTTGGCGCGCTCAGCATCGAGGCCGCGGCCAAGCATCTCAATACGCGCGATCTCGACGGCATCGTGGTCGGCGAAGGGTTCAGCCGGCGCGTCGTCGATGCGTTCCTCACCGTGCTGGCCGAAGACGCCCGCTTCCGCAATTTGCCAGTCATCGTCACCGCGCCGGATCTGGCACCGAGCTACGAACTGGCCAATCTCGAAATGACCTCCGGCGACGGCGCCGATATCGCGGCCACGGCATTGCCGCTGGTCCGGCAGCATGCCTTCGAGGCGCGCCTGAGCCGTGCCCTGAAGGCGATCGACTCCGATGGCCTGCTCGACGCCAATACCGGATTGCTGACGCGCGCGGCGTTCGAACGCGACCTTGCCTCCGCCGTCTACCAGACCCAGTCGCGCGGCGGCGGACTCTCGGCCGCGCGATTTGCGTTCGAGAACATTCCCGAACGCGCGCAACGCGACGCCGCGCGGATTCTCAGCCGGCTGATGCGTCAGATGGATTTCGGCACGCTGCAGGCCGACGGCTCGATCGTCATGGTGTTCGCCGAGGCCGATCTGCGCAACGCCCACATGATCGCCAAGCGGCTGTCCAGCGTGATGAAGCACACCATGCACGGCCCGAAGCGCGATGCGCGCAACGATCCGCATGTCACGCTGGCGACGCTGCTGCCGAGCGACTCCGCGAAATCACTTCTGGCGCGGCTGCACGAGGGCGCCACGCGTCGCGTGGCGTCATAAGGTTCCGAGAACTCAAGCCGCCTTCTTGTTCTCCGCCAGATTGGCCAGCGCGCGCAAGATTTCGGTGGCGCCTTCGAGGCGCTCTTCCGGCGTTTCCCAGTCCTGCAGGAACACCACCTTCATGTCCGGACGCACCTTGGCGGCCTGGCCATACTGGCGGATGAAGAACACCAGCCGGTCCGGCTGCGCGAACTTGTTGTCGCGGAAGGAGATGACCGCGCCCTTCGGGCCGGCATCGACCTTCTCCACATTGGCGCGGCGGCAATAGGCCTTGATCGCCGCGATCTTGAAGAGATAGCGGACTTCGTCGGGAAGCACGCCGAAACGGTCGCGCAGCTCCGCGGCAAAATTCTCGATCTCATCGTCGGTTTCGAGATCGGCGAGCCGGCGGTACAGCGACAGCCGCACCGCAAGATCGTTGACGAAGTCCTCGGGGATCAGCACGGGCATGCCGACGGTGATCTGCGGCGACCAGCGATCCGCGACCGGTTCGGACACGCCGGCCTTGAGGTTGAGGATCGCCTCCTCCAGCATCGATTGATACAGCTCGAAGCCGACTTCCTTGATGTGGCCGGACTGCTCCTCGCCGAGCAGATTGCCGGCGCCGCGGATATCCAGATCGTGCGAGGCCAGCTGGAAGCCCGCGCCGAGCGTCTCCAGCGACTGCAGCACCTTAAGCCGGCGTTCCGCATGGGCGGTGATCTTGGCCTGCGCCGGCAGCGTGAACAGCGCATAGGCGCGCAGCTTGGAGCGGCCGACGCGGCCGCGCAGCTGATACAGCTGCGCCAGGCCGAACATGTCGGCGCGATGCACGACCAGCGTGTTGGCGGTGGGAATATCGAGGCCGGACTCGACGATCGTGGTCGACAGCAGCACGTCGTATTTGCCGTCATAGAACGCCGACATGATGTCCTCGATGACGGTCGGCGCCATCTGGCCGTGGGCGACCGCGACCTTCATCTCCGGCACATGCTTGTCGAGGAAATCCTTGACCTCCGCGAGATCGTCGATCCGCGGTACCACATAGAACGCCTGGCCGCCGCGATAGCGCTCGCGCAGCAGCGCCTCGCGGATCATCAAGGGATCGTGCGGTGCCACGAAGGTACGCACCGCCAGACGATCGACCGGCGGTGACGCGATGATCGAGAGATCGCGGACGCCGGTCAGCGCCAGCTGCAGCGTGCGCGGGATCGGCGTGGCTGATAGCGTCAGCACGTGGACGTCGGCGCGCATCTGCTTCAGGCGCTCCTTGTGGGTGACGCCAAAGTGCTGCTCCTCATCGACCACGACGAGGCCGAGGTCCTTGAACTTGACCGACTTGCCCAACAACGCATGGGTACCGACGACGATATCGACGGTGCCCTCCGCAAGGCCCTTTTTCGTCTGCGTCATGTCCTTCGGCGCCACCAGCCGCGAGGCCTGCGCGACGTTGACCGGAAAACCGCGGAAGCGCTCCGTAAAGTTCTTGGCGTGCTGGCGCGCCAGCAGCGTGGTCGGCACCACCACAGCGACCTGCTTGCCTTCAAGGGCCACGGCAAAGGTCGCGCGCAACGCCACTTCGGTCTTGCCGAAGCCGACGTCGCCGCAGACCAGCCGGTCCATCGGACGGCCGCTTTCGAGATCCTGCAGTGCCGCATTGATCGCGGACTGCTGGTCCTCGGTTTCCTCATAGGGGAAGCGCGCGCAGAACTCGTCATAGAGATGCGGCTGCACCGACGTCTTCGGCGCTTCGCGCAGGTGCCGCTCGGCGGCGATCTTGATCAGCTCGCCGGCGATCTCGCGAATCCGGTTCTTCAGCTTGGCCTTGCGTGCCTGCCAGCCAGAGCCGCCCAGCTTGTCGAGTTCGACATTGGTGGTGTCGGAGCCGTAGCGCGACAGCAGCTCGATGTTCTCGACCGGCAGGAACAGCTTTGTTTCGTTGGCGTAGCGCAGTTCGAGGCAGTCATGCGGTGCGCCCGCAACCTGCAGCGTCTGCAATCCGACGAAGCGGCCGATGCCATGTTCGACATGGACGACGATGTCGCCAGCCGCGAGGCTGGTGACTTCGGAGATGAAGTTGTCGAGCTTGCGGCTGGCCTTGCGCGGCCGCACCAGGCGATCGCCGAGAATGTCCTGTTCGCTGATGACGGCGATGTTGTCGGTCTCGAAACCGGATTCCATGCCGACCACGGCCAGCATGGTCTCGTTGCGCGGCGTCGCCAGCACCGTGCGCCAGGAATTCACCGAGGTCAGGTTATGCAGCTTGTGGTCCTTGAGCATGCTGCCCATGCGGTCGCGCGAACCTTCGCTCCACAGCGCGACGACGACCTTCTTGCGCGCGCTCTGCAGCGCCTCGATATGCGCGACTACGGCTTCAAACACATTGACCGAGGTGTCGGCGCGCTCCGGCACGAAATTGCGGCCGGCCCGCGCACCGGCATCGACGACGCCTGCGCTTTGCTCCGGCACCGCGAACGGCGTCAGCCGCGCCAGCGCGGACTCGTCGAGACGCTTGTGCCATTCGTCGTCGGTCAGATAGAGCCGGTCCGGCGGCAGCGGCTTGTACAGCGCGCCGCCGCCGGGAATACCGAGCGCTTCCTTGCGGGCCTCGTAGTAGTCGTTGATCTGCTGAAAACGCTCGCGCGCGGCGTCCTCGCTCTGCGGTTCAATCGCAATTGGCGTGCCGTCGAGATAATCGAACAACGTGTCCATCCGCTCCTGGAACAGCGGCAGCCAGTGCTCCATGCCGGGATGACGGCGGCCTTCGCTGACCGCTTCGTAGAGCGGATCGTCGCGCTCCGGCGCGCCGAAGATGGCCACATAGCCCATGCGGAAGCGGCGGATGGTTTCGGTGACCAGCTGGAATTCCGAGATCGGCACCAGATCGAGCGCGCGCATGTCGAGATGGGTGCGCTGGGTCTCGGGATCGAAGGTGCGGATCGATTCCAGGCTGTCGCCAAAGAAGTCGAAGCGCACCGGCTGATCCAGGCCGGCCGGAAACAGATCCAGAATGCCGCCGCGCACCGCATATTCGCCGGGCTCGCGCACGGTGGAGGAGCGATTGTAGCCGTTGTGCTCCAGCCAGGCGACGATGCTGTCCATCGGCACCACATGGCCCGGCGCCACCGACAGCGCCTGCGCCGCGACGACTTCGCGCGCGGGCACCCGCTGCACGATGGCATTGACGGTGGTCAGCACGATCAGCGGCTTCTCGCTGCCCTTGAGACGCGACAGTCTTGCCAATGTTGTCAGCCGTTGCGCCAGCACAGCGCCATGCGGCGAGACGCGGTCATAGGGCTGGCAGTCCCAGGCCGGAAACTGCATCACCGCAAGGTCCGGCGCGAAGAACTCCAGCGCCCGCGCCAGATTCTGCATGCGGGTGCCGTCACGGCAGACCACGGCGAGGCTCACGGCCGGCGGTTTTGGCCGCGCCGCGACGGCGCGGGCGAGATCGGAAATGATCAGGCCTTCGGCACCCTCGGCGACATTGGCAAAGGTCAGCGCGCGACCGGACGCCAACTGCGCCGCAGGAGATACGGTCGGCGCTTTCATGCGGGCTTGTCCAGATTGCGGAACGTCTTGATGCGGTTGAACAGCGGCGTGAGATATTCCGGCGCCAGCTGCGCTTCGCCGGCGAAGGCCGAATAGAGGTCGGGATCCGGCAGGTCGATCAGATGTTCGAGCTGCGTCAGTTCGAGATCGGCGAGGATACCGATCTCGGCATCGGCGAAGCGGCCGAGAATCAGGTCCATCTCGCGGGTGCCGCGATGCCAGCAGCGGAACAGCAGCCGCTTGCGACGGTCATTCAGGCCGTTACTCGATCGTGTCGTTCCCGTCATCTGCCCATCCCGTCCGAACGCCAAAAGCCCGGACGTGCCGGGCAGGCTGATATAGCGGTCGCCTCCTCCGATGTCAGCACCTATGGGACGCAATGCGGCCCTGCGCGCATTGCTTTCGCCCCGAAATGCATTCAAGTCTCGCAAATACCGTGGCCAGCTGGCCCCATATCGAGCTTCCGAGTCGTTGATGCGCCCTGAACTGCTCAATCCGTTGTTCGTGCCGGTGACGAGCCTGTCCGGCGTCGGTCCGAGGCAGGACAAGCTGTTTCGCTACCTGCTCGACCGCAATGAGACCCCACGCATCGTCGATCTGCTGCTGCATCTCCCCGTCAGCGTGATCGACCGCCGCGCCCGGCCCAAGATTCGCGATGCGGAAGTCGGCACCGTGGTGACGCTGGAGGTCACCGTCGACCGGCACCGCCCGCCGCCCGGCGGCCGCTCGCGCGCGCCGCATCTGGTCTATGCCAGCGACGACACCGGCGATGTGGTGCTGACCTATTTCCGCGCCCATCCGGGCCAGGTCGAAAAGCTGCTGCCGGTCGGCGCGAAGCGGTTTGTCTCCGGCACTGCGCAACTGTTCGACGGCACGCTGCAGATCGTGCATCCCGACCGCGTTATCGATGAAGCCGGTTTTGCCAAACTGACCGGCATCGATCCGGTCTATCCGCTCACCGAAGGCCTCGCCTTGGGCTCGCTGCGCCGAGCCGTGGCGCAGGCGCTCACGCGGCTGCCGGCACTACCGGAATGGATCAGCCCGGAGGTGATCAGGCGCTGCAAGTTTCCGTCGATCGCCGAAGCCCTGAATCGCGTCCATGTGCCGGCCGAGATGACCGACATCTTGCCGGAGGGCCCGTTCTGGTCGCGGCTGGCATTCGATGAACTCCTCGCAGGCCAACTGGCGCTGGCGCTGGTCCGCGCGCAGTTGCGCAGGCCCGCGGGTGACCGCAACGCCGGCGACGGTCATCTGCGCCGTCAGATCATCGACGCGCTGCCCTATTCGCTGACGCAGTCGCAGCAGCAGGCGGCAGCGGCCATCGCCGACGATCTCACCCAGCCGGTGCGGATGCTGCGGCTGCTGCAGGGCGACGTCGGCTCCGGCAAGACCGTGGTGGCGCTGCTCGCCGCCGCCGCGGTCACCGAGGTCGGCAAGCAGGCCGCCTTGATGGCGCCGACGGAAATTCTCGCGCGCCAGCACATCAAGACCATTGCGCCGCTGGCCGAACGCGCAGGACTTCGCGTGGCGATCCTCACCGGTCGCGAGAAAGGCAAGGAGCGCAAAAATATCCTGACGCGTCTTGCTGACGGCGAGATCGATTTCCTGGTCGGCACGCATGCACTGATCCAGGACGACGTCGAGTTCAAATCGCTGGCATTGGCCGTAGTCGATGAGCAGCATCGCTTTGGCGTGCGCGAGCGGCTGGCACTGACCAACAAGGGTGCTGCCGTCGATGTGCTGGTGCTATCAGCGACGCCGATCCCGCGCACGCTGGTGCTCACCTATTTCGGCGACATGGACGTCTCCGAGTTGCGCGAGAAGCCCGCCGGCCGGCAGCCGATCGACACCCGCACGCTGCCAAGCAGCCGCCTTAGCGAAGTGATGGACGGCATCGGCCGCGCGCTCAACGCCGGCAAGCTGGTGTACTGGATCGTGCCACTGGTGGAGGAATCTGAAACAGTGAGCCTCACCAATGCCGAGCAACGCTTCGAGAGCTTAAAAGAACGCTTCGGCGAAAAGGTCGGCCTCGTCCACGGCAAGATGCGCGGCGCCGACAAGGACCGCGCCATGGCGCAATTCGCCTCAGGCGAAACCGGATTGCTGGTGGCGACCACCGTGGTCGAAGTCGGTGTCGATGTGCCCGCGGCGACCATCATGGTGATCGAGAACGCCGAACGCTTTGGACTGGCGCAGCTGCATCAGTTGCGCGGCCGGATCGGACGGGGCTCGGAGGCCTCGAACTGTTTGCTGCTCTACAGGGACCCGCTTGGCGAGATTGCGGCGAAGCGGCTGAAAGTCATCAAGGAAACCACCGACGGCTTTCGCATCGCCGAGGAAGATCTCAAGCTGCGCGGCGAAGGCGATGTGCTCGGCACCCGCCAGAGCGGGTTGCCGGGCTTCCGCATCGCCCGCTCCGACGTCCATGCGCAGCTGATCACGCAAGCACGTGACGAAGCGCTGCGGATCCTGCAGGACAATCCAAAACTGACCGGCGAACGCGGCGAAGCGCTGCGCTGCCTGCTGTATCTCTATGAGCGCGACGAAGCCCTGCCGCTGATCGGCGCGGGCTGATCAATCCACCTGCGCCGGCATCTGCTTCGGCGCCGCGGTGTTGGCAACCCGCGCCGCGTTGGCCATCTCAGCCAGCGCTGCGATCTTCTTCTGCGGATCAGAGCCGGGCTGCACCACGCCAGCCGACATGATCAGCGTCGCCGCGTCCTCGGCGGACATGTCGATGTCGATCACCTTGCTCTTCGGCACATAGAAGAAGAAGCCGGTGGTCGGGTTCGGCGCGCACGGCAGGAACACCGAGATGTGCTCCTCCTGCCCCGGCAGGCTGTTGGCGATCTCGACGCTTGGTGCCTGCGAGATCAGCACGATCGACCACATGCCCGGCGACGGAAATTCGACCAGGCCCACTCTGCGAAAACTCGATCCGTTGCCCGAAAACAGCGTTTCGAACACCTGCTTCAGGCCGCGATAGATCGCGCGCACCACCGGCATCCGGCCGAGCAGTCTTTCGCCGAGATCGACGAGAGAGCGCCCAATCAGATTTGCAGTGAGGAAGCCAAGCAGTGTCAGCGCGACGAAGGCGACGATCAAACCGGAGCCCGGAATCCCGTAAGGCAGATATTGCTCGGGACGATAGGCTTCGGGCACGAACGGCCGCACCAGCGCATCGACCCAGGTCACGAACCACCAGGTCAGATAGAAGGTGATGGCGATCGGCCCGGCGACGATCAGGCCGGTAAGGAAGTAATTGCGAAGCCGGGCCATGAAGCCACGCGGCACGTCCGGCGGAGGGTCGCCGGCGGGCATGGTCGGCGGCAGGTCAGTGCGGTCCATCAGTGTTCCAAATCCATTGGCGGGGGCGCGCATGATCGGCGCCGTCAGTCTTGAATGGGGATACTAACAGCATTTCACCAGTGCGGTGGAAGCCACCTTTGCTGGCAAACCCACACGCCCGGCTTAAAAGTCGGCGTTAAATACCTGAATCCGAGCAATTTCCGGCTCGGGCGGCGCCCCAACCGGCCTGCCTGCGACAACGCGGCCCTATTCGACCGTGACCGACTTCGCCAGGTTGCGGGGCTGATCGACGTCGGTGCCCATCACCACGGCGGTGTGATAGGCCAGCAGCTGCACCGGGATGGCGTAGACCATCGGGGTGAAGGTCGCCGCCATGTCGGGCAACACGATGGTCACCAGCGAGTCGACGGGGGCCTCCTCGGCGCCCTTGGCGTCGGTCATCAGGATGATGTTGCCGCCACGCGCCGCGACCTCCTGCATGTTGGAGACGGTCTTCTCGAACACCCGATCGAACGGTGCGATCACCACCACCGGCATGTTCTCGTCGATCAGCGCGATCGGGCCATGCTTGAGTTCGCCGGCGGCATAGCCTTCGGCGTGGATGTAGGAAATTTCCTTCAGCTTCAGCGCGCCTTCCAGCGCCAGCGGATAGCTGGTGCCGCGGCCGAGATAGAGCACGTCCTTGCATTTGGCGATGTCGCGGGCGAGCTTTTCGATCTGCGGCTCAGTAGCCAGCGCCGCCGCCATCAGCCGCGGGATTTCGACGAGGCCACGCACCAGCTTGGCTTCATCGGCATCGGACAATTCGCCGCGCGCCTTGCCGGCGGCGACCGCCAGCGCGGCCAGCACCATCAGCTGGCAGGTGAACGCCTTGGTGGAAGCGACGCCGATCTCCGGCCCGGCAAGCGTCGGCATCACCGTTTCGCTCTCGCGCGCAATCGTCGATGTCGGCACGTTGACCACGGACAGCGTGTGCATGCCCTGCTCTTTGGCGTAGCGCAGCGCCGCCAGCGTGTCGGCGGTTTCGCCGGACTGCGAAATGAAGATCGCCAGATCGCCCTTGCGCACCGGTGCTTCGCGGTAGCGGAATTCCGAAGCGACATCGAGTTCGACCGGGACGCGCCCCAGCCGCTCGAACCAGTATTTTGCGACATAGCCGGCATAGCTCGCCGTGCCGCAGGCGGTGATCGAAATCCGCTGGATATCGCGGAAATCGAACGGCAGTTTGACCGGCAGCGCGACGTGCTCGGTGGCCATGTCGACGTAGCGCGCCAGCGTGTGGCCGACGACTTCCGGCTGCTCGTGAATTTCCTTGGCCATGAAATGGCGGTAGTTCGCCTTATCGACCATGAAGGACGACGCGCCGGATTTCATGACGTCGCGATGCACGACATCGCCCTGCGCGTTGTGAACCACCGCGCCCTTGCGGTTCAGCACCACCCAGTCGCCATCCTCGAGATAGCTGATGTTATCGGTGAACGGTGCCAAGGCGATGGCGTCGGAACCGAGATACATTTCGCCGTCGCCGTAACCCACCGCGAGCGGCGAACCCTTGCGGGCGCCGATCATCAGGTTCTGGTGATCTTTAAATACGAAGGCCAGCGCGAACGCGCCGCGCAGCTGCGGCAGCGCCTGCTTCACGGCATCGGGTGGCGACGCGCCCTTCAGGATGTAGGAATTGACCAGATGCGCGACGACTTCGGTATCGGTCTCGCTGACGAATTCCGCGCCCTGCTTCTCAAGCTGGATGCGCAATTCGCGAAAATTCTCGATGATGCCGTTATGAACGACGGCGACGCCGTCGGCGGCATGCGGATGCGCGTTGTTCTCGGTGGGCTTGCCATGGGTGGCCCAGCGCGTATGGCCGATGCCGATATGGCCGGCGAGCGGCGATCCCTTGAGCTTGGCTTCGAGGTTCTTCAGCTTGCCTTCGGCGCGGCAGCGCGCCAGATGGTCGCCTTCCAGCGTGGCCACGCCCGCGGAATCGTAGCCGCGATATTCGAGGCGCTTCAGCGAATCCACAATCTGGTCCGCAACCGGACCGCGTCCCAAAATTCCGACAATGCCGCACATGCGGGTCAATATCTCCAGGTGGTATGAAAATGCCAGAAAGTCGCCGACTTCTCTTAACGAGAATCGCGAATACCTCGATACTCAATAATTATTGCCGATTGAGACAGCCTCAGGCGCCGCCGCTCGCGATTTTGTGCGACGGGTTTAATAAAGCATCAACGTCTTTGCTGAACCCTCCATATGGACCGGAGGCGACGTCCATGACGGAAACGCGCGAGCCGAAGATCATCGCCCAGAGCTACTTTGCCTCCGCCCGGCCACGGCCGGTTGAGGCTCAGGGTAGCCGGTTGGCGCATTGGCCGCCACCGTTCCGCAGCGCCGAGGTCAAGAAGAAGATCATCAAGCAACCACATCCGCCGGACGAAGCACCCAACCGCGCCAAGCGCCGCGGCTGGCGGCTCAAGCGCGAGCTGTTCTCCGACGAAGAATCCTGACCTGCGGCTCAACCGCCATCAGCTCGTTTTCGGCTTCTTGTCGTTCGCCTTCTGGTCGCGAAACCGTTTCGCCCAGCCTTCATTCGTGGTCTGCTGGCTGCGCTCCACCGCCAGTGCATCGTCCGGCACATCGCGGGTAATCACCGAGCCGGAGCCGATATAGGCGCCGACACCGATCTTCACCGGCGCCACCAGCGATGAATTGGAGCCGACAAAGGCGCCGGCGCCGATCGTGGTCTTGTGCTTGTTGAAGCCGTCGTAGTTGCAGGTGATGGTGCCCGCGCCGATATTGGCGCCAGCGCCGATATGGGTGTCGCCGATATAGGTGAGGTGATTGACCTTGACCCCGGCTTCCAGGATCGCGGCCTTGGTCTCGACGAAATTGCCGATCCGGGCGCCCTCGCCGACCGACGTCCCAGGCCGCAGCCGCGCATAGGGGCCGATCGAGGCGCTCTTGCCGATCGCGGCCTGCACGATGTGCGAGAAGGCATGGATCACTGCGCCGTCGGCGATGCTGACCCCGGGCCCAATGACCACGAAGGGTTCGATGGTGACGTCATTGCCGAACGTCGTATCGGCCGCGAGATAGACCGTCTCGGGCGCGATCAGGGTCACGCCGGCGTCGAGTGCGGCCTTCCGCAGCCGCGCCTGCATGATCTGCTCGGCTTCCGCGAGCTGGGCCTTGGTGTTGATGCCGCGCACTTCATCCTCGCTGGTTTCGATCACGGTGGCCTGCAATCCCATCGCGCGGACGATCTCGACCGCGTCGGTCAGATAGTACTCGCCCTTGCTGTTGGCCTTGCCGATCTTCTCGATGATCTGCAGCGCCGTCTTGCCGTCGAACGCCATCACGCCGGCATTGCACAGATCGACTTTACGTTCGGCGGCGCTGGCGTCGGCATGCTCGCGGATCGCCACCACTCGATCGCCTTCGACCAGCAAGCGGCCGTAGCCGGTCGGGTCCGCCGCGCGAAACCCCAGCACCGCCAGCGCCGCACCGGCCTTCAGCGGCGCGCGCAAGCGCTCAAACGTTTCGGCCGAAATCAGCGGCGTGTCGCCGAACGCGATCAGGAGATCGTCGGCGCTGTTCGCGATGGCTTCTTTCGCAGCCAACACCGCATGGGCGGTGCCCAGCCGCTCGTGCTGGATGAAAGTCGCGGCATCCGGCCGTGCCCGCTTCGCCTCGTCCGCCACTGGCTGATGGTCGGGGCCAATCACGACGGCGAGCGACGAGCCTGCACCATACGGGGCGGCACCGAGGACGTGCGCCAGCAACGATTGGCCGGCGACCTGGTGCAGCACTTTTGGCATCGAGGACCGCATCCGCGTGCCTTCGCCGGCCGCGAGCACGATGGTCAGGCTGGTTCTGCCGGTCATCCGAATCCCTGTGTTGGCGGCGCGCACGGCGCCGTCGCCCTCATAAAGCGTTTTTACCGGAAGTGGAAAGCGGTTTCGCTCCGGATGTGGTGACCGGAACTCAGGTTCCCGGCGGTTTCCTGATAATGTTTGGCTGTGATTCGCAGGGCCAAAGGCTGGCCCAGGGCTGGGCCAAGGGAGCGCCGAAGACGTCGGATGGCAGAAGATCGCGATCAGTGGACCGACTCTCTCTCCGCCGAGCATAGTGGCGGCTGGCTGACGAGTTTTCTGGCGGACGAAGACACCCTCGACCGGCGCATGCTGTGGCGGCTGGGGTCATGGGGCGTCGGTGCGGTCGCCGCCGTGATCGTGGCCGTGCTCGCCAGCCAGTCGCAGTCGCAACTGCGCCGCGAGCAGGTCGCGTCCTCCGAACTGATGGCGCGGCAGTCGCAACAGATCCAGTTCGTCGCCAGGGAAACCCAAACCGAGGCGAAGCGGCTGTCGCTGGCGATCGATACGCTGAACAGCGATCGCGACCGGCTGTATTCCCGCGTCACCTCGGTCGAGCAGGGACTGGAGTCGGTCACGGGTTCGATCAAACGCCAGACCCAGGCCGCCGCGCCCGCGGTTGCCGCGCCGCCGGCCGCCGCGCCGATCACGGTCGAGCCCGCACCGCAAGCTGCTGCTCAGCTCCCGCCCGCTCCAGCGCCACCTTTGATCGGGCCCGTCGCATCCACGGCACCTCCCCTTGAGGTCGTGCCAGCCAAACCGGTGACCGCGGCGCCAGCGCCAA
Source organism: Nitrobacteraceae bacterium AZCC 2146 (assembly GCA_036924855.1). Taxonomy (NCBI): domain Bacteria; kingdom Pseudomonadati; phylum Pseudomonadota; class Alphaproteobacteria; order Hyphomicrobiales; family Nitrobacteraceae; species Nitrobacteraceae bacterium AZCC 2146. The sequence goes on from JBAGRP010000001.1 coordinate 994,866, forward strand.
TGCCGGCTCCGTTGATGGCGTCGAAATCGATGATGGCCCCGCCCGATGCCGCCGCGACCAAGTTGAGCGAGCCCGCGCCCGCCGAAACCGCCCCGGCAGCCCCCGAGCAAATCGCCTCGGTGCAAACCGCCGCGCCCGAGCCCGCTGTGTCAGAAGCGCCGGCCGTTGCGGTCCCGCGCACCGAATTCGGCATCGATCTCGGCGGCGCCAATTCGGTCGATGGGCTGCGGGCGCTGTGGCGCGGCATCCCCAAGTCGAACAAGGCGCTGGCCGGCCTTCGTCCGATCATCATGGTCAAGGAGCGCAGCACCGGGCTCGGCATGCAACTGCGCCTTGTCGTCGGTCCCCTGAGCGATGCTGCGGCGGCCGCAAAAATCTGCGCGGTCATGACCGAAAGCAACCGGTCCTGCGAAACCTCGGTATTCGACGGCCAGCGTCTTGCACTGAAGAGCGACACGCCACCTCCCGAAGTGGCCGCACCTGCGAAGCCCGCGCCGCGCAAACGTGCCACTACCAGGACCGAACGAACCGAACGCCTGCCGCCGCCGAAACCTGTCGAAGAGCCTCCGCCGCCGCCGAAGCCGCAATCGCCGCTGACCTCGTTCCTCGGCATTCGCTAAGCGACGAAAAAATTTCACTTTTCAAATCGGTTGCGGCCGGAACTTAAAGCTCCGTCAGAATCGAAATATCCTTCCCGATCGCGCGCCGGGTTGTTCCGCGGCGCGATCCGAACCATAGTCAGGTCATGAAAAAAGATCCGTTCCGGCTCACCGCACGTCAGGTGCAATGGCTTTTGATCGTCGGCTTCCTCAGCGTCGGCTATGCGCTCTATCTGCGCTACCTCGCGGTGGAATTCTCCAGCGTGGCACTGGCTTGCGACGCCGGCCTGCCGACCATGCTGTGCAAGACCCGGCTGCTGATCACGGCGCTGTTCAAGAATTCGGTGTTCGGCATCGTCGCGGTGGTGATCGCGGTGCTGAACGTGATCCGGCCGTCGATCGTGCTGCTGACCGGCGGGCTGATCGCCGCCGGCTTCGGCATCGTGCTCTACAATGTTGGCCTTTCCGGCATTGCGATCGGGCTGCTTATTCTGGGATTTGCGCGGCCCGCGCCCGCCACAGCGTGATGCCGAACAACAGATAGATCGCGCAGGTCCACAGCGACTGCCAGTTGTCCGGCCCCTCGTTGAAGCCGACATACAGCACCGACAGCACGAAAACGCCGGCGAATACCGACTCGGCGATCGGGCGTACGCCTTTCTGCGGGCGGTTGACCAGCATCAGCCCGGCGAACGGCACCACCGCCATGGTCAGCGCCGCGAACGGAAAGTCCCGGTAGCGCGGATCGAACACGAAGCCGAGCGCGGTCTCGGCACCGATCAGGACTGTCACCAGCAGCGTCAGGCCGAGCAGCACGGTCGAGATCGAACGGGTACGGCCGGGGCGTGGACCGAGCAGTTCCAGAAACGTCGGCAACGAACGTCCGGACATCGTCGCATAGGCGCACAGCAGTGGCGACGCGACACCGGCGGCCAGCAACCCGCTCCATTGCAGCCAGCGGCCAAGACCGTAGCTTTCATAGATCAGCTTGTCGGCGGCAACGCCGAGCAGAACACCGGCTACGGTCGCCGAAATCGCAACGGTAAGCCAGGTCACGAAACGTGGCGACCACGGCCGGCGCCGCAGCGTCAGCATGCCGACGGCGAACACCAGCACGCTGAGGCCGAGGCCCAGGCCCATCTGCAGCTTCCACGCCGGATAATTGCTGATCGGCACGCCAACCGGATATTTCAACTCGCGCTGATCGGCGTAGATCAGGCCCCAATAGCCGCCGACGGTACCCTCGAGCTCGCGCTTCCACGGCTGGTCGTAAGCCTCGATCAGATTGACGCGAAAATTCTCGCGCTTCGCCAGATCGAGAATTTCCGACACCACCCGCGCCTGGTTGGTGCGCGACGGCAGCGCACTATCGCGCATCCGCCCGGCGCTCGGCCAACCGGTCTCACCGATCAGGATTTCCTTGTTCGGGAACGCAATCGCGACGCGCCTGCGGATCGAGTCCACATGGGCGGCGGCATTCTTGGCGCGAATCGGAAAGTCTTCCCAATACGGCAGGATGTGAATGGTGATGAAATCGACCGCGTCATAGATCTCGCGGTTACGCAGCCAGAATTCCCAGACGTCGGCATAGGTGACGGGCACCTTGACCTGCGATTTCACCGAACGGATGTTGGCCGCGAGGTCGGCGGCGGTCATCTCGCCGCGTAGCAGGACTTCGTTGCCGACCACGACGGCGCTGATCACGCCGGGATATTCCTTGGTCAGCCCGACGGCAGTGGCGATCTGTGCCTGGTTCTTCAGCCGGTTGCTGCCGAGCCAGATGCCCTGGATCACCTTGAGCCCGACCTTGCCGGCCAGCTCCGGTACCTGATCGAGGCCGTTCTCGATCGAATAGGTGCGGACGCATTTCGAGATTTTCGCGAGCTGCGCGAGATCCTGCGCGATCTGTTCTGCGGAAATCTGCGTGGTAAGAAGCAGTGGGGTCTGCTCGCCGCGGAACGGCGCGTAGGACACGCATTCCAGTTTCGCGGCGGGATCGATCGGCGCGCGCACCAGCATGACGGGCGTGGCCAGCCACCACCACACCGCCGCGATCAGACCAAGGGATAGCAGGAGAAGCGCCAGCGGCGTGCGGTGGGAAATCGGTTCCGTCCTCCAAAGAGGCCCGTCGATTAGCCCGTCACCGCCGATCTGCCAAGAGCAGGTTGCAGGCAATCACAACCTTGTCGCGTCAAGGTTTGACAGAAAGCAGACAAACTTCCGGCATTGCTGGACAAAATCCAAAATGTCCGTCATGGGATTCAGGTGAGGTCTCCGCCGTATTGGGGACCTATTTGAGCGGCATCTGACAGGCGTCAGAGAGTGCCGTGGCAGGCAACATAATCGGGGACTTTATGCGTCGACTGGTGTTCGGGTTCCAAAATGCGGTGGTGCGTTGTCTGGCCATGCCGGGACTGGCTTTGCTGCTCGGCATTGGCGGTGCGATCGCCCAGAGCGGCGACCTGCGCGCCCAGGACCAGAAACCCGCGGCAAATAGCCCCGCCTCACCCGCCGACGTCGCCAAGGAAAGCCAGAAGAAGACCGACGAATTCGTCGAGGCGACTCAGGCCATCAATGGTCCCGCCGGCAATCCGGAATGCGTCTGGCTCGGCCGCCGCGTCGTGGTGCTGATGTGGCGCGACGATCTCGACACCGCGTTCCGCCATCTCGATCTCTATGACCGCTTCGGATGCCCCGGTGGCCATGTCCAGGCGACGTTCCGCTGCCTCGTCCGATTCGGCGCGCTCGATCCGAAAGTGCCGGACAGCCTGAACGGCCGCGTCCACGCCTGCTGGATCAACCCCAACGCGCAGCCGCAGACCGCCGCCGCAGCGCAGCCTGCGACGCCGGCGCCCGCTGCCGGGGCAGCACCCGCTCCGGCCGCACAGCCCGAAGCGAAGCCTCCGGCCGAAACGCCGAAATAAATCCGGCGCCGCGGGAACGGCGGCAAATATTCGCGGTTTTGAATAGTTGTCGCCCTCAAAACGCCACGGCGTCATATGAGTTGTTAATTCGCGTGGCAGATATATTGTTTTTCTGCTGCCGTTGTACTGGTCGGACCTAGGGGACGGGTCCGCTTCCCGGCCACGCTCGCCCCGTCATGGTTTAGTCGCGATGCGCGCTGTCGTCGCCGTTCTGTTGTTTGTGACCGCAGCTCACGCCGCCCTCTGGGGCATCTTGCGGGAGAGGCAGGAAGCCCCCGACTTCAAAGGCATCCTGCCCAGCGTGTCCTACGCGCCGTTCGACGGCACGGCTCACCCCGACGTCGACAACATTCCCAATGCCGACAAAATCCGCGCCGACCTGAAGACGCTTGCGCCGATCAGCCGCGCCATCCGTCTGTATTCGTCCACTGGCGGCGTGGAACTGGTGCCGCCGATCGCCAATGAGGCCGGGCTCAAGGTCACCGTCGGCGCCTGGATCGACAAGAACATAGACCGCAACGAGCGCGAGATGGTTTCGGCGATCGATCTGGCCAAGCGCAACAGCAACGTCAACGGCATCGTGGTCGGCAACGAAACCGTGTTCCGCGGCGAGCAAAAGGTCGAAGACCTCATCAAGCTGATCCAGCGGGTCAAGAGCCAGGTCAACGTTCCCGTCACCACCGGCGAAATCTGGAACATCTGGATCGAGCATCCGGAACTGGCATCGTCGGTCGACTTCATCGCCGCGCACATCCTGCCCTATTGGGAAGGGTTTTCCGAAAAACAGGCGGTCGATCAGGCGCTGATCATCTACCAGAAGCTCCGCGACGCCTTTCCCGGCAAGCGCATCGTGATCGCCGAATTCGGCTGGCCGAGCGCCGGCTACAACTTGAAGAACGCAATCCCCGGCCCGTTCGAGCAGGCGGTGACGCTGCGCACCTTCGTCAGCCGTGCCGAAGCCATCGGGATGGAATACAACATTGTCGAGGCGATCGATCAGCCCTGGAAGTTCTTCGAAGGCGGCGTCGGTCCGTACTGGGGAATTCTCAACGCCGCGCGCGAACCAAAATTCGCCTGGACCGGCCCGGTGGTCGATGAGGCCTACTGGAAACTCGCCGGCATCGCCTTGCTGGTCGGCATCCTGCTCTCACTGCCGATCCTTCAGTTGGTGACACCGACAGCGATGCAGGCCTTTGCGCTGTCCGCCGCGGCCAACGGTGTCGGCGCCTGGGCTGCGACGATCTTCGCCTACCAGCAGGGCCACTACTTTGTCTGGGGATCGGCCTTCGCGCTGACCCTCGGCCTGATCCTGCTGGTGCCGCTGGTGCTGATCGCCATGGCGCGGATCGAGGAGATCGCGGCCATCGCCTTCGGCCGCGAACCGCGCCGCCTGCTCGCCCCCGCACAGACCTCGATGCTCGCGATTCCCGCCGACGGCGTCTTCCCGAAAGTGTCGATCCACATCCCGGCCTATCGCGAACCGCCGGAAATGCTGAAACAGACGCTCGATGCGGTGGCGCGGCTCGACTATCCCAATTTCGAATGCGTCGTCATCATCAACAACACGCCGGATCCGGAATTCTGGCAGCCGATCCAGGACTATTGCCGCGGGCTCGGCGAACGCTTCATCTTCATCAACGCCGAGAAGGTCGAAGGCTTCAAGGCCGGCGCGCTGCGCATCGCCATGGCGCGTACCGCGGTCGATGCGGAAGTCATCGGCATCATCGACGCCGATTACGTCGTCGAGCCGAACTGGCTGAAGGACCTGGTCCCGGCGTTCAACGACCCGCGCGTCGGGCTGGTGCAGGCGCCGCAGGACCATCGCGACGGCGATCGTTCCCTGATGCACTACATCATGAACGGCGAATATGCCGGGTTCTTCGACATCGGCATGGTCCAGCGCAACGAGGCCAACGCCATCATCGTCCACGGCACCATGTGCCTGATCCGCCGCGCCGCCATGGACATGGCCGGCGGCTGGGCCGGCGACACCATCTGCGAGGACAGCGACCTCGGCCTGGCGATCATGGAGCACGGCTGGCTGACGCATTACACCAACAAGCGCTATGGCTATGGCCTGCTGCCGGACACCTATGAGGCGTTCAAGAAGCAGCGCCATCGCTGGGCCTATGGCGGTTTCCAGATCATCAAGAAGCACTGGCGGCGGTTTCTGCCCGGCGCCAGCCGGCTGTCGCAGGACCAGAAGCGCGAATTCGGACTGGGCTGGCTGAACTGGCTCGGTGCCGAAAGCCTTGGCGTGCTGGTCGCGATCCTGAATTTGGTCTGGGTGCCGATCGTGGCGTTTGCCGACATCGCCATTCCCGACAAGATCCTGACGCTGCCGATCATCGCCGCTTTCCTGGTGTCGCTGATCCACTTCATCACGCTGTACCGGCTCCGCGTCTATGTGAAGACCTGGCAGATGCTGGGCGCCATGATCGCGGCGATGTCGGTGCAGTGGACGGTGTCGCGCGCCGTCGCCAACGGCCTGATCACCGAACATCTGCCGTTCGCCCGCACCTCGAAGGGCGGGTTGTCCAGCATGTCGATCGAGTTCCAGGCGTTCTGGGAAGCGGTGATCGGCGTGCTGCTGTTGATCGGCGCCGGCGTGCTGGTGGCCTCCAACGCTTTCAAGCAGGTCCACGAGATTTATGTGTTCGCCGCCGTGCTGGTGCTGGAAAGCCTGCCGTTCCTGTCGGCGGTCGCGATCGCCATCCTGGAGAATTCGCGGGCCAACGACTTCGTATGGTGGCGCAACACCACAGTGCGCACCGCCGAGCTGATCGGCCTGCGCCCGGTGGCGATGCCGAACGCGATCAACGTCAACCAGCCGGTGGCATCGGAAATCCACCGCGAGGCGAGCTAACCACCCGGCGGGCCCTGCCCGCCGACACGGCTATGTCCATAACCGGGGCCGCGCTCTTGACCCGCGCGGACCTGCCTTCTATGCACCACTTCAGGGGCGGGTAGCTCAGTTGGTAGAGCATTCGACTTTTAATCGAATGGTCATGGGTTCGAGTCCCATCCCGCCCACCACGTTTCACACCCCTCAATCCGGCCGATGTCCGGTCCCTCCTGCCTCAAAACAGCGGACAATTGAACCATGCGGATTACCCTCGTCGGCTCCCGTCACTTTGGCGCCATTACCCTCGAGATGCTGCAGGCTCACAAGGTCGAAATCGCCCGGGTGGTTGTCGCCGACTCCGAGGACCGGCTTGCCGCCGCGGCCCGCGCCGCCGGCATTCCAGTGACCGTGCAGGCCGATCCGAAGATCGTGGTGGCTTCCGAGATCGCCGAAGGCACCGACCTGATCGTCACCGCCCACAGCCACGCCCGGATCGGCAGGGGTGCCTTGGCCGCCTCAAAGATGGGCGGCATCGGCTACCACCCGTCACTGCTGCCGCGCCACCGCGGCATTGCCGCGGTCGAATGGACCGTCCGTGAGGGCGATCCGATCGCCGGCGGCACCATCTACCATCTCGCCGACCACATGGATGCCGGCGCGATCGCGCTGCAGGAATGGTGCTTCGTCAAGAAGGGCGAGACCGCCAGGGAGCTCTGGGAACGGGCGCTGGCGCCGCTGGGCCTGAAGCTGCTGGGCGAGGTCATTGACCACGCCATTGCCCACAACAGCCTGCCCGCCACCCCGCAGGACGAGCAATTCGCCACCCAGGCGCCCAAACTTGTTAAAGAGCCTGCCGGTGCCTGAGTAAATGTCATCGCGAGCGGAACCAAATTATCTTTGGTCCATTCACGTTACGTGAGACGTTTTGGGCGTTTGCCGCGATGCAGCAAATTTTGGACACAATAGGCCCCAATAAGACGGCCATCACAACATCGAGGATTTGATTCAATGCGTTTTCGTCGCATACGTACGCTTTTTTGCCATTCGCTGATTTTGGGCGCGACCGCCCTTTCCATCGCTCCGGCCAGCGCCGCCGACAATGCTTATGACGGGCTCTGGAATGTCACGATTGTTACCAAGACCGGCAGCTGCGAACCCACCGCGCGCTATCCGCTGACGGTGACCGACGGTAAGGTGACGGCACCTGGCGCCGAGGTGTCCGGCAAGGTCGGCCGCGAAGGCAGCGTCAAGGTTTCAATCGGCGCCGCTTATGCCAATGGCCAGCTCTCCGGCAACACCGGGTCCGGCAAGTGGAATGGTGCCTCCGGCGGCGTGCCGTGCAGCGGTCGCTGGGAAGCTTCTCGTCAATAATTCGCAACTGGGAATGACCTCATGATATCTCGTTCGACCTCTTCGCGGTTCCTGCGCACTGCTGTTTTCTGCGCGGCACTTGGTCTTTCGGGTTCGGGGGCCCATGCGCAGTCGGCGCCGTTCGCCGGCATGGCCGGCGTGTGGTCGGGCAATGGCACGATCTCGCTCGAGGATGGTTCGAAGGAACGGATTCGCTGCAAGGCGACTTACGCCGTCAGCAGCGAAGGCACCGGCCTCAATCAGGCCCTGCTCTGCGCCAGCGACAGCTACAAGTTCGAGCTGAAGAGCGATGTCATCGCCACGGGCGGCACGCTGTCTGGCACCTGGGCCGAGACGACGCGCAATGTCAGCGGTTCGCTTGAGGGCCGCGCCGGCAATGGCCAGTTCAATGTCATCGTGACGGCGCCCGCTTTCACCGCCAGGCTGACGATGACCACCAAGGGCAACAAGCAGAACGTGGCGATCAGTTCCGAGGGCCAGTTCAGGGGCGCTAACATCACGCTGTCGCGCAGCTAACATTTCTCACACGGTAAGTTCGAAACCCCGGTTGCGCTCGCGCGGCCGGGGTTTTGTTTTGGGGAGTCTCCACCGCATCTCCACGCATCGCAGCCCCGGCAGTTTTACGCGTTGCAAAGCCTGACGATGTCGCCGATACAACCTCCCCTTTCATGCGTTCGCCGCTGCTCGAATTTCGCAACGCAACAATCTGGTTTGCCCGCCGCCATGGATCGCCCGCCATCCAAATCCCGCGCCGCGCTATGGATGGCCGGCTGGCTGTTGCTGATGCTGTTCGTCGCTATCGCCGGGCGCGAGACACTGCGCGAGCTGAACGTTTTCCAGGTGATGGAAATCCGCTCGGTGATCGGCTTCTTCATGCTGTGGCCGATCCTGCAGTTCAACGGCGGCTTTGCGGCGATGAAGACGGCGCGGCCATTGACCCACGTCACGCGAAATCTGGTGCACTACATCTCGCAGATCGGCTGGTTCTTCGCGCTGACGCTGATACCCTTGAGCCAGCTGGTCTCGATCGAATTCACCATGCCGATCTGGATCGCGATCATGGCGGCGGTCTTCCTTGGCGAACGGATGACGGTCTGGAAGATCACCGCCATCGTGCTCGGCCTGATCGGCGTGATCGTCATCGTTCGGCCGACGGCCGGCGCGATCAATCTCGGCCAGCTGGTCGCGCTCGGCGCCGCGTTCGGCTTCGGCATTTCCATCACCATGATCAAGTCGCTGACCCGGACCGACAGTGCGCTGAGGATCATCTTCTGGATGATCGTCGTGCAATCCGCCGCCGGATTTTTCCCGGCGCTGTATTTCTGGCAGTGGCCGTCTGCCTATGTCTGGGGCTGGCTGGTGGTGATCGCGTTCTGCGGCACGTTTTCGCATTTCTGCATGGCGCGCGCGATGCTGTATGCGGACGCCACCGTGGTGGTGCCGATGGATTTTCTGCGCGTGCCGCTCAGCGCCACCATCGGCTGGCTGCTCTATGCCGAACGGCTTGACATCTTCACTGTGCTCGGCGCGATGCTGATCCTTTCCGGCAATATGCTCAATCTGCGCAGCCCGGATCCTGTCCCCGTTCGCGCAGCCACCTGATAATCGTCGGCACGGCGAGCAGACACCGTAATCTACGGCAGCTTAGCGCAGTCGGCGCCGCCGCCGATCGTCTTGACGAATTTGTCGCTCCCCGAGCCGATCTCGCACATCTCGACTTCCTTGCCGGCCGGCACCGGCTTGGCGCAGGTGATTTGCGGATTGTTGTCGTACTTCGTGGTCGAGAACTTGCAGGTCACGATGCAGGACGCGTCAGCGCTCAGTGAATTCGTCATCATCACGCTGGCCAGGGTCTCGCCAGGCAGGATGACGCAATTGAAGGGCACAGATTCCGCGAAACCACCGGTCGCAGCCATCGCGAGCACAAGCGCAACGCCAAGCGCGGACAACCGCCGGCGCGACGTCGTCACCAGCTACTTGCCCGCGGCTTTGCGCAGCGCATCGTTGATGCGGTCCTGCCAGCCCGGGCCGCCCTCCTGGAAATGCTCGAGCACGTCCTGGTCGATCCGCAGCGACACCAGCTCGCGGATGCCCGGCACCGCCGGTTTGTTCACCGGCGCCTCGACCACCTTGGTCGTGGTCTGCTTGAACGCGGCCTCAGCCTCGCTGCGGGCATCCTGGAGCGTACGTGGTCGCCGCGGCGGCTGTGCCATTGTGATCAGATTCCTTCGAACAGTGCGGTCGAGAGATAGCGCTCCGAGAACGACGGTACAATCGCCAGAATGGTCTTGCCGGCGTTCTCCGGCCGCTTGCCGATCTGCAGCGCCGCGGCGATCGCCGCCCCCGACGAGATGCCGCCGGGAATACCTTCGTTGCGCGCCAGCGCCCGGGCGGTCTCGATCGCGGTGGCGCTGTTGATCTTGATGATCTCGTCGATCACCGAACGGTCCAATATGTCCGGCACGAAGCCGGCGCCGATGCCCTGGATCTTGTGCGGCGAGTGTTGGCCGCCCGACAGTACCGGACTTTCCTCCGGCTCGACGGCAACGACGCGCAGTGACGGTTTGCGCGGTTTCAGCACCTGACCGACGCCGGTGATGGTACCCCCGGTACCGACGCCGGCGACGAAGAAATCGATGTGGCCATTGGTATCGTTCCAGATTTCCTCGGCGGTGGTGCGGCGATGGATTTCGGGATTGGCGAGATTCTTGAACTGCTGCGGCATCACCGCGTTCGGCGTGGTCCGGACCAGTTCTTCCGCGGTGGCGATCGAGCCCTTCATGCCCTGCGCCGCCGGCGTCAGCACGATCTCGGCGCCGAGGAACGCCAGCATCTTGCGGCGTTCGATCGACATTGATTCCGGCATCACCAGCTTCAGCCGGTAACCGCGCGACGCCGCGACATAGGCCAACGCAATGCCAGTATTTCCTGACGTCGGCTCGATCAAAACGGTGTCGGCGTTGATGACGCCGGCCTTCTCCATCGCGATGATCATCGCGGCGCCGATGCGGTCCTTCACGCTGGCCGCCGGATTGAAGTATTCCAGTTTCGCTAAAATTGTCGCGGTGGCGCCATACTGCTGCGGCAGCCGCACGAGCTTGACGATCGGAGTGTCACCGGTGGCCTCCACGATGCTGCCAAAGATGCGGCCCCGGCCGGGACGATGCGTGGCATTGCGGTCTGGCGATGTATCCATGGAGAATCCCCTGCTACCGATTTTGTGCAAGCGCGAAGGCAAGTGCGAAGGAAGGCAAATACGAAGGTATGACTCATCTGTGGCAGCGCGTGGGCGGGCGCAAGTGCGGAATTGAACACGCTGCATTGCAAACATAGTTGGAATCAAAAATCCTAAAACCAACGCATTTGTGTTGCGACACCGTCAAAGAAATCAGCGTATGCTTCAGTGAGGTTAGATGGCAAGGAGGTCACGATGTCAGCGATTGCTGCAGTACGCTCGACCAAGGTGTCCCGCCCGTCTCCGCGTGGAAGCGACCTTCCGACGTGCCCTGTTTGCGCCGACTCCATGATCGCCGCAGAGGCCTCTGCGTTCCTCACCGACGACGTGGTGAGCTATCTCTGGACCTGTGACACCTGTGGCTATGGTTTCGTGACCCGGCATTCGTTTCCAAAGATCGCCTGCGCCTAACGAGGCCTGACCATCAGCGCGGCGCGATGTCGCCCTGCGCCCAGCCGGCACGCGTCCGCTCACGAAAATCCTGGAACGTACCGCCTTGGATCGCCGCACGGATGCCCTGCATCAGGCTCTGGTAGTAGGCAATATTGATTTCCGACAGCAGCATGGCGCCGAGCGTCTCGCCGGATCTCACCAGATGGTGAAGATAGGCGCGTGAATAATCCCGCGCCGCCGGCCATGTGCTCTCCTCGTCCAGCGGACGGGGGTCGTCGATGTGGCGGGCATTGCGCATGTTGATCTGGCCGTAGCGGGTGAACGCCATGCCATGGCGGCCGTTGCGGGTCGGCATCACGCAGTCGAACATGTCGACGCCGCGCGCCACAGCTTCCAGCATGTCCTCCGGCGTGCCCACGCCCATCAGGTAGCGCGGACGGTCCTGCGGCAGGATCGGGACGACCTCCTCGATCATTGCCAGCATCACCTCCTGCGGCTCGCCAACCGCAAGGCCGCCGATCGCGTAGCCGTGAAAGCCGATCTCCACGAGGCCCTGGGCGCTGGCGCGGCGCAGCTCCGGCACATCGCCGCCCTGGGCAATGCCGAACAGCATGTAGCCTTCCGGCGCGGTCTCGAAGGCGCGCTTGCAGCGTTCGGCCCAGCGCAGCGACAGCTGCATGGCGCGGTCGATGTCGGCGCGCTCCGCCGGCAGCCGCACGCATTCATCGAGCTGCATGGCGATGTCGGAGTTCAGCAGCCGCTGGATCTCGATGGCGCGCTCCGGCGACAGTTCAAAACTGGCGCCGTCGATATGCGAGCGGAAGGTTACCGCCTTCTCGGTGACCTTGCGCAGCTGTGCCAGCGACATCACCTGGAAGCCGCCGGAATCCGTCAGCATCGGCCCGTTCCAGGTGGTGAATTTCTGCAGGCCACCCAGCGTCGCGATCCGCTCCGCTCCGGGCCGCAGCATCAGGTGATAGGTATTGCCAAGCACGATGTCGGCGCCGGCGTCGCGCACCTCGCGCCAGTGCAGGCCCTTCATGGCGCCGAGGGTGCCGACCGGCATGAAGGCCGGCGTTCGCACCACGCCATGCGGCGTCGTCAACTGGCCGGTGCGGGCGACGCCGTCGGTGCCCAGGAGTTCAAAATGATTGGCAACGGTCATGAGGTGGATGTGTCCCGAAACAGCAGGCTGGCGTCGCCATAGGAATAGAACCGATAGCCTGACGCGATGGCGTGTGCATAGGCCTTCGTCATGGTGTCGAGGCCGCTGAAGGCCGATACCAGCATGAACAGTGTCGAGCGCGGCAGATGGAAATTGGTCAGCAGCAGATCGACCGCGCGAAATCGGTAGCCCGGCGTGATGAAGATCGCGGTGTCGTCGGCAAAGGGATGGATGAGGCCGTCCTCGCTGGCTGCGCTCTCCAGCAGCCGCAGCGACGTCGTGCCGACCGCGACAATCCGGCCGCCGCTGGCGCGCGCCGCATTCAGTGCGTCGGCTGTTTCGCGCGAGATCGTGCCCCACTCCGCATGCATCTTGTGCTCGTCGGTGTCGTCGACCTTGACCGGCAGGAACGTCCCTGCCCCGACATGCAGCGTCAGCCGGTGCAGGCCAACGCCGCGTTCGCGCAGCGCCGCCTCGAGCGCCGGCGTGAAATGCAGCCCGGCGGTAGGAGCGGCAACTGCGCCGTCATGGATGGCAAACATGGTTTGATAGTCGGCGGCGTCGCGCTCGTCCGGCGCACGTTTGGAAGCGATGTAGGGCGGCAGTGGCGGCGCGCCCAATTCGGCGATGGCCTGATCCAGCGCCGGGCCGTGAAACGAGAACGACAGCGTGATCTCGCCGGCGTCGCCCTTGTGCTCGACCTGGGCGTCGAGATGGCCGAGCAGGCAGACCCGGCCTTCGCTGCCGAAGCGGACGGTATCCCCAGGAATGAGCCGCTTCGCCGGCTTCACCAATGCCTGCCAGCGCGAGCCGTCGAGCCGCTTGATCAGCGTCGCCTCGATCTTGGTCTCGACGTCGCGGCCGATCCGGCGACCGGTGAGCTGCGCGGCAATCACCTTGGTATCATTGACCACCAGCTGATCACCGGGCCGCAACCATTGCGGCAGGTCGGCAACGACATTGTCCTCCAGCGCAGCACCCGGCTGCACCACCAGCATGCGCGCGGAATCCCGCGGGCTCGCGGGACGCAACGCGATATTGGCGGCGGGTAATTCGAAATCGAAAAGGTCGGTGCGCATGCGTTGTCGATCTGTCGCGTTGCGTCATGGCCGGGCTTGTCCCGGCCATCCACGTCTTGAGCGCCTATAAAAGTGGATGCCCGGCGCATCCAGCGAAGCCGCGCTTCGCTCTTTGGCCGGGCATGACGAACTCTGGCGAGAGTGTATCGCTTACGCGGCCGCGTCGGCGGCCATGTGCGCCTTGATGATCTTGTCGGGATCCTTGACCGGCTCGCCGCGCTTGATCTTGTCGACGTTCTCCATGCCCTCGGTGACCTTGCCCCACACCGTGTACTGCTTGTTGAGGAACGAGGCGTCGTCGAAGCAGATGAAGAACTGGCTGTCGCCGGAATCCGGGCTCGCCGCACGGGCCATCGACAGGGTGCCACGGACATGCGGCTCGTTGTTGAATTCGGCCTTCAGCTTCTTGCCAGAACCACCGGTGCCGGTGCCCTGCGGACAGCCGGTCTGCGCCATGAAGCCATCGATGACGCGATGGAACACGATACCGTCGTAGAAGCCTTCGCGAACCAGCTCCTTGATGCGGGCAACGTGGCCCGGCGCCAGATCCGGACGCATCTCGATGGTAACGGGACCCTGGGTGGTTTCGAGGATCAGAGTATTTTCGTTGTCAGCCATGCTCTCTTCTCTACTGGTTTGGGTAAGTTTCGGCGGTCGTCAAACCGCAGCGTGAAGGGGCGTCCGGCAATCGCGTCGCCCAGGCCCCCGGTAAATGGCATCGGCGTGCAATGTTGCAACGTCTCCATCACAGCCGTTCGATAGGCAATACTGTCGGCCTCGGAGGCCTCGGGCGTTTCAAAGGTGATCCGCGGCCTACCGAGAATCTCCCCATTGCGCTTGAGGCTGAAGAGCACCGTGATCTGCATCCCCGGGTGGCCCCGCGGCAGCGCGGGCGGTCGCCAGCAGCTTTTCAGTTTCGCGAACATTTCGGCCAGCGTACTGACTGTGTCACCCGCAGCGTATGCGCGGTCGACCTGAATGAAACAGAAAGCCATCAGCGACGCCGCGACCAGAAACGAAACCCGGCGCGACGCCATCGCCGTTGTTTACTTGATGTCGGAAGCGACCTGGACCTTCACCATCTTGTCCGGGTCGGTGACGGCGCCGCTTGCCGAGCCAGGGGGTGCCTTCTTCAGCTTGTCCACCACGTCCATGCCGGAGACGACCTCGCCGACCACGGTGTACTTGCCGTTCAGGCCGGGGTTCTCGGCGAGCATGATGAAGAACTGCGAATTCGCGGAATCCTCGGAAGCGGCCCGGGCCATGCCGACGATGCCGCGCTTGTAGGGCGTGGGGGAGAACTCAGCCTTCAGGTTCGGATACTTTGAGCCACCGGTGCCGTTGAAATTCTGGCCGTCGCCGGTCTGCGCCATAAAGCCGTCCATGACGCGGTGGAACGGCACGTTGTTGTAGTAGCCTTCACGCGCCAGTTGCTTGATGCGCTCGGCGTGCTTCGGCGCCAGATCGTTGCGCAGCTTGAAGACGATGCGGCCCTTGGTGGTATCGACCACAATGGCGTTGGCCTTGTCGAGGCCGGCGGGCAGCGCGGCCGGTACGGCCGGTGCCTGCGCGAGGGCGGGAGCCACACAGAGCAGCGCGGCGGCAAGAGCGAATATGCGGATCATGGAAACTCCGGATCAGAGAAAGCCGGTCAGCCGGCGAATTTGGATTTGAGGCTCTTGGCCACCGCCGCCGGCACGAAGGCCGAGACGTCGCCGCCCATCGCCGCGATTTGCCGCACCAGTGTGGCGGTGATCGGGCGAACATTTACCGAGGCCGGAAGAAACACCGTCTGCACATCCGGCGCCATGGTCTCGTTCATGCCGGAGATCTGCATCTCATAATCGAGGTCGGTGCCGTCGCGCAGGCCACGGATCATGATGGTAGCGCCAGCCTTCTGCGCTGCGGTGACGGTGAGGTTGTCGTAAGTCGTGCAGTCAAACGCGCAGCCGGCGGCGGAGGCCAAAGGCGCGAACACCTTCTCGACCATCTCGAGCCGCTCTTCGGTGGAGAACAGCGGCTTCTTGCCGGGGTGTACGCCGATCGCAACGATCAGCCTGTCGCACAGGCCAACGGCCTGGCGGACCACGTCGAGATGGCCGTTCGTGACGGGGTCGAATGATCCGGGATAGAGCGCGATACGGGGCATTCCCTCGTCTACCGCGCCCCACGCGGAGCCGCAAGCCGACTTGGTTCCCCGGAGGAATCGCCTGGCTGGCAGTTGTTTATTTCGGTGTGAATCGAACCCGACCGGGAGTCAGCGCGTCTATTGGGGGAGCGGACGACGATGCTGAAAACATTGCACTTTCCGAGCCGGTGTTTCGTCCCTTGGAATGGAATGAAACAAAACCCGGGTGCGACGAAACCTCATTCCTGGATGACGACAACCTCCTGAAACCGGCTCTGACTATTCAGGGCAGCACAGGAAGCGACAAACAAACCGGGCCAAAACGGCCCAGATGACAGGGGACCGTCATGATCAAGGCTCTTTCCGCCATTGCCATTGCAGCGTTCATTGCTGCCGCCCTCACCGTTCTCCCGGGCTTTGCCCCGCAGGTTGAGGCCTCCGTGCCGGTGGCGCTGGCCAAGGCCGACCGCCTCGACATCCGCCCCGTTGGCCGCGATTGCTCGCAGCAGGCCTGGCCCAACTTCGAAGCCTCCTGCCTGCGCAACGCCGTCACCAAGACCGTGACCATCCGCGAAGCCCGCCTCGTCACCGCCGAGCGCCGCTAAGCCGGACAAGAATACCCCGCCCTCGGCGAAACCGAGGGCGTTCCGATGTCGCTTCGGCATCCGGATGTGACTTTGCCGCTGTTGCCATCAGCCGCGTAAACCACCGCTCAATTCCATCGCCTGATTCCATCGCCTGAATTCCGTAGCAATTCGCGACGTTGCGTCGCAGACTGCCCGGATCGCACACGCGCATCGGCGCGAGTCCTTTGAGGGCCGCCAGTGACTGCCATTCCCGTTTCCTCGCCACCCCGCTCCGGCGGACTTCCTCTCACGGCAACCATTGGCGCGCTTGGTGTCGTCTACGGTGACATCGGCACCAGCCCGCTTTACGCCCTCAAGGAAGCCGTCAAGGCCGCCGCGCATGGCGGCCCGCTGACATCGGATGCGACGCTTGGCGTGGTGTCGCTGATCCTGTGGGCGCTGATCCTGATCATCTCCGTCAAATATGCCATGCTGATTCTGCGCGCCGACAACCGCGGCGAAGGCGGCATCGTCGCGCTGCTGGCGCTACTCTCGGCGCGCAACGCGCAGCCGGGCACCTGGCGGGTGCATCTGCTGGTGGTCGGCCTGGTCGGCGCCGCCCTGCTCTATGGCGACGGCGCCATCACACCAGCAATCTCGGTGCTATCAGCAATCGAAGGCCTCAAGGTCGATGCGCCGTCGCTGGCGCCCGCCGTGGTGCCGCTGACGGTCGTCATCCTGATCGGGCTGTTCCTGATGCAGAGCAAGGGCGCGGGCTTCATCGGCGGCATCTTCGGGCCGGTGATGCTGGGATGGTTCGCGGTGCTGGCGCTGCTCGGCATCCACGGCATCGTACAGGCCCCCGCCGTGCTGGCGGCCGTGAGCCCGTTTTACGCCTTCAATTTCCTGATCCACCAGGACTTCCACATCAGCTTCGCCATTCTCGGCGCCGCATTCCTGGCGGTGACCGGCGGCGAAGCCATGTATGCCGACATGGGCCATTTCGGCCGGATGCCGATCCGGCTCGCGTGGTTCGCCATCGCCCTGCCGGCGCTGGTGCTGAACTATTTCGGCCAGGCCGCGCTGCTGGTCACCGACCCCACGGCGATCGACAATCCGTTCTATCAACTGGCGCCGGACTGGTTGCATTATCCGCTGGTAGCCTTCGCCGCGGTGGCGACCGTGATCGCGTCACAGGCGATCATCTCCGGCGTGTTCTCGCTGACCCAGCAGTCGATCCAGCTCGGCTTCCTGCCGCGAATGCAGATCCGGCACACCACCAGCCACGCGATCGGCCAGATCTATGTGCCGCTGGTGAACTGGTTGCTGGCGGCGGCGACGCTTGCCGCGGTGTTCAGCTTCGGCACATCGGACGCGCTAGCCGGTGCCTATGGCATCGCAGTGTCGCTGTTGATGGCGATCACCACCTTGCTCGCCGCCCTGGTCGCGCTGCAATGGGGCTACTCGCCGATCGTGGTGGTGACGGTGAACGGCTTCTTCTTCATCATCGACTGCATCTTCTTCGCCGCCAATTCGACAAAGCTGTTCGAGGGCGGCTGGTTCCCGCTGCTGCTGGCCGGCGCGGTCGCGTTCCTGATGCTGACCTGGCGCAGCGGCGTCAAGCTGGTCGAGGCGGCGCGCGGCAAGCTGCGGCAGCCGGAAGAAGATCTGATCGAGACCGCGGTCAGCCGCTGCCATGCGCGGCTCAACGGCACCGCGGTGTTTCTCGCCTCGACGCCGAATGGCGTGCCGCTGGCGCTGACGCAATTCGTCAAGCACAATCACGTGCTGCACCAGCGTGTCCTGCTGGTCACCGTGCTGATCGCCGAGGTACCGCGCATCCCCGATGCCGACCGCGTCGAAATCATCGAAGTGATCGAAGGTATCACCCGCGTCATCCTGCATTACGGCTTCATGCAGTATCCGACGATTTCCGAAGGCCTGACGCTCGCCTGCGCCCAGGGCAAGCTGCCCGGCATCGATCTCGATGACATCACCTATTACATCGGCCGCGAGACCATCATCCCGAGCGAAGAGATCGCCGGCATGGCGGTCTGGCGCGAGACGGTGTTCGCGTTCCTCCAGCGCAACGCCGAGCGCTCCGCGGCGTTCTTCGGCGTACCGACCAAGCAGGTCGTCGAATTCGGCACCGAGATCGAGATTTAAGCCTCGCGCGACTTAAGCCTCGGCCGGCCGCGACTGCTCGCAGCAGGCCTGGCCGAACTTCGAGGCCTCCTGCCTGCGTAACGCAGCCAGCAAGACGATCACTGTCCGCGAAGTCCGTCTGGTGACCACAGACCGTCATTAAGCACCGAGTTTCAAAGAACTGGAATCAAAAAGCCCCGGTTTTGCCGGGGCTTTTTGATTCCACGCCGGCCGTTACTATGATCGTCCGATTGGTTCGCGCTCTAGCGATCGACGCCCGCAAGGCGCGGAGCCTCTGCGAAACACGCGATGAGCATTTCGGTGAGGACTCGTACCTTTCGCACGGGATGCTGACTTGGCGGGCGGATGACATAGACACCTGCCGGTGGTGGCGGATAGCGTGTCATTACCGGAACAAGCGTTCCGGAGGCGACATCGTCATGGGTGATGCCATCGGGGAGCCAAGCGATGCCGAGTCCTGCCAATGCTGCGGCGCGGAGAGCTGTGCCGTTGTCGGCTTTGAAGCGCCCTTGCGGACGCACCGTGATTGTCTTGTCGCCATCCATGAATTGCCAGGCTTCTGTGCCCTGCATGAGAGCCTGATGCGCAACGAGTTCGTCCGGCGTCTCGGGGGAACCATGCGCTTCGATATAGTCCGGGCTCGCGACCAGTTTTCCATAGATAGGCCCGACGTGTCGCGCGATCAGGTTGGAGTCCGGAAGATAGCCAATCCGGATCGCGCAATCGAAACCTTCGGCGATGAGATCAACGAAGCGATCACTGTAGACCGTATGGATGTGGAGTTGCGGGTGCCGTCGCGCCATGTCCGCAAGCACGGGAGCTAAGTGCGTTGGGCCGAAAGTAAGCGGCACGGCAATGCGCAAGCGGCCGCAAAGCTCACCATCAGGCAGGAGCAATTCCCTGGCCGCGTCGATTTCGGCGCAAGCTCGCGCTGCATGGTCGCGAAACGCGACTCCCGCTTCGGTGAGCGCAGCGCCGCGCGTGGTTCGTGCGAGAAGCTGCACACCAAGTTCCGCTTCAATGCGAGAAAGCTGCCGACTGACGATCGACTTGGAGACGCCGAGCCGGCGCGCGGCGGGCGAAACGCCCCCGGCATCGGCAACTTCCACGAATGTCCGCAGCGCTTCGATGTCCAATTCGGCGTTCCTCATTCCGCGACACAGCTTGCCACGGAAGGGCACTACCTCATCACACCCGGGGACGGCAATACCGCGTCCAGGCAGTGCCGCTGTCGTCACATGTCTCCCGGCAACCAACCTCACACATAACAGCAGCAGAGGATGTATTCATGACCTTTCGTAATGGCCTTGCGTCGCTCCTTCGTCCCGAAGACTCGGTCCTCGTTCTGATCGACCACCAGCCCTACCAGCTCGCGAACGTGAACAGCCACGAACCGCAGATGGTGATCAACAATACGGCGGGCCTGGCGAAGGCCGCCAAGGCGTTCGGCGTCCCCACCATCCTGACCACCGTGCTCGCCGAGCGCGGCGGTCTGCTATTCCCTCAGATCACCGATGTTTTTCCCGGTCAGGAAGTGATCGACCGGACCTTCATCAACACCTGGGAAGACCCGAAGGTGGTGGACGCCGTCAAGGCAACGGGCCGCAAGCAGCTGATCATCGCGGGCCTGTGGACCGAGATCTGCGTCGCGATGCCGACGATCCAGGCCCTCGGCGAGGGCTGGGACGTAACGGTTGTCACCGATGCCTCGGGCGCCGTTTCGGTCGAGGCCCATCAGGTCGCCATCCAGCGCATGATCGCGGCCGGCGCCAACATGATGACCTGGCTGGCGGTAGCCGCCGAATGGCAGCGCGACTGGGCCAGGGCCGAGCAAGCCGTCAAGCTGACAGAGGTGATGACGCAGCATGCCGGCGGCAGCGGCATTGCATACCTGTGGGAGCAACAGCTGCTCAATACGCCGGTGCCGAAGAGCGCAGGTTGATGTGAGCGGGGATGACGAGAATCTTGATAGGTGCGTTGCGAAAACGCACTTTTTATCGAGCCCTGTCATCCCCATTCTACCGGAAACTCCGAAAGGGCACCTTATTCAGCGAGCAAGCGTGCCCCGCATGGGTAAAGCGACATGCGGGGCACATTTCAATACGCACTACATCCCGGATATCGCTTCGCTCATCCGGGCTAAAGACGGCTACGCCATCACTCCGCCACCGGCGCACCGCCGGCTTCGGGTTCTTCGCCCTCGCCTGCCTCGCCGATGTGCTCCACCGACACCACGTGCTCGTCGTCAGCCGTATTGAACACAGTGACGCCCTGGGTGGAGCGGCCGACGATGCGGATGCCGCCGACCGGGCAGCGGATGAGCTGCCCCTTGTCGGTGACCAGCATGATCTGGTCGTCGTCCTCGACCGGGAACGAGGCCACCAGCTTGCCGTTGCGGCTGTTCACCGCCATCGCGGCGATACCCTTGCCGCCGCGCCCTGTGGTCCGGTACTCGAACGACGACGAGCGCTTGCCGTAGCCGTTCTCGGTAATGGTCAGCACGAACTGCTCGCTGGCCGACATCTCGACATAACGCTGCTCGCCCAGTTCGATCGCGGCGGTCGCCTCCTCCGTTTCGGCGGTGGCGACTTCGTCCTCCACGATGCCGCGCTCCTCGACGCCGCCACGCCGCACCGCATTGGCGCGGCGTAGATAGGCCGCGCGCTCCTCGGAGTTGGCGTCCAGATGGCGCAGGATGGTCAGCGAGATCAGCTTGTCGTTCTCAGGCAGCGCGATGCCGCGGACGCCCATCGAACTGCGGCCCTGGAACACCCGCACATCCGAGACCGGGAAGCGGATGCACTGGCCGCCGGCGGCGGTCAGCAGCACGTCGTCATGCTCCGTGCAGATCTGCACATCGACAATGTTCTCACCCTCGTCCAGCTTCATCGCGATGATGCCGGAGCGGCGCACATCGACGAAGTCCGACAGCTTGTTGCGGCGGACATTGCCGCCCGTGGTGGCGAACATCACGTCGAAATTGGTCCAGGAGGTCTCATCCTCCGGCAGCGGCATGATGGTGGTGATGCGCTCGCCCTGCTCCAGCGGCAGGATGTTGATCATGGCCTTGCCGCGGCCGTTCGGCGGCGCGATCGGCAAGCGCCAGACTTTTTCCTTGTAAACCTGGCCACGCGACGAGAAGAACAGCACCGGCGTATGGGTGGAGGCGACGAATAACCGGCTGACGAAATCCTCGTCACGGGTCGCCATGCCCGATCTTCCCTTGCCGCCGCGGCGCTGCGCGCGATAGGTCGAGAGCGGCACGCGCTTGACGTAGCCATGATGCGACACCGTCACCACCATGTCCTCGCGCTGGATCAGATCCTCGTCCTCGACCTCGCCTTCATGCTCGATGATCGCGGTGCGGCGCGGCGTCGCGAATTCCGACTTCACCGCGTTGAGTTCGCCCTTGATGATGCTCTGGACGCGGGCGCGCGAGCGCAGGATCTCGAGATAGTCGGCGATCTCCACCGCCAGCTTGTCGAGCTCTTCGGAAATTTCCTCGCGGCCGAGGGCCGTAAGGCGCGCAAGGCGCAGGTCGAGAATGGCCTTGGCCTGCTCGAACGACAGCCGCGCGGTGCCGTCCTCTTCCAGCCGATGGCGGGGATCGTCGATCAGCGTGATCATCGCCGCGACATCCCTGGCCGGCCAGTGCCGCTCCATCAGGGTTTCGCGCGCGGTGTTGGGGTCCGGCGAGGTGCGGATGACGCGGATGATCTCGTCGATATTCGCCACTGCAATCGCGAGGCCGACCAGGATATGGGCGCGGTCGCGCGCCTTGTTGAGCAGGAACTTGGTGCGGCGGGTGACGACATCTTCGCGGAACGCGACGAAGATCGTCAGCAGGTCCTTCAGGTTCATCACCTGCGGCCGGCCGGCATCGAGTGCCACCGTGTTGGCGCTGAAATTGGTCTGCAGCGGCGTGAACTTGTAGAGCTGATTCAATACCACCTCGGGCACGACGTCGCGCTTCAGCTCGATCACGACGCGAAAACCGTCGCGGTCGGATTCGTCGCGCAGATCGGAGATGCCTTCGATCTTCTTGTCGCGCACCAGCTCGGCGATGCGCTCCACCATGGTGGCCTTGTTCACCTGGTACGGGATTTCCGAAATGATGATCGCTTCGCGATCCTTGCGCGCCGGCTCGATGGCGACCTTGCCGCGCATCACGATGGAGCCGCGGCCGGTGTGATAGGCCAGCCGAATGCCGGCGCGGCCGAGGATGATGCCGCCGGTGGGGAAATCAGGTCCCGGCACGATCTTGATCAGATCGTCGATACTGAGCGTTGGATCGTCGATCAGCGCGATGCAGGCGTCGATGACTTCGCCGAGATTATGCGGCGGAATATTGGTCGCCATGCCGACGGCGATACCACCGGCGCCGTTGACCAGCAGGTTCGGGAATTTCGCGGGCAGTACTCGCGGCTCGCGGAACGAGCCGTCGTAGTTGTCCTGGTAGTCGACGGTGTCCTTGTCGATGTCGTCGAGCAGCGACTGCGCGATCTTGGTCAGACGAGACTCGGTATATCGCATCGCGGCGGCCATATCGCCGTCGACCGAGCCGAAATTGCCCTGACCGTCGATCAGCGGCACCCGCATCGAGAACGTCTGCGCCATGCGCACCATCGCGTCGTAGACCGACTGGTCGCCGTGCGGATGGTACTTACCGATGACGTCGCCGACGGTTCGCGCCGACTTGCGATATGGTTTGTTCCACTCGAAACCGTTCTCGTACATCGCGTAGAGAATCCGACGATGCACCGGCTTCAAACCGTCGCGCGCATCCGGCAACGCACGCGCCACGATCACGCTCATGGCGTAATCGAGGTACGAGCGTTTCATCTCATCAAGGATGGAAACGGGACGAATATCCGAGGGCGCTGGTGGCTCCCCGGACTTCTTATCTTCAGTGTCGGACAAGGATGATTTCCGGTCAGGTTTTGCTTGGAATCATATAGCGCATCACGCGCCTTCAAGCCACCCCACCGGCGCCGCGCGAAGCCGGATTTTCCTGCTGATTTTTCAAATGCTTACGAGAGCCCCGGGGGCCTTGCGGCAACGCCTCCAATAGGCCAGCCCGGTGCGGCCGAATCGTGCGGCAATCCAGTGGCGACCTAGCGGCCAAATAAGGCCGTGTGCATGATGCGGCCGGGCACGAAGGTGAAGATGCCGGCGATCACCAGCGCGCCGGTGAAGATCGACGTCATGAAGATGGCGTGTGCTTTGACATGGCGTCGGCGAGCCTGGATCACACCGATCACCAGCATCACCGGTGTGAAGATCGAGAGCAGATGGATAGGGCTCCAGTTTTGCCAGAGCCGATAGCTTTCGCCATGGATCCCGAAGGAGCTGATCGCAACGGTCATCAGCAGCGCGACCCAGATCCACCCCAGGGTCTTATGCGGGAGCGTCCCTTTGGGCGCGATCAATTGAACGACGCCGATAACGAATGCCGCCATGGCGGCGAAGGCGTGCAGCGGGATCGGCGGCAACGCCTCGAGGAGCGGTTGGAGCGACATAGTGACCTCAGAGGCGATGGCTGAATAGACAGTGGCGGAACAATGTAAATACTATTTACATTTATCTTTCCACTGTCAACGTCGCTGCGACTGCCTCGCGATGCACCTCAAAGCAAAACACCGGCGCGAGGCGCCGGTGTTTTCTGAAGTCATCAACTCAACCGCGAACGATCAGAACGGAATGTCGTCATCCATGTCGCTGCCGCGGCCACCTCCGCCGCCGGCCGAGGCCGCAGCAACACGGCGCGGCGGTGCGCTCGACGGGCTGCTGGAGCCGAAGTCGCCGCCATTGTCATCGCCGCCGTAACCACCACCGCCACCACCTGCTCCGCCGCCAGCGCGGCCATCGAGCATGGTCAGCGTCGAATTGAAGCCCTGCAACACGATTTCGGTAGAGTACTTCTCCACGCCCTGCGGATCGGTCCACTTGCGGGTCTGCAGCGCGCCTTCGATGTAAACCTTGGCGCCCTTCTTCAGATATTGTTCTGCCACCTTGGCCAGTCCTTCACTGAAGATCACCACCCGGTGCCACTCGGTCTTTTCCTTGCGCTCGCCAGTGGCCTTGTCGCGCCAGTTTTCCGAGGTCGCAACCGTCAGATTCACAACCGGATTGCCATTCTGCATCCGCCGGACCTCTGGATCCTTGCCGAGATTGCCGACCAGAATCACCTTGTTCACGCTTCCCGCCATCACCGCTCTCCTACTCTCGAAACTGAAACTTGCTGATTGGAGATCGCGCCGGCTCAAGGCCAGCGCAAACCGCCGCTGTTGTGACCCTATACGGTCCGCGCACCGCGCAGGCCGGTGATCACCGGGTTATCCACGGGGATCGCGGGCAATTATGTTCCATTTTTGTTCTCATGAAAAGGCCGAACTACCAAAACCGGAGCCCTGACCTGTATCTAATCACCGCCACAGCGGCGGTGTAGATTTGGAACCGCGAAACGGTCGGTATTCTGCTGTGGTGCGGTGCCGAAATTACAAACAATTCATTAACTTACACTGAGATTCATTTCGGCTGCGAGTGTGGCTTTCAGGTGACTGCGATTTGAGCAATCGTGAGCTACATTTGACGCCATAGAGTCGAGTTTGGCGCTCGCGCCGGGGATCGAAGCTTCGAATTCAATGAAGCAACCAGGGACTGGAGAAATTGACATGAAAAAGTTTTTGCTCACCACCGTCGCCCTCGCTGCTTTGGGCACAGCAACATCCGCTTCCGCCGCTGACCTCGCTGCGCGCCCCTATACCAAGGCGCCGCCGATTATTGCCACCGTCTATGACTGGACTGGATTCTACATCGGCGCCAACGGCGGCTGGGGCACCCAGCGACGCTGCGGCACCGACGTGACCTTCGCACCGTTCGCCGCTCTGGGTTGCCATGACGCCGATGGCGGCGTCGCCGGCGGTCAGATCGGTTATCGCTGGCAGACCGCTGGATGGGTCTTCGGCCTCGAAGCCCAGGGCGATTGGGCTGACCTGAAAGGCAGCAATGTCAGCCAGGTTTTTGCGCCCCAGACACTGCAGTCCCGCATGAACGCGTTTGGCCTGTTCACCGGTCAGATCGGCTATGCCTGGAATAACACGCTGCTCTATGTGAAGGGCGGCGCCGCAGTCACCAGCAACAATTACCGGGATGTCGCAACGGTCGGCGGCGCCACGCTCGCCTCGGCAGGCGATTCCACCCGCTGGGGCGGCACGGTCGGTGTTGGCCTCGAATACGGCTTCACGCCGAACTGGACGTTCGGTGTTGAATACGACCATCTGTTCATCGGCTCCAAGAACTATGATCTGACCACGCCGGGAGGGCTTTTCTTCGGCACCGCGCGCGTCAGCGGCGACGCCGATATCGTCACCGCCCGTATCAACTACAAGTGGGGCGGCCCGGTCATCGCGAGGTACTGAGCTTCGTTGACCTGAGGGTTTCAAGATTGAAAAAGGCCGGCGGAAACGCCGGCTTTTTTGTTTGTGGCCGAAGCAACCCTGTGGCGATGCTTTCGGCTGCCCGCGTGCCCGCGCAGTGCGCTAAAAACCACGTGTGCGTGCAATGGACCATATCCACACGCATTTTCCTGGGAATGTTGCGCGCCGGTGACAGCATCCTCCACCCAATACCTGTATGAGTCAGGCATTATTTGGGAGATTCTCAATGAAACGAATTTTGCTCGCTACCGTCGCCGTCGCTGTTCTCGGCGCTGCCACCTCCGCTTCCGCTGCCGATCTCGCGGCGCGGCCCTATACCAAGGCGCCGCCGATTGTCGTGGCAGTGTATGACTGGACAGGCTTCTACATCGGCGCCAACGGCGGCTGGGGATCGAGCCACAAGTGCTGGGACCTGATCTCGCGAAGCACTGGAACCGCTTCCGACGACGGTTGCCATAACGCGGACGGCGGCGTCGCGGGCGGCCAGATCGGTTATCGCTGGCAGAGCAGCGCCTGGGTGTTCGGCCTCGAAGCACAGGGCGACTGGGCTGACCTCAAGGGTTCATCGGGCAGCTTGCTGAGCCCAGTGATCGGGCTCCGGTCCAAGATCGACGCATTCGGCTTGTTCACCGGGCAAGTGGGTTATGCCTGGAACAGCGCACTGCTCTATGTAAAGGGCGGCGCCGCTGTCACCAGCGACAAGTATGATCGCTATCTCCTTGCCAGCGGTGCCACTACAGCGTCCGCCAAGGAAACACGCTGGGGCGGCACGGTCGGTGTCGGTCTTGAATACGGCTTCACCCCGAACTGGTCTGTTGCCATCGAATACGACCATCTGTTCATGGGTTCGCGCAACAACGACTTCTATTCGGCCTCCGGCATCCTCAGCCAGACCGAGCGCGTCAAGCAGGACGTCGACCTCGTCACCGCCCGCATCAACTACAAATGGGGCGGCCCGGTGGTTGCCAAGTATTGAGAAAAGTAAGCACAGCGCCTGACTAACGTCAGAAATCCGAAAAGCCCGGCCTCAGCGCCGGGCTTTTTGCTGTGTGGCCCGCGTTCCCGGATGCAGCACCGCAACCCGGCCGCCAACAATCCGTTGATGGTTGCTGCGGAGCACTGGAAATCCGCCCTCGTTCTTCCTATGTTCCGAAGACAATCAATTGGCGTTCGATCCCGGCAGGTCCGGCGGTGCGCGCCCGGATGTGGCGCGCCTCACGCGTCGGGGAATTGCCTGTTATGGACGAAGTCATCAAGGCGAAGCGCCAGGCTGCCGGTTCGGCGCTGCGGAATATCACTATCCGCGGCGCCCGCGAGCACAATCTGAAGAACGTCGATCTGGAGATCCCGCGCGACAAGCTGGTGGTGTTCACCGGCCTGTCCGGCTCGGGAAAGTCCTCGCTCGCCTTCGACACCATCTATGCCGAAGGCCAGCGACGCTACGTCGAATCGCTGTCGGCCTATGCCCGGCAATTTCTGGAGATGATGCAGAAGCCGGACGTCGACCAGATCGACGGCCTGTCGCCCGCCATCTCCATCGAGCAGAAGACCACCTCGAAGAATCCGCGCTCCACGGTCGGTACCGTCACCGAGATCTACGACTACATGCGCCTGCTGTGGGCGCGGGTCGGTATCCCCTATTCGCCCGCGACCGGGCTGCCGATCGAGAGCCAGACCGTTTCGATGATGGTCGACCGCGTGCTGGCGCTGCCGGAAGGCACGCGGCTGTACCTGCTGGCGCCCGTCGTGCGCGGCCGCAAGGGCGAATACCGCAAGGAAATGGCGGAGTACCTCAAGAAGGGTTTTCAGCGCGTCAAGATCGACGGCGCCTTTCATGAACTCGCCGAAGCCCCCGTGCTCGACAAGAAATTCCCGCATGACATCGACGTCGTCGTCGACCGCATCGTGGTGCGGCCGGACATCGGCCAGCGCCTCGCCGAAAGCTTTGAGACCGCGCTGAAGCTCGCCGAGGGCCTCGCGGTGATCGAATATGCCGACGCGCCGCCGGCCGATCCCAACGAGAAGAAGTCCGACAAGAAGGTCGCGAAGATCCACGACAAGACCGGCGCGGAGCGAATCCTGTTTTCGGAAAAGTTCGCCTGCCCGGTTTCCGGTTTTACGATTCCGGAAATCGAGCCCCGACTGTTTTCCTTCAACAATCCCTACGGCGCCTGCCCGAAATGCGGCGGCCTCGGCGTCGAGCAGACCATCGACGCCGAACTGGTGATTCCCGACAAGGACCTCACCTTGCGCAAGGGCGCCATCGCGCCATGGGCGAAGTCGTCGTCGCCCTATTACATCCAGACCCTGACCGCCCTCGGCAAGTTCTACAAGTTCACGCTGGATACCAAGTGGAAGGATCTGCCGAAGAAAACCCAGAACGCCATTCTGCACGGCTCCGGCGACGACGAGATCAAGTTCTCCTATGAGGACGGCGTCCGTTCCTACGACACCAAGAAGCCGTTCGAAGGCGTCGTCACCAATATCGACCGCCGCTTTCGCGAGACCGAAAGCGAATGGGCGCGCGAAGAGCTCGGCAAGTATTTTTCCGACGTGCCCTGTGACGCCTGCCACGGATTTCGGCTGAAGCCGGAGGCGCTGAGCGTCAAGATCGGCGCCCAGCATATCGGCGAGATCTCGGAGATGTCGGTGCGCAAGGCCGGCGAATGGTTCGAGACCGTGCCGGCGATGCTGAACAAGCAGCAGAACGAGATCGCCGTCCGCATCCTCAAGGAGATCCGCGAGCGGCTGTCGTTCCTGCTCGACGTCGGCCTGAACTACCTGACACTGGCGCGCGCTTCCGGCACGCTGTCCGGCGGCGAGAGCCAGCGCATCCGCTTGGCGTCGCAGATCGGCTCCGGCCTCACCGGCGTGCTCTACGTGCTCGACGAGCCCTCGATCGGCCTGCACCAGCGCGACAATGCCCGGCTCCTGGACACGCTGCGGCGGCTGCGCGATCTCGGCAATACCGTGATCGTCGTCGAACATGACGAGGACGCCGTGCTGGCGGCGGACTATGTGGTCGATGTCGGTCCCGGCGCCGGCACCCATGGCGGCCATATCGTCGCCCAGGGTACGCCCGCCGAGGTGATGAAAAATCCGAAGTCGCTGACCGGCAAGTACCTCACCGGCGAACTGTCGGTACCGGTGCCGGAGCGGCGGCCGCCGAACCATCGCCGCACCATCAAGGTGATCAACGCCCGCGGCAACAATCTGAAGAACGTCTCGGCGGAAATTCCGCTCGGCCTGTTCACCTGCGTCACCGGCGTCTCCGGCGGCGGCAAGTCGACGCTGCTGATCGACACCGTCTACAAGGCGATCGCACGCAAGCTCAACAACGCCAGCGAGGGCGCCGCACCGCACGACCGCATCGAGGGCCTCGAACATATCGACAAGATCATCGACATCGACCAGTCGCCGATCGGCCGCACCCCGCGCTCCAATCCCGCGACCTATACCGGCGCGTTCACGCCGATCCGCGAATGGTTCGCCGGCCTGCCGGAATCCAAGGCGCGCGGCTACGAGCCGGGCCGGTTCTCGTTCAACGTCAAGGGCGGCCGCTGCGAGGCCTGCCAGGGCGACGGCGTCATCAAGATCGAGATGCACTTCCTGCCCGACGTTTACGTCACCTGCGACACCTGCAAGGGCAAGCGCTACAACCGCGAAACCCTGGAAGTGCTGTTCAAGGGCAAATCGATCGCCGATGTCCTGGACATGACCGTCGAGGAAGCCGCCGACTTCTTCAAGGCGGTTCCGCGCGTGCGCGAGACGTTCAAGACGCTGCATCGCGTCGGGCTCGATTACATCCATGTCGGCCAGCAGGCCACCACGCTCTCTGGTGGCGAGGCGCAGCGCGTCAAGCTCGCCAAGGAATTGAGCAAGCGCGCCACCGGCCGCACGCTCTACATTCTGGACGAGCCCACGACGGGACTACACTTCCACGACGTCGCCAAACTCTTGGAAGTGCTGCATGAGCTGGTAGCGCAGGGCAACACCGTGGTGGTGATCGAGCACAATCTCGAAGTCATCAAGACCGCGGACTGGGTGATCGACCTCGGCCCCGAAGGCGGCGACGGCGGCGGCGAGATCGTCGCCTGGGGTCCGCCGGAAGATATCGTCAAGGCGCCAAGGAGCTACACCGGCAAGTTTCTGGCGCCGGTGCTGGCAAAGGCGGGCAAGCCGAAGAAGCGCAGGACGGATGAGGCGGCGGAGTGAGGCTATCGTCTATTGTCAGATGGAAAGGCTTTATTGGCGCGGAGCAAGTAGCTAACTTCTTTGGCAGGACTCGACAATTCACTCTTAAGAAGTTCTGCTTTTCTAGTCGATAATGACACCAACGCCCGCGCAATATTCCCAAGCCTAAATTTTGCGGCGTCCTCTAACATTTCCATTCCTCCCATAAAAATGCTCGCCATCACTCCCAAATTAGATGTCATTCGATGAAGTCGGATGTGTTCGGACTGTTGAAATAGAAGCCACTCTAGTTTTTGCGTACGCGTCCGACGAGGACCGCCTTGTTTGAACGGGATATCTCGCGAAGCATGTGACCTTAAGTCTAGCTTTAAGGTCATCAGGCGATGCGGGTTGAGGTTTTAGGCGGGGTCGAGCGGCGGCGACGCTGGTCGCATGACGACAAGATTCGGATCATCGAAGAGACGCTGGCGCCGGGCGCGAAGGTGACAGAGGTTGCGCGCCGCAACGGGATTGCGGCAAGCGTGGTGTTCACCTGGCGACGGCAGGCGCGAACGGTCGAGAAGGTCGGGCCGCGTTTTGCGCTGGTGCAGATTGCCGCCGCGGAAACGGGCGAGCAAGCCGCCAAGGTTGTGCCGGAGGCCGACAGGCGGGTGCGGCCGGTGCCGGTCGCCCGCACTGGATTGATCGAGATTGATTTTGGCAGCCGGGGACGCGTCCGGGTGGATGCGCAAGTCGACGCGGATGCATTGGCGCGGGTTCTCGACGTGCTGGAACGTCGATGATTGCGATACCTGGCAATGTACGGGTTTGGCTTGCGACGGGTCATACCGACATGCGGCGCGGATTCCCCAGCCTCGCGCGACTCGTGCAGCAGGGTTTGAAGCGCGATCCTCATATTGGTGATCTCTACGTTTTTAGGGGCCGTCGCGGCGACCTGATCAAGATTATTTGGCATGATGGTCAAGGCGCGTGCCTGTTCACGAAGCGACTGGAGCGCGGCCGCTTCCTGTGGCCATCCCTTGCAGACGGCGTTGTCACGATCAGCGTTGCGCAATTATCCTATCTTCTGTCCGGAATTGACTGGCGCATGCCGCAGGCAACCTGGCGTCCACAGGCTTCCGGCTAAGCTGATATTTTTTGTCTTACGACGAAGATCGCGCACGATTTTTTGCGACGAATATGATTGATTCGTCATCGTGACGAGCCCCTCCGATCCGCTTCCCGCCGACCTTGCCGCCGCGCACGCGATGATCCTGGCGCAGCGCGAATTGCTGACGCTGGCAACCAGCGAAGTGACCGTCGGTCGTCTGGAAATCGAACGGCTGAAGCTGATGCTGGCCAAGGCGCGGCGCGAGCAGTACGGGCAATCCTCTGAACGCGGCAGGCTGCTGGTCGAGCAACTTGAGCTCGCCATCGAGGATCTTGAAGAAACCCAGGCCGAGCAGGAAACAGAGGCCGAGATCGCGGCGCCAGCAGCCGCTCAGGAGAAGCGCGCCAACAATCCCCGGCCGGCCCGCCGGCCGTTGCCCGACCATCTGCCGGTGGAGCGCATTGTCGAGCCGCCGCCGTGTGCCTGCGGCAAATGCGGCAGCCAACGGCTTCACAAGCTTGGCGAGGTGGTATCGAAGACGCTTGAATGCGAACCAAGGCGCTGGAAGATTATCGAGCACGTCCGTGAGAAGTTCTCTTGTCGGGACTGCGAGGCAATTACCGAGGCGCCGGCACCCTCCCATCCGATCCCGCGCGGCTTCGCTGGGCCGAGCCTGCTGGCGATGGTGCTGGTCAACAAGTTCCTGCTGCATCAGCCGCTGAACCGGCAGAGCAAGACCTTTGCTCGCGAGGGAATCGAGATCGATGTCTCGACGCTGGCGGATCGGGTCGGGGCCTGCGTGGTAGCGCTCGATCCGCTGGTCCAGGCGATCCGGGCGCATGTGCTGAGCGCCGAGCGCATCCACGCCGACGACACGACCGTGCCGGTGCTGGCGAAACTGAAGACTGTCGTCGGCCGGATCTGGACCTATGTCCGCGATGACCGTCCGTTTGGCGGCAAAGACCCACCGGCGGCGTCGTTCCATTACTCGCGCAGTCGTGCCGGGGAGCATCCGCAAGGCCATCTTGCTGGCTATGTGGGCCTGATGCAGGCCGATGCCTTTGATGGATACAACCAGCTCTACAAGGCTCAAAGGAAGCCAGCTCCGATCCTTGAAGCGGCCTGCTGGAGCCACGGCCGCAGGAAGTTTGTCGACTTGGTGAAACAGGGAGAGGCGCCGATAGCCAGCGAGGCCGTGCGTCGTATCGACATGCTCTTCGAGATCGAGCGCAGCATTAACGGCAAAACGCCGGAGCAGCGGCTTGCCGTGCGCCGTGAACGATCGCGGCCGCTCACTGCCGAGCTTGAAATCTGGATGCGGCAGCAGCGGGCATTGCTCTCCACGAAAAACGATACCGCCAAGGCGATCAACTACAGCCTTAACCGCTGGGCAGCGTTCACCCGCTTCCTCGACGACGGCCGCGTCTGCCTGTCGAACAACGCCGCCGAACGGGCCTTGCGCGGCATCGCGATTGGAAGAAAGAACTGGACCTTCGCGGGCTCAGACGCTGGCGGTCATCGCGCAGCCGCCATCTATACGTTGATCGAGACCTGCAAGATGAACGACGTCGATCCGCAAGCCTGGCTTGCTGACGTACTGGCGCGGCTTCCAGATCATCCCGCCAGCAGAGTCGCTGAGCTGCTTCCCTGGACCTGGAAAACAACCCAGCGGCCAAAGACCGCCGCAGCAGCCTAAGCGCGCGCTCATCCGGCTATCGCTAAGGCCGGGGTCTTGGCCGGATGCGTACGTTTTTGCTCTAACTCTATTTTTGATAGATTGCTCTTCGTGAGCTCCGCCATCCATAATCTCAATCCGTTCAGATAGTGCTTAGTCTTCGGATCAGACCTAAAATCGAGCACCGCTTCCCAAGGTGTGTTTTCATCAGGTAACGGGATCTTATTTAAAACAACTTGAATGACATCCGATGTAGCTGCTTTGGGGTCTGCCGCAAAGAAAGCGTCAAACTCATCCGATAAAGTAACCGCCTGAAATCCTTCAAACTGAATTTTCTTGGCAAGAATTCTCGCCATATAGAATTCTTTGACCTTATCAAACACCATAACTTCATTGAAAGAATCGGTCAGCTTCTCAAGATTAGTCTCCTTACCTTCGTGGAAGCGTTTCCGTGCTCGCTTAAACTGTCTGAGCACAGCCGGCTTCATCTTGGTAAGTTTTTTTTTCGAACCTCTCAATAATTTCGAACTGCTTTTGTGTATCTTCAAACGGCAGGGACTCCACAAACTCCGCAACGCTTTCTGCGTTCGAACTCGTATTGTAAATGAGGTTCTGCGATGCGAGGAATTCAATGTCGTTCGCCAGGGCGTCTAATTTGTCGTCCCCCTCGATCTTGTTTCTTGCTCGGAGCTTCTTAATTTTTGTGTCAACGTCCACGAAGGCAACTGAATCAAACAGCAAAATGTGCTGCTTGAGATCGGACGGAGTATCGCTGACCACAACCCCGATCTCGGAAATTCTTTCTGCCTGCATCACGCCTAGCGTCTCATAACGGCTGTTTTTGAATTTATTTTCACACGCTAATGAAGCCAAAGGAACGAAAGACCGCTACATTCAATCTATTGAACTTCGGCTGCCAGAGGCAATATCTTAGTTTGTTATGCCGAAAGACCCAGAATCTCACCTCAACCCCGTCCCCTTGCAGCGCTGACACTTCACCACGGCATCGCCTTTCTTCAGCAAGCCCTTGCCTTCGCAGTTCTTGCACTTCTGCTTCTTCTTGGTGTTGGGGCCTTTTTGATTGGGCGCGTTGCTCATGATGTGTCCTGACGAATAGGCGGCGGGCCGGAGGCACTGCGCTTGCAAATTACAAACGCGCCGCGAGTTGGCGCGGCGCGCGATCAGCGATCCTAGCATGCGCAAGCGCCGCAGGGGGCCATCATTCGCAGACCCCTGTTGATCTTGCACCATTATTCGGGGGGAAATCGCGGCACCGTGGCTGCTTCCGGGCACCCGGCTGCGCGCCGCGTTTGCGAGCCTGTTACTGCGCGCATGCAGCGAAGTCGGCGTGATGTGCGAGGCGAGGTCCGCCGGTCTCAATACAAGACCGGCGGGCCTGATTGCGCGTTGTCATTGCCCGTGCTGGGCCATTTCCTGATCGCTCAGGTCCCAGTCCTGCCACAGCTGCAGTGCCGCCAGCAGCACCACGATCCCGCCAAGGCTGGTATGCATGAATCTAAGCATGCCCTCGCTGGAATAACCGAGCGCATAAGGCGAGGCGATCAGCCACAGGCCGAGAAAGATCTCAGCCACCTCCTCCCAGCGCTGCAGCGCAACATACTGGAGCTGGGAAAGGCCAAACACCAGGATGCCGACCGTAAATGTGTTGATGATCACCGCGCTATGGTCCGCACCGGCAAGCCCATGGCTTGCCTGCGTGGGAAACCACGGCGACAGCACGATCAGCACGCCAAGCAGCATGCCGCACCAGTCTTCCCATGTTCGATGAGTGCTGAGAAACCGAAATTCCGACATGACAAACCTCCCATTAAAAGAGGCATACGTCAGCGGCTGGCGGGCATGACACTCCGATTGTCAAGCGACCAATCCGGCCGCATCGGGGGCGTATGTCTGCCATGCAGATAGGTAACTCCTGGAACTTTACAAGACCACACCAAAACTATTTTCGACCTGCGGAGCGCGAGAAGGCGCCAGGCGGCGCGGTAGCCTGCCCCGGCGCACGTGCGCATGCCTGCCTGTCGCCAGTGCGTTCGCATTGCTCCAGTCCAATGATGATTGCTACCTTGGTTCCGCGCACGGCGAACAACGCAGCACGCGCCAACGGATCGAATGCCATGAATGACATCAACGCGGTTCGCGACAATCCCTCGCTCCACCGCTTCGAGCTTGAAGTGGACGGCCACATCGCCTTCTCCGAATACGCCAGGACGCCCGATGCGATCACCTTCATGCATACCGAAGTGCCGGAAGCGATGGCCGGCAAGGGCATCGGTTCGAAGCTGATCAGGGGCGCGCTGGACCTTGTGCGTGCCGACGGCCTGAAGGTGATCGCACGCTGCCCGTTCGTGAAGGCCTATATTGAAAAGCACCCGGACGCTGCCGATCTGTCGAAACATCCACTAAGCGCCACTCCCCCGCAGGAAAAACAATCGTGAGCGAGACCAGCACCTCGGCCGGCATCCGTGACAACAAGGCCCAAAGCCGCTTCGAACTCGATGTCGGCGGCGCGCTGGCCTTTGCGAATTATCGCCTTGCGCCCGGCAAGGTGATCATCACCCACACCGAGACGCCGCGCGCGCTGCGCGGCCGCGGCATTGCTTCAACGCTGGTGAAGGGGGCGCTGGAATTGATCCGCGCCGACGGCCTCAAGGTCGTGGCCGGCTGCTCCTTCGTGATGGATTATCTTGACCGGCATCCGGAATTTGCGGATCTGGTGGGCTGATATTTTTCGCCGTCATTCCCCGGCGCGCTAATTGGCGCGCCTGAGGGCGAGAGCGGCGTCAGCTGCGAGCGAGCCCGGAATTCCGAGATGCCCAAACATCTCGAAATTCCGGGTCTGCACTCCAGCCGGCTTCGCCGACTGAAGCGCATTCTCAGACACGCCAATTGGCGTGTCGGGGAATGACGAGCTAGACAATCCTGATCGACATGTCCGGCAGGCCCTGCAGCTTGCACAGCAGCACGTCGCCCTTGACCACCGGGCCGACATTTTCCGGGGTGCCGGAATAGATGATGTCGCCGGCCTTCAGCTCGAAGGCTTCCGATAATTTCGCGATCTGCTCGGCGACGCTCCAGATCATCTTGTCGAGGTCGGAGGTCTGCCGCACCGTGCCGTTCACCGCCAGCGAGATCGCGCCCTTGGTGAGGTGCCCGGTCTTGCTGACCGGATGGATCGGCCCGAGCACCGCAGCGTGGTCAAAGCTCTTGCCGATTTCCCATGGCTTCTTCTCGGCGGCCTGGGCGTTCTGCAGATCGCGGCGGGTCATGTCGAGGCCGAGCGCATAGCCATAGACATGATCGAGCGCCTTCTCTGGCGAGATATTGGTGCCGCCGGATTTCAGCACCGCCACCAGTTCGACCTCGTGGTGATAATTCTTGGTCAGCGACGGATACGGATGATCCGCGACGCTGCCGACCGCGACATTCTGGATCGCATCGGTCGGCTTCTGGAAGAAGAACGGCGGCTCGCGGGTCGGATCGGAGCCGCGCTCGATCGCATGCGCCGCGTAGTTGCGGCCGATGCAGTAGATCCGCCGTACCGGAAACACATCGCTCTCGCCGACGATCGGGATCGTGATGGCATCCAGCGGAAACAGGGTCTTCGGCCCGGCCTGCGCCCTTGCCGGCTGGCTCTGCGCGGCGGCGCCGGCCAGCGCGATGGCACCGGTGGCGAGAACGGTCCGGCGATTGATATGGTCCATGGTCTTCTCCTTTGATGTTCAGGTTTCTTATTTTTCGCGCGCAGGTCGCTCGATCGGCTCCATGCCCTTGCTGGCGATGGCGGCGGCGCCGTCGCTGCCCCGCAGCAGATCGATCAGGACTTGCGCGGCCGGCGCCTTGCTGGTGCCGGGCGCCAACGCAGCGGAATAGATCGTATAGTTCTGGATCTCCGGCGGCAACGGACCGGCCAGCACCACGCCTTTCACCGGCAGCAATTCGCTGATCTGCTGCACTGCGATGTCGGCCTCGCCGGAGACCAGGCGCTCGGCGGAATAGCCGCCCTTGACCAGCACGGATTTATTGCGGACCTGATCGCCGATGCCGAGTCGGTCGATCAACCCGGCCACGTAGATTCCGCTGCTGCCGCCCGAGGCCGGATCGATATAGGCCACCGCTTTGGCCGCCAGCAGCGCCCGCCGGAAACCGTCCACGGTGCTGATGTCGGGCTTCGCCGCGCCCTCTTTGACGGCAACACCGACACCGACGCGGGCGAGATCGACATCGCCACCGACCTTGCCGGACTTGCGCAACTGCTCCAGCGCCGCGGGCGAGGCGAACACCACATCGAACCCCTCGCCGGCCTCGATGCGCCTGACCAGGCCGCCGACCGTGTCGGTTTCCCATTGCACGTCATGGCCCATGGCCTGATATTGCGGCAGCACCGCCAGCAGCACCTGCTTGAAGGCGCCGGCAGTGAGCACTTTCAGCGTCTCCGCCTGCGCCGGCAGCGTCAGTCCCCATGCCAGCGCGATCGCCAGCAGACTGCGTCCCGCTAATCCCATCACATGCCCTTCACGTCTTTGATCGTTCGCATCTTGCGATTGAACGCCGGTCGGCGCCCAATATTCCCTTGCCGCGGCTTGCGCAAACAAAAAGGCCCGCGCTTGCGCGGGCCTTCGGGGTCGATCGCTTGACGGTTAATCAGTGCTTGATATCCGCCGGCAGCTTGCCGCCGTTGGCGGCGAGCTTGGTCATCACCTGCTTGTGCAGCCAGATGTTCATGGTCGCGGAATCACTGGTGTCGCCGGTGTAGCCGAACTCCTTGGCGAGCTCCTTGCGCGCCGTCAGGCTGGAATCGATATCAAGCGCCTTCAGCAGGTCGACGATCGAGGTCTTCCATTCCAGCTTCTCGCCCTTGTCGGCGACGGCCTTGTCGAGGATCGGTGCTACGTCGATGGTGGCCGTCGGAGCTGCAGTCGAACCGGCAGCAGGTGCCGAACCGCCAGCGGCGGGCGTGGTGCCGGAGGTGGCTGCACCGGCGCCGGTGCCGAAAATCGCGCTCATGATCTTTCCGAAAATGCTCATTACGTCGCTCCCAATGAACTTGATGATTGAGTAGGGTCTTGCGCGGCAGTCGTTCCGATCCGGCTGCGCTGAGCCAGCCGGGCTTTGGTTTTAACCGCCCGCGCCGCACTTGCCAATGCGGCGAAAACGGTTTGCCAAACCGTCATGAAACCGTCCTGCCAATTGCGGCGAAAGGCTGGCCGCCGCGTTGAGCGCATCCTCCCGGCTCACCGAAGCGTGAGCAACGCCAGCGCGGGATCACGCGTACGATCACGCAACAGGTCGCAGCAAGACCAGTTCATTGCTCTCGCGTCTGGTTTGTTCGTGATCATTTCCGCAAGCGGCTCCGCACGCTCGATCGAGTGTGACGAGAACCGCGGCACCGCAGGGAGTTCACGACCATGGCCTCGCTATATCCCGGCAATGTCTCGCAGTTTGCACAACGCACGGCCGACGCCCAGACTGCACCCGCCATCCGCACCATCACATCAGCCGACCTCGCCGACGCGCTGCGGCTCGGCTGGGAGGATTTCAAGGCGGTGCCGAGCCACGCCATCATGTTATGCGTGATCTATCCCCTTGTCGGACTGCTGCTGGCACGCACGGTGCTCGGTTATTCGATCCTGCCGCTGCTGTTTCCGCTCGCCGCAGGTTTTGCCCTGATCGGCCCGTTCGCCGCCCTCGGCCTCTATGAACTCAGCCGCCGTCGCGAACTCGGCGACGACGCCTCCGCCTGGCATGCGGTGGATGTGCTACGTTCGCCATCGTTCGGCGCCATGCTCGGTCTCGGACTCGCGCTGCTGGTGCTGTTCATCGTCTGGATCGCGACGGCGCAGGCGATCTACGTCTCGGCGTTCGGCAATGAGCCAGCGGCGGAAATTCCCAACTTCGTTTCAAAGGTGCTGACCACCCCGCAAGGTTGGGAGCTGATCGTCGTTGGATGCGGCGTTGGCTTCCTGTTCGCGGTGGTGGCGCTGTGCATCAGCGTGGTGTCGTTTCCGCTGATGCTGGACCGTCACGCCAATGTCATGGATGCCGTCACCACCTCGCTACGCGCGGTGGCGCGTAATCCGGTGCCGATGGCGATGTGGGGCCTGATCGTCGCCGCTTTGCTGGTGCTGGGCTCGCTGCCACTGTTCCTCGGCCTTGCGGTGGTGATCCCGCTGCTCGGCCATGCCACCTGGCATCTCTATCGCAAGGTGGTGGAACGCAACCCGAACCCGCCGGTGCTGCCGCCGCGCAACAAGATCAAGCGCTCGGCCGCGGACTTCCCGGTCTCGCTGTTTCAATGGCGCAACGACAAATAGATCGAAGCGCGCCCCTCATGGTCTTCGCCGCCGGTTTCAATCCTGAACCGGCAGCTTCTCTTTGGGCGTTCAACGACGCAAAGCCTTGTTTTGGCCGCGGTTAACCGCGACATTTCGCAGTGCGAAGTATCATTCTCGATTGCCAAACGAGCGCCCTGATGAACGTCCGCCCCCTCTTCCGCGCGCTGTTGCTCAGTACCGTCTTGATCGCGCCCGCAGCCTCGGCGTTCGCCGCCCCCACCTGCGGCAGCGGCAACTTCGACGCCTGGCTCGCCGACGTTAAAGCAGAGGCCGCCGGCAAGGGAATTTCGCAGCGAGCCATTGACGCCGCACTGACCGGCGTGACGCTGGACAACAGCGTGCTGTCGCGAGACCGCGGCCAGCAGGTCTTCAAGCAGAGCTTTGAGGAATTCTCCAGCCGCATGGTGCCGCCGCGCCTGCAGCGCGGCAGCGACATGCTGAAGCGATATGGTTCGGTGCTCGGCCGCATCGAGCAGCAATACGGCGTGCCGGGCCCCGTGCTGGTGGCGATCTGGGGGCTGGAGACCGACTACGGCGTCAACATCGGCAAATTTCCCACCATTCGCGCGGTGGCCTCACTGGCCTATGACTGCCGCCGCGCCGAAATGTTTCGTGGCGAATTGATGGACGCGCTGCGCATCGTCGATCGCGGTGATCTCACGCCCGCCGAAATGCGCGGCGCCTGGGCCGGCGAGATCGGCCAGACCCAGTTCATGCCGTCGTCCTATCTGAAGTTTGCCGTCGATTTCGACGGCAATGGGCGCCGCGACCTGCTGCGCAGCGCGCCCGACGTGCTGGCCTCCACCGCGAACTATCTCGCCAGCTATGGCTGGAAGCGCGACCAGGATTTTGCGCCCGGCAGCGCGAATTTTGCCGTCATCCAGCAATGGAACAAGAGCGAGGTCTATTCGAAGACCATCGCATATTTCGCCAGCCAGCTCGCCAAGGAGCCGTGAGGCTTCAGCTTCGTCATTGCGGGGAGCACTTGCCAAGGAGAACTTGACAAGGAGCACTTGCCAAGGAGCACTTGCCAAGGAGCACTTGCCAAGGAGCACTTGCCAGGGAGCACTTGCGACGAAGCAATCCAGTTCCTGCTATCAGGTAACCGGATTGCTTCGCTCAGCGTAAAGACAACAGTCTCCGTCTGCGTTTATTTCGTCATGCCGATATGCATCGCCTTGGTCAGATGCACCGCGCAGACGCCCATCTTGCCGTCGAGCATCGCGGTCTGCGCGTCCGTCATTTCCTTGTAGGCGACCCATTTCGCATCGCCGTCCGCCATGGCTTCGACGGCGGTTTCGGTTTTCATCAGGTTGCTGCCGCTGCAACCTTCCATCCGCGCGGCCGAAGCCGGCACTGTGGCGAGCACGACGGCAGCCATTGCGGCCGCTCCCAGTAATCTTGTGATCATGTTACTTTCCCTTCGCACCAGATCCAGCGTCATTGCCGGATTCTGTGGAAGGATTGATACGTCCGATCACAGAACACGAAATACCATTGGCAATGAATTCAACGTGAGGTTTTCGTGATCGATACGAACTACACTTCGTTTTTTGCCGATTCAGACATCATCAGAAATAAACTTACAGAAATGTAATCCGCCGACCATGCGCAGACGACCGTCGTGACGCTTGTGACGACACCGGTGTTCGTTCGATCAGAGGCGCGATGACGAGCAAGATGACAAGCAACATGGGTTGTCATGCGGGATGGCCACGGGCGCATCTTCATGCGCCCGGGGAACAAGTCCCGAAGCCATGCTCCCTACGGTGGCTATGGATTCCGGGGCTCGCTTGCACACGATCTCATTCACGCCGGCGCGTGAAGAGGATCGCGGTGCTCGCCCCGGAATGACAACTGCCCGGACGTCGAGACCGCTGGGGCTCCTGCGACTGCCCTTCCATAGTTCCACAGTCGAGCCCTGCCAACTCGCAGCCCCCACCCAAACGGCCGACGATGAGGTTGTCACGCCGGTTAAGAGGCCTGGAATCCCCACCAAGAAATGATCTCAGGATCATTCATACCTCTCGCATGCGAATCATGCATACCCGAACTTCGGGCGCCAGAGGTTGAAAACCCGCCCCTCAACACCTTTATTTTGTTCAAGACAGTGTCGCGGCAGATCATGCTGCTTCCGCGTCGAACTGCGGAACTTCCTTCGCAAAGGCATGATTTAACTGATTAATTAACCCGGATCTCGATGCCATAGGTGTTGAATTACGCACCCTGCTTCCAAAAACAAGGCAGGGCGCCGAAAGGTTAATCATTCCTTGCCTGAGCCATGCAGTCGGCGCCTAGCTGCATCGCAACATTCAAACTGCTGCACTGCGATATTGTCCCCTATATTCACTTCAACGATGGTTCTTCTTCCAAGAGATGAACCACCAAACTAAGGAGAACTAAAATGCTGCTCTCATTCATCCGCATGATCCAGGCGTTCCGCGACTATCAGCGCAACGTTGCCGAACTCTCCCAGCTCAGCGACCGCGAGCTGTCCGACATCGGTCTCGACCGTTCGGACATTCCGCGCGTGGCTTCGGGTGCCTACAACGGTTGATCCGTCGCCTCTGACGCCTCACGGATAGCGCCCGCTTCACGCGGACGCTGTCGTGTGAAGCGCCAAAAGCACGGACAAACCGGCCAATTGCTGC
The DNA here is from genome assembly GCA_036924855.1 of Nitrobacteraceae bacterium AZCC 2146. Lineage (NCBI taxonomy): Bacteria > Pseudomonadati > Pseudomonadota > Alphaproteobacteria > Hyphomicrobiales > Nitrobacteraceae > Nitrobacteraceae bacterium AZCC 2146. Next base: position 1,036,739 of record JBAGRP010000001.1, read on the forward strand.
GAAGCGGATTCCACTTCGCGCCAAAACGCGCTACATGCGGGGCCATGACAACAGCCCCCGTCCCTACCGACTCCGTCCATATCATCGGCGCCGGCCTCGCCGGCTCGGAAGCCGCCTGGCAAGTCGCCAATGCCGGTATCCCCGTGATCCTGCACGAGATGCGGCCGCACCGGATGACCGACGCCCATCGTACCGATGGCCTCGCCGAACTGGTCTGCTCGAACTCCTTCCGCTCCGACGACGCTCTCAACAACGCGGTCGGCCTGCTGCACGCCGAGATGCGTCGGCTGGGCTCGCTGATCATGCGCTGCGCCGATGCCAACCAGGTGCCCGCCGGTGGCGCGCTGGCGGTGGACCGCGACGGCTTTTCGGATGCCGTCACCAGGGCGCTCAACGACCATCCCTTGATCACCCTCAGCCGCGCCGAAGTCGACGGCCTGCCGCCTGCCGAGTGGCGCAACGTCATCGTCGCGACGGGCCCGCTGACCTCGGCGCCGCTGGCGGATGCGATTCGCGAGCTGACCGATGAGACCGCGCTGGCGTTCTTCGATGCGATCGCACCGATCGTGCACAAGGATTCCATCGACATGTCCGTCGCCTGGTTCCAGTCGCGCTACGACAAGGTCGGGCCCGGCGGCACCGGCGCCGATTACATCAACTGCCCGATGACCAAGGAGCAGTACGACGCCTTCGTCGATGCGCTGGTCTCCGGCGAAAAGACCGACTTCAAGGAATGGGAGCTCAACACGCCCTATTTCGACGGCTGCCTGCCAATCGAGGTGATGGCCGAGCGCGGCCGCGAGACACTGCGCCATGGCCCGATGAAGCCGGTCGGCCTGACCAACCCCAACGACCCCACGGTGAAGGCCTATGCCATCGTGCAGCTGCGCCAGGACAACAAGCTCGGCACGCTCTACAACATGGTGGGTTTCCAGACCAAGTTGAAGCACGGCGCCCAGACCCGCGTGTTCCGCACCATTCCCGGCCTCGAGAATGCCGAATTCGCCCGCCTGGGTGGCCTGCATCGCAATACGTTTCTGAATTCGCCAAAGCTCCTGGATCAGCAGCTTCGCCTGCGCGCGCAGCCGCGGCTGCGCTTCGCCGGCCAGATGACCGGCTGCGAAGGCTATGTCGAATCCGCCAGCATCGGCCTGATCGCCGGCCTCTATGCGGCCGCCGACGCCAAGGGCCAGTCACTGGCGCCGCCGCCGGTCACCACGGCGCTGGGCGCACTGCTCGGCCACATCACCGGCGGCCACATCGAGACCATCGATGCCGGCCCGCGCTCGTTCCAGCCGATGAATATCAACTTCGGCCTGTTCCCGCCGCTCGCCAGCCCGCCGACCAAGAATGCCGAAGGCGGACGTCTGCGCGGCAACGAGAAGACCGTCGCCAAGAAGCAGGCGATGAGCGCCCGCGCGCTGGCCGACATCGACAGCTGGATCGCCGCCAGCCTGGCGATCGCGGTAGCGGCGTGACGCCACGCGCCGATTTGAACTTCAGGATCGTTTGATGACCTTGCCGAGAGAGGACACCACCATGCTGTCCGCCAACTGGACCGAAGGCGTGCTGCTGAAGCGCGACGTGTTTTCCACCGTCGAGCGCGGCCGCTTTCGCGCGAACACCGGCGAAGTCGATGCGGTGCTGCGAAGGCTCGATCAGGTGCCGTGGTGGTCCTATGGACTGGCATTGCATCTGTTCACCCGGGAACGCCGCGCGCTGACGCTGGCGCGCAATCTCCACGTCGGGCCGGAATTGCTGTGGGCCGGCAAGCAGGCGCTGGTGCGCGGCTTCATCGATGGCGTGGCGCTGCATCTTGCCAAGCCGGTCGGCGACCGCGCCTACTTCCATTCCGCGAAAGTCGCGCTGCGTAAACTGCATCGCCTCGGCGTCTGCCACAACGATCTGGCGAAAGAACAGAACTGGTTGCGCGGCAGCGACGGTCTGGCCTATCTCACCGACTTCCAGCTCGCGGTCTGTTTCAAAAGCCGCAGCCGGCTGTTCCGCATCGCCGCCTATGAAGACCTGCGCCACCTGCTGAAGCACAAGCGCTCTTACGCACCGGAATTGCTGACGCCGAAGGAGAAGCAGATCCTGTCGCGAAAGTCGTTGGTCGCACGGATCTGGCTGATGACCGGCAAGAAGGTCTACCGCGCCATCACCCGCGGTATTTTCAACTTCACCGACCGCGAAGGCGGTGGTCGCCGCCTCGTCAACGACGCGCCACCACTGGCCGAACTGATCAGGCAAAATCCCGCCGTGCGCGACGTCTCGATCGTCGCCTTCGCCGACCGCCGCACCGGCGTCGGGCTCTATGCCTTCGTCGAAGCCGATGACGTCGCCCTGGAAACGCCGTTGCAGGCAGCGCTCTCTGCCGCGAAAGGTCCGAAGCCCCCCGAGCATCTGCAAGTCATCCCCGCTCTGCCGCGCGACACCTCAGGAAAAATCCGTACCGAAATCTTGCAGCTCGTCGCGATGAACCAGCTCGACCTGATCGAGCCGCTGATGACCAGCGACACCGACCGCGTGTTCCTGAAAGGCATCCTGGAATCGCGGAAGAACCTGCGCGACCGGTTCAATTTTGAATCGGCGGAGCAGACGACTACGTCAGTTTGAATGCTGCCTCGTGTCCCGGACGCGGTGCAGCCCGGCGATGCGAAGCATCGCGAGGCTTTACGCTGCTCCGCAGATCCGGGACCCAAGCAGCTTAAATAACATGGGCCCCGGATCAGCAGCGCACCACGCCGCCCAAACGATGCTTCGCAGCGTCAGGCGGCGCGCTGCGCAGCATCCGGGGCACGAGGCTGCCCTTACGAAAACATCTTCGACTTCGACGCCCGCCACAGCGTCCACAAGGTCCGCAGTCGTGACCGCACATGCAGCGCGAATGGATCGACATCCGCGTTCGCCATCCGCTCGAGATCGCGTGTCACCAATGCCAGCGGCAGGAACGCGCGCCGCGCTTCGGCCGGCACTTCCGGCAACAGCGCCTGCGCCGTAGCCAGTTGCTCGCGTGCGCCGGCGATCAGCTGATCCAGTGCGGCGCGGATCGGCGGCGTGATCTTGCCGGCGAAGACCTCCTCCGCGCTGCTACCGTGCTGCATCAGCATATCCAGCGGCAGGAACAGTTGCCGCCGTGCGGTATCGAACGGCAGCGTCGCGATGAGGTGTGCGACGCCTTGCGCGAGGCCGGCGTGATCGGCGCAATGATCGATGGTTTCCGATGAAGGCCCAAGGATGCGCGCCGACAGTGCGAACAGCGTCGAGAGGGTATCGCTGATGTGGCTCTCCAGCACCGGCAGGTCGGGCATCGGGTCGTTGTAGAGATCGAAGATATGCGCATCGATCAGTTTCGACAGCCGATCGACCGGCAGGTCATGCGTGCGAATGGCGAGCAATAATTCGGCCGCGACCGGGTTGCTCTCGACATTGCCATGTCCCACACCGGCCAGCATGTCGGTCCACCATTGCAGCCGGATCTCGCCGGGCAAGGGCTGGCTGACCAGTTCGCGGACTCGAACGATCTCGGTATTGAAGGCATACAGCGCCAGCAGCGCACGCCGGCTCCCGGCGGGCACGAACAGCGTCGAGGCGTAGCGATCGAAGTCGTGGCTGCGCACCAGCTCCGCGCAGAACGCTGCGGAATCCGGACCGGCGCTCATGGCACCGCGATCAGCGCCGTCAGGCGCTGCCTGTTCGATAAGTTCATCATGGGACGGCTATCAGCGCTGTCAGGCGCTGCCACAACGGTAAGTTTGTCATGGGACGGCTATCAGCGCCGCGGCGACGCGCCGCCGCTCGCCGATCATGATATTGTAGGTGCGGATCGCAGGACCGGTCTGCATCGCATCGACCACCACATGAACGTTGCGCAGCGCTTCGCGCAGCTCCTTCGGCACGATCCAGACGTCGGTGCCGGTGCCGATGATCAGGGTATCGATCCCCGCGGCATTTTCGAACACCCGCTTCAGCGAAGCCCGGTCGATGTCTTCAGCTCGGGTGATCGGCCAGGCCCACATCGCATCGGGCAGGCACAGCAGCGAGCCCTTGTGCGACATGGTGTCGAAGTGAAAGCCGCCCTTGCCGTAGGCTTCGATCTGCGCGGAGCGCGGAAGATGCGGTGCCTCGGGAGGTACCGGCATCGCTCAGTCCTTCTTCGGCTTGTCCGGCGCGGTGTCGCGCGTGGTGCCGACGCCGAGATAGATCAGGATCGGCGCGGCGATGAAGATCGAGGTGTAGGTGCCGACCAGCACGACGCCGAACATCATCACCGCGGTGAAGGAGTGGATCGCGTTGCCGCCGAACAGCAGCAGCGCCAGCAACGCCAATGTCACCGTAAAATGGGTGATGATCGAACGCGACAACGTCGAATTGATCGACTCGTTGAGCAATTCCGGCATCGGCATCTTCTTGTAGCGCCGCAGCATCTCGCGGATACGGTCGTAGATGACGACGGTATCGTTCAGCGAGTAACCGAGAATCGTCAGCAGCGCCGCGATGCTGGTGAGGTCGAATTCGACCTGCGTCACCGACATGAAGCCGATCGTCAGCACGATGTCATGGACGTTGGCGATCATGGCGCCGAGCGCGAACTGCCATTCGAACCGGAACCAGAGATAGATCAGGATCGAGAGGATCGCCAGCATCAGCCCGAGCATGCCGTAGGCCAGCAACTCGCTGGAGACGCGCGGCCCGACCACTTCGACGCGGCGATAGTCGACGCCATCGCCGAGCGCGGCGCGCACTTTCTGCACCGCGTTTTGTTGCGCGGCATCGCCGCCGGGCTGTTCGGCGACGCGGATCAGCACGTCGGCGGGACCGCCGAACTGCTGCATCTGGATATCGCCGAGGCCGAGCGCACCGAGCGTGGCGCGCATCGCCGGGATATCCGCGGTGCCGGACTTGGCCTGCACTTCCAGCAACGTGCCGCCCTTGAAGTCGATGCCGAAATTCAGGCCGTGGGTGAAGAACAGCGTGATCGCCAGAATCGACAGAGCAGCCGAGATCGGAAAGCTGACGCGGCGAAACCGCGTGAAGTCGAACTTGGTATCGTCAGGGACGACGCGCAGCGGCGGCAGCCAGCCGAACGCGGCGACCACGCTCAGGACCACGATGAGGGCGAACAGCCCGACGAGAACAGTGTGTATCACAGCCGACTCCGCATTCTCAAATCGGCACGCTGGTCGGCCGCTTCCACCGCACCCAGGCCGCGACGATCAGGCGGGTGAGCGTAAAGGCGGTAAAAACCGTGGTGACGATGCCGATGCCGAGCGTCACGGCAAAGCCGCGCACCGGACCGGTCCCGATATAGAACAGCACCGCAGCGGCGATGAAGGTGGTGATGTTGGAATCCAGGATGGTCGACAGCGCGCGCTTGAAGCCGGCGTCGATCGCCGAGATGGCGGTACGGCCGCCACGGATTTCCTCGCGGATACGCTCATAGATCAGCACGTTGGAATCCACCGCGATGCCGACGGTGAGCACGATGCCGGCGATGCCCGGCAGCGTCAGCGTCGCATTCAGCAGCGACAGCACGCCGAAGATCATGGCGACGTTGATGGCGACCGCGATATTGGCGAACAGGCCGAACAGCCGGTAGGTCAGCAGCATGAAGATGATGACGAGAATCGAGCCGACGTAAGCCGCCAGTTCGCCCTTCTCGATCGAGTCCTGGCCGAGCCCGGGACCGACGGTGCGCTCTTCGATAATGGTGAGCGGCGCCGGCAGCGCGCCGGCGCGCAGCAGGATCGAGAGATCGTTGGCGGCCTGCACCGTGAAGCTGCCGGAGATCTGGCCGGAGCCGCCGGTGATCGGCTCGCGGATGACCGGTGCGGACACCACTTCGTTGTCGAGCACGATGGCGAACGGCTGGTTGACGTTCTTCAGCGTCGCATCGGCGAATTTGCGGGAGCCCGAAGTGTTGAAACGGAAGCTGACGATCGGCTCGTTGGAGCGCTGGTCGAAGCCGGGCTGTGCGTCGGTCAGATCGGCGCCGGAGACCAGCACCTCCTTCTTGACCACATAAGGCACCTTCGGCGACTGCGCGCTCATCAGCACTTCGGAATCCGGCGGCACCCTGCCCTGGGTCGCCTGGTCCGGCGGAATCGACGAGTCGACCATGCGGAAATCGAGTTTTGCGGTCTTGCCGAGCAGTTCCTTCAACCGGGTGGGATCCTGCAGGCCGGGGACCTGGACCAGAATGCGGTCGGCGCCCTGGCGCTGGATCAGCGGCTCCACGGTGCCGAGTTCGTTGACGCGGCGCTCCACGATCTGGATCGACTGTTCGACCGACTGGCGGACACGTTCGGTGATCGCGGCCTGCGGCACAGTGAGCCGGATCAGGCCGCCGCCGGCATCCGACACCGCAAGGCTGCGCTGGCCGTTGGAGCCCAGCAAGCCGCCGAGCGGCTGCGACAACTCGCGCAGCTTGCTCAGCGCGGTCGGCAGATCGGTGTCCTTGGTGATGCGGACTTCGACATTGTCGTTGCGGACGCCGAGGCCGGTATAGACGATCTTGGCGTCACGCAGCGTGCGGCGCACGTCGTCGCGAACCTGCTCGAGCTTGTCCTTCTTGACCGAGTTGGAATCGACCTCGAGCAGGATGTGCGAGCCGCCCTGCAAATCGAGACCCAGCACCAGATGGCGCTGCGCCCATTTCGGCCAGGTCTTCACGGTGGCTTCGGGGAAGAAATTCGGAACCGCGCACAGGCAGATCACAAGCGCCGTCAGAATGATCGCCAGCGCCTTCCACCGCGTGAAATACAACATCGAGTTGACCCGTCAGATTCTTGAAATGGCGACGCGCGAACGCGTCAGCTCGCGGCGGACTCGTCCTTGACGGTCTCGGCCTTTTCCTTGGCCGGCTCACCCTTGGTGCGCACGCCGGCGATCATCGTCCGCATCTGGCGAACACGGACGCCGTCCGAGATCTCGAATTCGATCTGCTCGTCATCGACCACCTTGGTGACCTTGCCGACCAGGCCGCCCGAGGTGACCACGGTGTCGCCGCGGCGGATGTTCTTCACCAGCTCGGCGTGGTCCTTCACCTTCTTCTGCTGCGGGCGCAGGATCAGGAAATACATGATCACGAAGATCAGCGCGAACGGCAGCAGCGACATCAGCATGCTGTTGGTGTCGCCGCCGGCTGCAGCCTGGGCAAACGCAGGGGTAATGAACATCGGAGATTCCTTGTGAAAACAGGGACAACCGGCGACGCAGCGGCGTTCGGCCGGTTTGGCAAATTCGCGCGGACTATAGCGGCCGGCGGCCCAATTGCAACGCTGCCAAGACGTTGATTTGTACCGCTTGCGGACCCCTTCCGGGCCCGATATGGGTTCGCGCCGAGGAAAGTCAAAAATGTCAAAAAAGCCCAATAAAACCGGCCGTCGGGCCGTGTCCAGGACCCCTGCCCCGAAAGCCCGCAAAGCCGCGACAAAACGTCCGCGACCAGCAGCCGCTGCCCGCGTCGACGAGCGTATCGCAGCCGCCCTGGAGGCGATCGCCGCCGGCATGGCCGCGGCGGCGCCCAAACTCTCCAACGCCGATTCTCTGGCCGGCACCGACGCCTTCGTCTGGCATCCGGACGGCCGCCTCGCCCCGGTGCCGCGGGTCAGCCGCGTCGATCTCAGCCTGCTGCAGGGCATCGACCGGATGCGCGACACCCTGATCGAGAACACCCAGCGCTTCGCCGACGGCCTGCCCGCCAACAACGCGCTGCTGTGGGGCGCGCGCGGCATGGGCAAGTCGTCGCTGGTCAAGGCCGCCCATGCCAGCGTCAATGCCAGCAAGTCCGTCGCCGGCCGCCTCAAGCTGGTGGAGATTCACCGCGAGGACATCGAAAGCCTGCCGGCGCTGATGGCGCAGGTCCGCGCCTCGGATTTCCACTTCATCGTGTTCTGCGATGACCTCTCCTTCGACGGCAACGATGCCTCCTACAAATCGTTGAAGGCGGTGCTGGAAGGCGGCATCGAAGGCCGACCCGACAACGTCATCCTCTACGCCACCTCGAACCGCCGCCATCTCCTGGCGCGGGAGATGGTCGAGAACGAACGCTCCACCGCGATCAATCCCGGCGAGGCCGTCGAGGAAAAAGTCTCGCTGTCGGATCGCTTCGGCCTCTGGCTCGGCTTCCACAAATGCAGCCAGGACGAATACCTCACCATGGTGACAGGCTATTGCAGCCATTACGGCATCAAGCTCGACGGTGCCGAACTGGAGCGCGAGGCGCTGGAATGGTCGACCACGCGCGGTTCGCGCTCCGGCCGCGTCGCCTGGCAGTTCACCCAGGAACTGGCGGGGCGACTAGGTGTGAAGCTGGCCGGGAAGTAGCGACCAGACTCAGCTCTCGTGCCCCGGATGCTGCGCAACGCGCCGCACTTGCAGCGTGGTGCGCTGCTGATCCGGGGCCCATGTGGCCGCACGCAGCAAGGATGGGTCCCTGTGTAATTGCGATCTGTCATGATGGGTGCGGGCGGGATGCCGTTGGGTCCCTGGTCAAGAAGACCGTGATCCGGCTTGGCACCCGCCCGCGTCGCTATCACCCAAACCTGAACAGTTGATCGAGGCCGTCTGCGGCGGACCTCGCAGCACAGGGACAGGCATCATGAAGATACATCCTGGCTTCGTCGGAATCGATATCTCCAAGCAGCATCTTGATGTTTTTGACGGCAGCGTCGGGACGGTCCGGCGCATCGCGAACCTGCCCGATGCGATTGATCTTCTGGTCGCGGGCTGGGCCGGCAGCGACGTGTTCGTGCTGTTCGAGGCCACCGGCCACCACGACAGAGCCCTGCGCCGGGCCTTGAGCGCCGCCGGCATCGTTTGCGCACGGGTCAATCCGGCCCGCGCGCGTGATTTTGCGCGCGCCGCCGGCTTCCTCGCCAAGACCGATGCCATCGATGCGCGGATGCTGGCCGCCATGGCGCAGTGCCTGCGTCCAGGCCCCGAGGTGGCAATCGATCCGGCGCGCGAACGGCTTGCCTTGCTGCACAAGCGCCGTGACCAGCTCGTCGCCTGCCGCAAACAGGAACGCGCCCGCCTCACCGCAACGCCCGCCGATCTGGTCGACGATCTGACAGACCATGTCGCCTGGCTGGATCATGCCATCGATCGTATCGAGCGCCGGATCAAGGCCCTGCTCGCGGAGCAGGAGGACTTGCAGCATGCACAACGCTTGATGCGCTCGGTGCCGGGCATCGGCCCGGTCAATGTCGTCACCCTGCTGGCGCTGTTGCCGGAACTCGGCTCGCGGTCCCCCAAGGCCATCGCCGCCCTGGCGGGCCTTGCCCCGTTCAATGCCGACAGCGGCCAGTGGCGCGGCGCACGGCGAATCCGCGGCGGCAGGCGCCGGGTCCGGGAGGCGCTTTACATGGCCGCCGTGGCGGTCACGCGCACCAGATCCCGCTTCGCGCGCATCTACCGCGCGATGCGGGAGGCCGGTAAGCCCGCCAAGCTGGCCCTCATCGCCGTTGCCAGAAAATTGCTCGTCACCCTCAACGCCGTCGTCCGTGACCAGCAACCCTTCCATCCGTGACGGTCAAAATTACAGTTGCCGGATCTGCGGAGCAGCGTTTCGGACGATGCTACGCATCGTCACTCACGCCGCGCCACGTCCGGGACACGAGTCCGCATGTCAACACGATCGCTCGCAAAGCAAAAGGCGCCGTCTTTTCAGACGGCGCCTTTGTTACTTCAATGATACCAGCGCTTACGCGCCGTTGAGGAATTGCAGCGGATCGACCGGCGACGAGCCCTTGCGGATCTCGAAGTGGAGTTGCGGCGATCCCACCTCACCGGATTGACCGGACTTGGCGATCACCTGGCCGCGCTTGATGGTTTCCCCTCGCTTCACCATCAGTTCACTCGCATGGGCATATGCGGTGACGTATCCGTTGGAGTGTCGAACCAGAACCAGGTTGCCGTAACCCTTCAGCTCGTTGCCGGAATAGGCGACGACGCCATCTTCCGCGGCCTTGATCGGGGTCCCCTCCGGCACCGCGACGTTGATGCCGTCATTGGACTTGCCGTTGGTCTTGGCGCCGTAGCCGGTGACCACGCGGCCGCGCACCGGCCAGCGGAACGTCGGCAGAGCGCCGGTCGCGTCTGCGGCCTTGGTCGGAGATTCCGGAGCGGCTTCTTCCGGCGTCGTGGTCGCGCTGGCGAGACGGGCCTTCTGCACGGGTTCGGCCGACGCGACCTTGCTCGCGGGAGCCGCGAGCGGAGCGGCAACGGGCGCAGCGGCGACGACACCAGCCGGAGCCGCGAGCGGCGCCGCAGCAGCCGCGGCGCGGGCGCCCGGCACGGTGATCTTGCTGCCGACCTTCAGCTTGGCATTGCTGGGCAGACCGTTGGCGCGCGCAAGTTCGGCTACCGTCACATGATGGCGACGCGAAATGCTCATCAAGGTTTCGCCGCTGTTGACGAAATGCACCAAAGCCGGACCGGCGGCAGGCGCGGACGCCACTGGCTTGCTGGCCGGGGCGGCCAGTGCCGGCCCGGAAATCGCGGCGGTCTGGCGCGGAATGATCAACTGCTGGCCGGGCGACAGCGCGCGCGGGCCCTTGTAGCCGTTGGCCTGCAGGATCGCGGCCGAGGACACGTTGTAGCGGCGCGCCAGACCGTCGAGCGTGTCGCTGGTGCCGACGATGATCGTGGTGCCGCCATCGCGGGCCAGACCGTTGGTCGCGGCAATCGAACGCGGCGCCACGGTGCCGGTGCTCTCGATGGGCGGATGCGTCGGCGGAGTATAGGAGCCCAGCCCGCGGCCGCCTCCCGATACCGGAGCGGCAGAGGCGGTGCGGCCGGTCGGATAGGACTGCGGCGCCGAAATCGGCGGCGGCAGAGCGGAGGATTGATAGGACGGCTGCGGCTGATAGGCCGGGCGCTGGTACTGCGGCAACTCACGGCGCTCGACCGGCGCCGAAGGGGCGGCCTGCGGCACCGAGCCGGTGGTTTCGCGCTGCCAACCGAACTGGCCGGATGACTGGGCGGGACCGGAATTTTGCGAAAGGCGTGTCGACATGTCGGCACTGCAGCCGGCAAAGCCGATGGACATCAGCGCCAGCACCGCGACCTGCGGTGCGCGGCGCGAGCAAAGCAACTCGACAACGCTGGACATTGGTTACTCACTCATACGCAACAACAGATTACTGAATTGAGTAAACACCGTCTCCGTTACCAACCCTTTAACCCTGCGACCAAGCCGTGACAGCCGATCACGAACTTTTTCACAGTTCGCGCGCGATGCCCTTCAGCGCCGGGACGAAGCGGACGTCGACCAGTTCCTTGCGGTCTAGTCCCCCGGCCGTCTTGCTGATCCGGACCAGCGTCTGCACGCCGCTGTGCGGGCCCACCGGCGCAATCAAAATGCCGTCGGGCTCCAGCCGTTCGATCAGCGCGGGGGGCACCTCCTCCATCGCCGCGGTGACGATGATGCGATCGAACGTGCCGAGATTGGCCGGTATGTCGTAGCCGTCGCCGAGCATCACCTCGACATTGTGCAGCTCCAGCTGCTCCAGCCGGGCCCGGGCGCTGTCGGCCAGGGTCCGGTACCGCTCGATGCTGAGCACGTCGCGGCTGAGTTTGGCCAGGATCGCGGCCTGGTAGCCGGAGCCGGTGCCGATCTCCAGCACGCGATGCGTCGGTTTCAATTGCAGCTGCTCGGTCATGTAGGCCACCACGAAGGGCTGGCTGATGGTCTGGCCGCAGGCGATCGCCAGCGCGGTGTCGCGCCAGGCGTGCGCCCGATCGGACGGTGCCACGAACAGGTCGCGCGGTACCGCTTCCATCGCCCGCAGCACCGATTGATCGCTGATCCCCCTGCGCCGCAGGCTGAGCTGAAACATCATTTGTTCGGGCGGATGTCCGACGGAGATCATGGCAGCCTCACGCACGCAGTTTATATCGGCAGAAGCCATAGCGCAGATAGATTGACGTAATTTTTCGCAGCCCGGTTAAACACGTCTGCCGGCTCGGCTTTGCGTTCCGTGACGGGAACCAGGACAACGGCGGCAAGTTATCGGCGGGACTTAACCATCCCCGTCAGCACGTCCAGGCAACGAATACACGCAACGCGCGCGCTCAGGTCACGAAAACGGCAATCCGCAAAGATTGCTTAACGGCGTCATTTGCGATTTTATCCGGAGAATGGGGCAAGGACACGGGCTATGACTGCAGCGAAACCGCCGGGCGGCTCAGTCTTCCTCGTCGAGGACGAGGTGATGATCCGGATGATGGTCGCCGACATGCTCGAAGAGCTTGGCTACAGCGTCGCCGCCGAAACCGGCGAGATCAACGAGGCCGTGCGGCTGGCCAGCAGCACAGAATTCGACATCGCAATCCTCGACGTCAACGTCAATGGCAAGGTGATCTCGCCGGTCGCCGAAGTCATCCGGATCCGCGGCCGCCCTTTCATCTTTGCCACCGGCTACGGCGCGCAAGGGTTGCCGGAAGAATACCGCGACCGCCCCACCCTGCAGAAGCCATTCCAGATGGAAACCCTGGCGCAGGTGATCGCCAGCACGCTGAAGGGCGTGGCGGTTTAAGTTTTTCGTATCGCGGATTCGTGTCCCGGACGCGGTGCAGCCCGGCGATGCGAAGCATCGCGAGGCTTCACGCTGCTCCGCAGATCCGGGGCCCACAACAACGCAAACAAACGATGGACCCCGGATCAGCAGCGCACCACGCCGCCTGACGATGCTTCGCATCGTTAGGCGCGGCGTAGTGCGATGCATCCGGGGCACGAGACCTTCGCTTGAAGGAGGCCCGCGCCCTACTTCATCGCCTTCGTCAGCGCATCCGAAAACTCATCGTCGGTGCGGTCGAGCCGCAGCGGTGTCACCGAGACGTAGTGCGCGGCGAGTGCGGCCAAGTCGGTGCCTTCCGCCGGCGTATCGGCCTTGGCGATGCGCTCGAAGCCGATCCAGAAATACGGATTGCCGCGGCCATCATGACGTTCGTCGACGCGCAAAAATCCCTGGTTGCGCTTGCCCTGCCGCGTCACGCGGACACCCTGCACATCGTCGGCGACGCAGGCCGGGAAGTTGACGTTGATCACGGTGTTCTTCGGTACGCCGGCCGCAATCACCTTGCGCAACACGTCCGGCCCGAATTTCAGCGCGGTGTCCCACAGCGGCGCGTGCCGCGTCTCCATGGAAAATTCCTGCGACAGCGCCACCGACGGGAAGCCCAGGATGGTGCCTTCCAGCGCGCCGGCGATGGTGCCGGAATACACCACATCCTCGGCGACGTTGCGGCCCTTGTTGACGCCGGACAGAACGAGGTCGGGCTGCTTGTCGAGCAGGATGTGCCGCGCGCCCATGATCACGCAATCGGTCGGCGTACCCCGCACCGCGAAATGCCGCGGGCCGATTTCGCGCAGGCGCAGCGGATCGTTCAGCGACAGCGAATGCGAGACGCCGGACTGGTCGAGTTCGGGCGCCACCACCCAGACGTCGTCGGACAAGGCCTTGGCGATCTGCTCGACAATTTTCAGGCCGGGCGCGTGAATGCCGTCGTCATTGGTACAGAGAATTCGCATTCGCAAAGCTGCCTTTCGACCGATCTGTGCCCGTCGCGGGCAGCGAACTTTTGCCAGCAAGCGCGGCGTTTTACCAACCAATTTTTGGGGTTCAGAACGTCAGCCGACCGGCGCGGACCTTTTCGCGCGGGGCTTCGAACGGCGCGTTGACCGGCTGGCCGCTGCGGCCGACCACGACGGTGTCCTTTGGAACGCCGGAACCTTCTTCGGAATTAACGGTTGTTGATGTCGAATAGTTCGTCGGAGTGGGTGTCAAAGGCGTCAGCCGCCAGCCTGGAAGGCGTGGTCGCGGTGCCCCGGCAGGACGGCCAAAATGGCGATCAAACTGACTCGAACGATGTTGGTCGGGCTTTCGGTAGTCCCGGTTGTCGCCCTCCTCGCCTGGCTATTCTTTCCCGATTTTGCGGAGACGCATTCTCGCCAAGCCGATCAGGCTGTCACCTTCAACGTGGCCGTGCTTGACGCGGATGACGACCCGATCGAGCGCGAGACAGTTCCTGCTGCTCCGCAAACAGCGATGGCGCCGGCCGTCGCCGATCCGCCGCCGGTCGTCGCCGATCCGCTGGGTCGGCTCAGCATTTCAAGACAGTCCTTCAGGCGCGGCGGGCTGGGCTCAAGAGCACTGATGACGTTCACGATCCGCAATCGCAACGACTATGCCGTGAAGGATCTTCAGCTTCTCTGCACATTCCGGAGCAGGGACGGCAGCTATTCGACCGAACGCCTTCGCACCATCTCCGAGACTGTCGAGACCAAAAGCCGAAAGAGGTTTCCGCTGACCCACATCGGCTTCGTCAACGTCAAGGCCTCAAGGGCGAAGTGCGCGTTGGTGACGGCCGAGCGCGCGTAGCGAAAGCACGCCGTCATTGTGAGCCAACGGGTCGGCGCAAGGCGCCGCCCGATGACAGGCTCCGCGAAACAATCCAGAGAGAGCAAGCAAGACTGGATTGCTTCGTCGCAAGTGCTCCTCGCAATGACGCCAGTTAGTCGCGCTGAACTACTTTCAGTCCGCCCATATAGGGCTGCAACACGTCCGGCACGGCGATCGAGCCGTCGGCTTGCTGATAGGTTTCCATGACAGCAATCAGCGCGCGGCCGACCGCGGTACCCGAACCGTTCAGCGTGTGCACGAAACGCGGCTTGCCATCCGGCCCACGCGAGCGCGCGTCCATGCGGCGGGCCTGGAAGTCGCCGCACACCGAGCACGACGAGATTTCCCGGTAAGCACCGCCCTCGCCCTGCCCCGGCATCCAGACCTCGATGTCGTAGGTCTTCTGCGAGGCAAAGCCCATGTCGCCGGTGCACAGCGTCATCACCCGGTAATGCAGATCGAGCTTGCGCAGCACTTCCTCAGCGCAGGACAGCATGCGCTCATGCTCGTTCTTGCTTTCCTCGGGCGTGGTGATCGAGACCAGCTCAACCTTGGTGAACTGATGCTGCCGGATCATGCCACGCGTATCGCGGCCGGCGGCGCCGGCCTCGGCGCGAAAGCATGGCGTCAGCGCGGTCATGCGCAGCGGCAGTTCTTTTTCATCGAGGATGGATTCGCGCACGAGATTTGTCAGCGGGACTTCGGCGGTGGGGATGAGCCAGAACTGCCGCTCTTCACTGCCTGCGCCGACCGAGAATTGATCGTCGCGAAACTTCGGCAACTGCGCCGTGCCAAACATCGCCTCGTCGCGCACCAGCAGCGGCGGATTGATCTCGGTATAACCATGTTCGTTAGTGTGCAGATCGAGCATGAACTGGCCGATCGCGCGTTCCAGCCGTGCGAGGCCTTTCTTCAGCACGACAAAGCGCGCGCCTGAGAGTTTGGCTGCGGCTTCGAAGTCCATGTAGCCCATGGCTTCGCCGAGATCGTAATGCGGTTTTGGCGCGAAAGCATAGTTGCGCTTCGCCCCGAAATGATGGTGCACGACATTGCCGTGCTCGTCGGCGCCATCAGGCACTTCGTCGAGCGGCAGGTTGGGAATTTCCGCCAGCGCCGTCTTCAACTGCTCCTCGGCGGCCTTCACCGCCGCTTCCATGTCAGGCATCGTGGTCTTGAGTTCGGTGACCTCGGCCATGAGGACGCTGGCGCGCGCCTCGTCCTTGTTCTTCTTGGCGTCGCCGATTTCTTTTGAGGCCGCATTGCGCCGCGCCTGCGCCTGTTCGGAGATGAGAATGGCCGTTCGCCGGGTTTCATCGATGGCCATCAGCGATGCCGACAATGGCGCCAGCCCGCGTCGCTTCAGCGCCGCGTCAAAAGCCTCGGGATTGTCGCGGATCGATTTGATGTCGTGCATGGCGGGGGTCCTGAGCATGGCGGCGTTTGCTCGAATGCAAACTTGAATTCGAGCAAACGGCGGGCATCCAGTACCCTGAATGGCTGCAATTTGAAAGGCGGCTAGTGGAGCCGCTGCAACAGCGCCAGTGCGCCGATGCCGGCAATCATGATGCCACCCAGCCGCACTGTCAGGCGCAGCGTCTGCGTATCAATGACCGTCAGCAATTCTGATTTAACTACAAGCAAATCGGACCTCACCGCCTGCAAGTCCGATTTTGTCACAAGCTCTGTCATGATGAACTCGCGCGCAGCCTCGGCGTGGGCCTCAGCCTGTTCGTTGGTAACGCCAGCATCCCGCAAGCGCTTGGCGTACCCCAATGTATCAAATGCGAAGGCCACCGTCACCTCCCCGTCGTGTCCGACCCACCAGATCACAACCTAAGATAGAATACGATGTTTGCCGAAGCAAGCGAACTGCGGTCGCAGGTGCCCGCGGCCGATCCTTCGAGGCGCGCGAGCGCGCGCACCTCAGGATGACGGTTGTGTATGTGGCGGCGCCCCTACTCCGCCGGTGTCACATCCGGCGGCGGTGTCGTCCCGGCGGCAGCCGCTTTCGCCGCTGCGGCCTTGGCTACGTTCTTCTCGACGACCCGTACCGCGATGATCGAGCCCTCGTAGAGGATCAGCAGCGGGATCGCCAGGGAGGCCTGGCTGATCACGTCGGGCGGCGTCAGCACCGCGGCGATGATGAAGGCAATGACGATGAAATAGCGCCGTTTGTCGCGCAGTTGTTTTGACGTGAGAATGCCGATGCGGCCGAGCAGCGTCAGGATCACCGGCAGCTGGAAGGCGATGCCGAAGGCGAAGATCAGCGACATCATCAGCGACAGGTATTCGCCGACTTTCGGCAGCAGCTGGATCTGCGCGGTCTCGGAGCTACCGGTCTGCTGCATGCCCAGCGAGAACCGGATCAGCATCGGCAGCACCAGGAAATACACCAGCAGCGAGCCCAGCGCGAAGAAGAACGGCGTCGCGATCAGGTACGGCAGGAACGCGCCGCGCTCGTGCTTGTAGAGCCCGGGCGCCACGAACATGTAGACCTGTGCGGCGATGATCGGGAACGAGATGAAACCTGCGCCGAACATCGCCAGCTTCAACTGGGTCAGAAAATATTCGAGCAGCGCGGTGTAGATGAACTTTGAATTTTCCGGGCCGGCGACCCAGACGAACGGCCACACCAGCACGTTGTAGATCTGCTTGGCGAAGAAGAAGCAGAAGATGAAGGCCACGGCGAATGCGAGCAGCGCCTTGATCAGCCGCGAACGCAGCTCGATCAGGTGGTCCATCAATGGTGCCTTGCTGGCCTCGATGTCTTCCGCGCTCATGACGCTTTGGCGTCCTTGAGCACATCGGGATTGGCAGCATCGGGCGCGGCAGCGGCATCGTTCGCTGCGGCAGGCACCTCAGGCGGGGTCGGCTGCACTTCCCGGGTGATCGCCAGCGGCTCGTTCACGGCCGCATGCGCTTCGGCCTCGACGAAGGTCTCCGGCGTCGGCGGCTCCGGCGTGGTCGGCGTCGTCACGGGGGTGTCGATGTTCTCGATCTTGTCGATGGTCATGGCGTCGCTGACGTCCTTGGTCAGCGCGGTCATGATGTTGTTCTTGGAAAATCCGGAGGCGGCTTCCTTGACGTCGTCGAAGGCTTTCTTGACGTCGGCCATTTCGGCTTCGCGCATCGCCTCGTTGAACTGGCCCTGAAACTCGGAGGCCATTTTTCGCGCTTTGCCCATCCACTGCCCGACCATGCGCAGCACGCCGGGCAGTTCCTTCGGGCCGATGGCAATCAGCGCGACGACCGCGATGACGACCAGTTCACTCCACCCGATGTCGAACATGAAAAAATCCGCTCCCGCCAGGCTGAACCACCCCGCGTCTCCCTCAATGGCTCTGCCGCAATCCCGCCGCAAGACAAATCGTTGCCTTGGGTTTGCCGCAAGCCTCCGCAGCTGTTTCAGACGGCCTTGCTGCCGACGTCGGAACGGGCCGCGGTCGGCGCCGGGGCGGTCTGGTCGATGGTCCGGACTGGTTCGGCGGGTTTGTCCGCCGGCTTTTCGTCGTCCGCCATGCCCTTCTTGAAGGCCTTGATACCCTGCGCGACGTCGCCCATCAGGTCGGAAATCTTGCCGCGCCCGAACAACAGCAGGACCACTCCGATCACGACGATCCAGTGCCAAATGCTGAGTGAACCCATCCTGATAATCCTCCAACACGCGGCCAGTCGCCCGGCCGTCAATCTGACCGGAACGTAGGCTGCGGGGGTGTCAAAAACAAGGACTTAACCCCCGTGGAATCACGCATGCCGCGGCGCATTGCCGCGAGCGTTAATTCCCTGGGATCAGTGCTTGGTGTCCTCGTCCGGCTCGTCGGCGTCCGGTTCTTCGGTATCGGGCGCCAGATCGTCGGCTTCAGCAACCTCGATCTCGTCGGCCTCCAGTTCCGCCACTTCCAGTTCGGCGGTTTCAGGCTCTTCCGGTTCGGGCTCGATCGCTTCCAACCCGGCCGTTTCAGCCTCAGTTACTTCCGGCTCGGCCGCGCCCAGTTCGGATTCGACGACGTCCGACTCGACGGCGGCCAACTCCGCCGCTTCCTGTTCGGTGACCTTGAGTTCGGCAAATTCCGGCTCCGGCGCCGACAATGCCAGTTCGAGATCGCCGACTTCCAGGGGATCCTCGTCGTCGCGCAGCGCCGGATCGTCCGACGGGTTGGGAACGCTGAAGCCGGAGGGCAGCCGCGAATCCAGGAGACCGGTGCCCTTCAGTTCTTCCAGGCCCGGCAGATCGCCAAGCGCCTCGAGGCTGAACTGCGAAAGAAAACTGTCGGTGGTCCCAAAAGTCAGCGGCCGGCCGGGCGTCTTCCTGCGGCCACGCGGCCGGATCCAGCCGGTTTCCAGCAGCACGTCCAGCGTGCCCTTGGAGGTGACGACGCCGCGAATGTCTTCGATCTCGGCACGAGTGACCGGCTGGTGATAGGCGACGATGGCTAGCACTTCGACCGCCGCGCGCGACAGTTTTCGGGTCTCGGTGGTTTCGCGGGTCATCAGCCACGACAGATCGCCGGCGGTGCGGAACGTCCATTTGTTGGCAACGCGAACCAGATTGACGCCGCGCATGGCATAATCGGCCTGCAGCTGTGCCAGCGCCGACTTGATGTCGACGCCGTCCGGCATGCGCTTGGCCAATGCCGCCTGGTCGAGTGGCTCGGTGGAGGCAAACAGCAGCGCTTCCAGCAGACGCAGTTCCTCGGGACGCGCCTCCAGCTGATTCTCCGGCTGCGCGATCTGATCCTCGGCATCGTCGATACGTTTCTCGGCGAGGCTTGCCATGTCTGGATCTCCTTCTTCCACTTACTCGGCCGGAACTTCCGGCTCCGCCAGCGCGGCCGACGCGGAACGCGGCGGGGGCTTGCGAAAATACAAAGGTGCGAACGCTTCTTTCTGGCTCAGGTCCAGCGTGCCTTCGCGAACCATCTCCAGTGCGGCGGCAAAGCTCGACGCCATCACGGTGGCGCGCTGCGTGGGATCGACGACATAGGCCAGCAGGTATTCGTCGAGCCGGCTCCAGTCCTCGGCCATACCGACCAGCCGCTCCAACGACGCCCGCGCTTCGCTCAACGACCACACCGTACGGCGGGCAAGATGCACCCGGGTCAGCACCCGCGCCTGCCGCTGCGTGGCATAGGCAGACAGCAGATCATACAAGGTCGCGGTAAAGCGCGGATGCTTCACCTCGGCAATCGCCTCGGGAATGCCGCGCGGAAAGATGTCGCGATTGAGCTGCGGCCGGGTCATCAGCCGGTTCGAGGCCTCGCGAATGGCTTCGAGGCGGCGCAAGCGATTGGCCAGCGCAGTCGCCATGTCCTCGGCGCTGGGACCGTCCGGCGTCGCCGGCTCCGGCAGCAGCAGCCGCGATTTGAGGAACGCCAGCCACGCCGCCATCACCAGATAGTCGGCAGCGAGTTCCAGGCGAATCTTGCGGGCGGCCTCGATGAACAGCAGATACTGGTCGGCCAGCGCCAGGATCGAGATCTTGTGCAGATCGACCTTCTGCTGCCGCGCCAGGGCCAGCAGCAGGTCGAGCGGGCCTTCGTAACCCTCGACATCGACGACCAGCGAGGGTTCATCGTCGGCGACGATCTCGGCGGGCCGTCCGGTTTCAAACGACAGAATTTCTGCAGTCATGCGCTCGCCCCCGCTCGGCTGATCAACGCGTCCAGTTCAGCCCGGCCCGCTTCGCGGTCAAAGGGCTGCGGCTGGCGCCGCGACGCCAAGGCCAGTCTGGCGCGCTCCAGCGCCTTGCCGGCCAGAATGGGCGTTTCGCCGGCGACGGCGCGCATCTCATCGAGCTTGCCGTTGCAATGCAGGACGATGTCGCAGCCGGCCATGACGATCGCCTTGGTTCGCTCGGCAATCGATCCCGCCAGCGCATTCATGGAGACGTCATCACTCATCAACAAACCTTGGAACCCGATACTGCCGCGAATCACCTGTTCGATGATTGTCGCAGAAGTCGTCGCCGGTTGGGCGGGGTCCAAGGCGCTAAACACAACATGTGCAGTCATTGCCATCGGCAAATCGGCCAAAGGCCGGAATGCGGCGAAATCGGCCGCCTCGAGTTCCGCCTTGGAGGTATCCACGACCGGCAATTTGAAATGGGTGTCGGCGGTGGCGCGGCCGTGGCCGGGAATGTGCTTGAGCACCGGCAGGATGCCGCCCTGCTCCAGCCCCTCAGTGACGGCGCGGGCGATCGCCGCGACCTTGCCGGGCTCGGTGCCATAGGCCCGATTGCCGATCACGGCGTCGGCGCCGTCTACCGGAACATCCGCCAATGGCAGGCAGTCCACCGTGATGCCGAGATCGACCAGATCGGCCGCGATCAGCCGGCTGCTCAAGCGTGCAGCCTTGAAGCCCAGCACGGGATCGATGTCGTACAGCGTACCGAAAACGGCGCCGGGGGGATAGGCGGGCCAATGCGGCGGGGCGAGCCTTTGTACCCGGCCGCCTTCCTGGTCGATCAGGACGGGGGCGTCGACATTACCAGTCGTTTCGCGAAATTCATCAACCAGCCGAGCGACTTGTTCTGGGTTATCGATATTTCGCTTGAAGAGGATAAAGCCCCACGGCAGCTCGGCGCGCAGAAACGCGCGCTCCTCAGCGGTCAATTCCAGTCCAGATACGCCGGTGATGAATGCGCGCGTGCTCATGGGGCCGATTAGCCCCCATCAACGCCCAGGGTCAAGGAAACGGCCGTTAATTCCTTTGGACGACGCACTGCCCGCCGGCAGTTTTCAGACTGCCGCAGAACTGCGAGGCCTCGTCGGGCGACCCGAACGGACCGACCATGGCCCGGTAGTAGGTGCCCTTGTCGCCCAGATCGGCCCGCTTGATCAGCGGGGTGCGCGATCCCAGCACCGACGGGAACTTGCCCTGCAGCGCCCGGAACGAGGCCTGGGCGTCCGCTTCGTTACGCTGCGACGAGATCTGCACCAGGTAGCCGCCGCTGCTCGCGGTGGCCGGTGCGATCTGCTGCGGGGCATTATTGGATGCGACACGCGCCGGGGCTGGCGCTGCCGTCTGCGGGGACGGAGACAGTGACAGCGGTGCGTTGGCCGACGCATTGGCGTTCGACGGCGCAGCCGCCCGTGCCGGCGCTGTGGCGGGCGCAGATGTCGGTGCAGGCGCGGCGATGCGTGCCGGCGCCTGCCGGGCCGCCGGTGTCGCCGTGCCCTCAGGCTGGTCGCCCTTGACCGCGAAAGTGCGGATCTTGCGCGGCTCGTCGCCCTGCATCGAGCCGTTGCCGACCATCGGCTTGCTGGCCGGCGAAACGCTGGCGGTCGATGGCGGATTGGCATTCTGGTTCAGCGGCGGAAACACCACGCGCGGACCGGCCTTGGTGTTGTCCTGCACGTTGACCGGCTGCTCTTCGCGGGAGACGAGTTTCTCCGGCGCGGCACCGCCAAGGCGATCCTGGATCAGCTTGCTGTTGGCATCCGATGACGCAGACGGGGGCACCACCTTGTTCGGGCCGGCATCGGCCTTGATCACTGGCGGCTCGCCGCTGCGCGGGGAGCCGATAAAGGTGCGATAGGCGAAGGCCGCACCGGTGCCGACCACGGCCAGCGCCAGTACCACCGCAACGGTCACCAGCCCGCCGCGGCGCTTCGGAGCCTCCTCCTCGGCATAGCCGTCCTGATAGGCGTAGGGATCGTCCTGATAGTGATCGTCTTGCGGATGCGGCTCGTGGCCGTCGGACTGACCGTACAGCGCCTCGTCGTAGCGATCGGGATCCGCCTGCTCGTGCGCATGATAGTTCGCGTCCGCCGCGAAGGACGGCCCCTGATGGTAGTCGGGCTCGGGTTCAGGCTGCTGGACAGCGTAACGTTGGGCCGGGTGCAAATTCTCAAATTCCTGCTGATGTGTCTCTTGGGCGGCGGCGCGCTGCATCCATGGCGGCGGCCCGGGCGGCGCCACATCGGACTCGTACTCCGGCTCTTCCTGCGGCGCAGGATCGGCGCGGCGCGACGCCGGCATCTCGCGACCCAGGTTGGCAAACGGGTCTGTCTGCCCGATCAGGCGCGCCAGTTCCGCCAGCGGATCGCCCTCGCCTTTAGGCTGCGCATGGCCGGAGCCGCGGCTGTACTCGTCATCCGCGGGGAAAGGTCGGTCCTGGTATCGATTAGCCATGGTGATGTCGCGTCCCCTTCGGGAAAGCCGCCAACTCGCTCGTCAAACGAAACAGCCGCACTTAAAAGCCGTCACAGATCCCTGCGTGACTGGCCGTCCCCCGTCTACCGCATCTCGTCTGGAGCGGTGACGCCGAGAACGGCAAGGCCCGATGCCAGAACCGAAACAACGCTCTGGACCAATGCCAGTCGCGCCTTGGTTAGTTCTGCATCATTAGTGATAATGAAGCGTAAATGAGGCATATCGCGCCCCCGGGTCCACAACGCATGAAACTCGCTGGCAAGATCATACAGGTAAAACGCGATTCTGTGCGGCTCGTGAGCGGAGGCGGCAGACTCGATCATCCGCGGATATAGCGCCAGCTGCCGCATCAAGCTGAGTTCCGTGGCATCGTCGAGCCGCTCCACCGCGGCATCCTTCAAATATACCGCCCGTGCCCCCGCCTCTTCCGGCAGGTCCGTCAGCATCTCCCGCGCATTGCGGAAGATCGAATGGCCGCGGGCATGGCCGTACTGGACGTAGAATACCGGATTGTCCTTGGACTGCTCGATCACCTTGGCGAGGTCGAAATCCAGCACAGCGTCGTTCTTGCGGAACAACATCATGAAGCGCACCGCGTCGGAGCCGACCTCGTCGACCACTTCGCGCAGCGTAACGAAGTCGCCGGAGCGCTTCGACATCTTCACCGGCTCACCGTTGCGCAGCAGCTTGACCAGCTGCACGATCTTGACGTCGAGCGCGGCCTTGCCGGCGGTGACCGCCTTGATCGCCGCCTGCACGCGCTTGATGTAGCCGCCGTGGTCGGAGCCCCAGACGTCGACAAGGTTGAGGAAACCACGGTCGAACTTGGTCTTGTGATAGGCGATGTCGGAAGCGAAATAGGTGTAGCCGCCGTCGGACTTCAGCAGCGGCCGATCGACATCGTCGCCATAGGCGGTGGCGCGGAACAAGGTCTGTTCGCGGTCTTCGTAATCATCGACCGGCTTTCCCTTCGGCGGCGGCAGACGGCCGACATAAACATCACCCTTGGCGCGCAGGAATTCGATGGTCGCAGCGACCATGTCCGTGCCGCCATCGATCAGCGAGCGCTCCGAAAAGAACACCTCGTGGCTGATGTTGAGCGCGGCGAGATCGCCGCGGATCATCTCCATCATCATGGCGATGGCCTTGGGCCGCACGATCGGCAGCCATTGCTCCCTCGGCATGTCCAACAGCTTGGTGCCGAATTCGACCTTTAGTGCCTCGCCAACTGGGATCAAATAGTCGCCCGGATATGTGCCATCCGCCATTACAAGCACACCGCCGCGGATGGCGTGCTCGTAACGCAAGTACGCCGAGTACGCCAAGACGTCGACCTGCGCGCCGGCGTCGTTGATGTAGTATTCCCGGGTGACGTCGTAGCCAGCGGTCGCCAGCAGGCTCGCCAGCGCATCGCCGAACACGGCGCCGCGGCAATGTCCGACATGCATCGGCCCGGTCGGATTGGCCGAGACGTATTCGACGTTGACCTTCTCGCGTGCACCGACGGAGCTCTGTCCGTAGGACGCACCGTCGCGCAATACCGCGCGCAACGCGTCGGCCCATGCCGACGTTTTCAAAGTGAGATTGATGAAGCCCGGCCCGGCGACTT
This sequence comes from Nitrobacteraceae bacterium AZCC 2146, assembly GCA_036924855.1. NCBI lineage: Bacteria > Pseudomonadati > Pseudomonadota > Alphaproteobacteria > Hyphomicrobiales > Nitrobacteraceae > Nitrobacteraceae bacterium AZCC 2146. Next base: position 1,060,910 of record JBAGRP010000001.1, read on the forward strand.
CGACCGACGCGATCAGATCGTCTTCGCGCAGTTTGGCGGCAATCGCTTCGGCGAGGTCGCGCGGCTTCGCCTTTGCTTCCTTCGCCAGCACCATCGCGGCGTTGCTCGCCATGTCGCCATGCGAGGCGTCCTTGGTCGGCTCCACCACCACGCGCGCCAGATCGAGGCCAGCCGGCAGCACACCGTCGGCGGCGAGCTTGTTGCAGACCGCGTGGACGCGCGCGAGCACGTTGGCGAACAGATGCGGAGACGGAGCGGGCATGAGCGTATGAAGACCAGAACTTGCGCCGGACGATTCCGGCTGGATTGCATCAGGATGGATAGCGGTTTCGCGGACGATCCGCCAATTCTTTGAAGAAGCGCTTACCGGCTATGGCAAAGCCGGATTTTGCTGCCCCGAAAGGCACTTAGGGGCGTCGCCTAACGCAATTCCGGGGTCGAGTCAAAGAGCCGGATGTGCTCGGTAATGGCGAAACGGTCGGTCATCCCGGCGATGAAATTGCCGATCCGCCGCGCCCGGTCGGTCTCTGATTCCGGCTCGGCCCCTTTCGGCGGCAGCCATTCCGGTGGCAGGTCCTGTGGCGCGCGCCGGTAGCGCGCGAACAGGTCGAACAGGATACACTCCGCCTCGCCCATCACCCGCATCACCCGCGCGTGGCGATACATCCGCTCCTTCAGGAACGCCTTGATCCCCTGCTCGGCCTTTTCCGCTTCGCGCGGAAACGCGATCAGCACCGCGCCGTGACGGCGCACGTCCTCCACCGAACTCAGCCGCGCCGCGCCCAGTCTTCTTTCCGCTTCGGCCACGACAGCCCCGATCAGGTACGAGATCAGCTCGCGCACCAGTTCCGCGCCACGCCGGCTTTCGTCGAGATCCGGATAGCGCGCCGCGATGTCGTCGATCATGTCGGCGGTGAGCGGCATCTCCCGCAAATCGGTCACGCTGAACAGCCCGGCGCGCAGGCCGTCGTCGATGTCATGGGCGTCATAGGCGATGTCGTCAGCGATCGCCGCCACCTGGGCCTCCAGCGAGGCAAAGCTCGACAATTCCAGATCGTAGATCCTGTCATAGTCCGTCATGCCGAACGGCAGGCCGCGGGCGGCATAGCGGCCAATCGCATCGCCCTTGGCGTCGGTCAAAGGGCCGTTGTGCTTGGCGATCCCCTCCAGGGTTTCCCAGGTCAGGTTGAGCCCATCAAACTCGGGATAGCGGTGCTCCAGCGCGGTCACCACGCGCAAGGTCTGGGCGTTGTGATCGAACCCCCCGTGCTCCTGCAGGCAACTGTCCAGCGCGCGCTCGCCGGCGTGGCCGAACGGGGGATGGCCGATGTCATGGGCCAGCGCCAGCGTCTCCGTAAGATCCTCGTCCAGCCCCATCTGCCGGGCGATGGCGCGGGCGATCTGCGCCACTTCCAGCGAATGGGTCAGCCTCGTGCGGTAATGATCGCCCTCATGGAACACAAACACCTGGGTCTTGTGCTTCAGCCTGCGAAACGCGGTGGAATGGATCACCCGGTCGCAATCCCGGCGAAAAGCACTGCGGGTCTTGCTGGCGGGCTCCGCAAACAGCCGGCCGCGGCTGCGATCGGGATCGCAGGCATAAAGCGCGCGGGGGGCAGCCATTCCGACCGACACAGTGATTTGTCCTTGATGCAATTGATTCCGCTGTCCGGCGCACTTAACTATGCTGGGCGGCAGATACAAATAATTTGGGTATGGTCGCCCTGCCGCCACTGGAGCTTGTCATGACTGCAGCCAACGTCACCATCAGCGAGCGGGCGGCCCGCCGCATCGGGGAAATCCTCAAGACCGAGGGTGACGGCGCCATGCTGCGCATATCGGTCGAGGGCGGCGGCTGCTCCGGCTTCCAGTACAAGTTCGACGTCGAGCGCGCCAAGGCCGAGGACGACCTGGTGATCGCGCGCGAAAGCGCCGTGGTGCTGGTCGACCCCGCCTCGGTGCCGTTCCTGGCTGGCTCCGAAGTCGATTTCGTCGACGACCTGATCGGCGCCTCGTTCCGGGTGGTCAATCCGAACGCCACTGCGTCCTGCGGCTGCGGCACCAGTTTTTCGATCTGACGACGATCGGCACAAAACGATCTTTTAGCGCTTTTCGGTGAACAAAGCCCTCGCGTTGCCATGGGCAATCTGCGCGGCGACCTTCGGCGCCAGTTGCGCCAGCCAGGCGCGGTAGCCATCCATGATGTCACCGTAGCTGGCCCAGCGCTCGGGCACCCAGGTGTCGGAGCCGAGCAGGAAACGGTCGGAATATGTTTCGAACAGCGCGCGCCATTCCGGCGTCAGCCTGCCAGCACCATCCGTGATGCCGCTGCGGTAGGACAGTTCGCCCCACACTTTTGGATATTTCGCGAGCAGCGCACCTACCCGCTCCGGCGGCAGGCTGAAGCCGGTATGCGCCCAGATGATCCGCGCGCGGGGATTGTGCCGCATCAGGATTTCGACGGCTTCAGCATCCGCGTGGGCGTGCAGATAGAGGTCGTTTGCGACCGCGAAATCGACGGTCTTCTTCACCATCTCGGTGTCGGCGGCCTTGCCGGACAGATGGAATTCACCGACGCCGCGATAATAGCCGCGCTTGAATTCCTCCTGCACCAGATCGAAGATCACGGGATCATTGAACCAGCTGCCGATGTCGGCGCGGATCCGGTACGGCCGGATGAACGGCACGACCTGCAGCCCTTCCGCCTTGGAATCCATCAGCACATGGGTGCCGGTGTTCGGCCGGCTGGTGGCCAAAATGCCGGTGACGCGGTGCTTTTTCAGCAGCGCCAGCACTTCGGCCGGCTGGTAGTACGGCTTCGGCTCCCAGTTGTAATGCAGATGCGCGTCAAAAATCTCAATCGGTTCGGCCGCACGCACGGGTACAGCAAAAGCGATCAGCATGAGCAGGATCGCGATGGGCCGCAGCCACGTCCGCAGCGGCGAACCGAGCGCCATTACTCCGCCGCCACCACATGCGGCCTCTCGGCGGCTTCGATATCTTCATTCTGCGGCTCGAGGCGGCGCTTCAGTCTGCGGTCGATCCGATCCAGATAGATGTAGATCACCGGCGTGATGAACAGGGTCAGCAGCTGCGACACGCAGAGGCCGCCGACCACCGCAACGCCGAGCGGCTGGCGCAACTCCGCGCCGGCACCGGCGCCAAGCGCGATCGGCAGCGTCCCGAAGATCGCCGCGAACGTCGTCATCATGATCGGCCGGAAACGCAGCAGTGCGGCTTCGCGGATGGCGTGCTCGGCGCTCAATCCGACGCGCCGGCGCTCCAGCGCGAAATCCACCATCATGATGGCGTTCTTCTTGACGATGCCGACCAGCATGACAATGCCGATCATCGCGATCACCGACAGCTCCATGTTGAACAGCATCAGGGTCAGGATCGCGCCGATGCCCGCCGACGGCAGGCCGGAGATGATGGTGATCGGATGAATGAAGCTCTCATAGAGGATGCCGAGGATCACGAAGGCCGCGAACACCGCCGCCAGAATCAGCACGCCCTGCCCGCGCAGTGAATCCTGGAACACCTGCGCGGTGCCGGAGAAGCCGGTATTGATGGTGATAGGCAGATTGGAGGCGCCCTCGATGGCGGTGATCTGGTCCACCGCATAGCCCAGCGAATAGCCCGGTGTCAGGTTGAACGAGATCGTCACCGCCGGCTGCTGGCCCTGATGGTTGATCTGCAGCGGCCCCACCGTCGGCACCAGCCGCGCCACTGCGCTGAGCGGAATGGTCTGGTTGTTCGCCGTCTTCATATAGAGCTTTGAGAGGTCCGACGGATCGATCCGGAACTGCGGCTGCGCCTCCAGAATGATCTGGTAGTCATTGGTCGGCATGTAGATGGTGCCGACCTGGCGCGAACCGAACGCGTTGTAGAGCTGGTTGCGGACCTGATCGACGGTGATGCCGTAGACCGCGGCCTTCTCGCGGTCGATGTCGACGGTCATCTGTGGATTCTTGATGTAGAGATCGGTGGTGACGTCGAGCAGCCCCGGCACTTTCGCGATCTTCTCGCGCATCTCCGGTGCCAGACGATACAGCGTCTCGGTGTCACCGCTCTGCAGCACGTATTGATACTGGCTCTTCGATATCCGACCGCCGATGTTGAGGTTCTGGATGCTCTGGAAGAACACCTGCAAGCCGGGGACCACCGTCGCCTTCTGCCGCAACCGCGTCATCACCACCTGGGCGCTATCGCGCTCCTTCTGCGACTTCAGCGCAATAAATAGCCGGCCGTAATTCGCGGTCGGATTGGGACCGCCGGACCCGATCGTGCTGTTGATGTATTCCACCGCGGGATCTGATTTCAGCACCTCGGTCAGCGCCTGCTGCCGTTCCTTCATGGCCTCGAACGAGGTATCGGTGGCCGCTTCGGTGACGCCGGTCAGGAAGCCGGTGTCCTCCTGCGGGAAGAAGCCCTTCGGCACCAGCATGTAGAGATAGACCGTGCCGCCGAGCGTCGCGATCGTCACCAACAGCATCAGCGCCTTGTGTGCCAGCACGTGGTCGAGCGCCCATTCGTAGCCGCGCAGCCAGGCGCTGAACATCCGCTCGAAGACGCGCAGGACGAAGTTCTCTTTCTTGCCGGAGTCGTGCGCCTTCAGCACCCGCGCGCACAGCATCGGCGTCAGCGTCAGCGACACGAAGCCGGACACCACGATCGCAACCGCGATCGTCACCGCGAATTCGCGGAACACGCGGCCGACGATGCCGCCCATCAGCAGCACCGGAATGAACACCGCAATCAGCGAGAAGGTGATCGAGATGATGGTGAACCCGATTTCACGCGCACCTTTCAGCGCCGCTTCGAACGGTTTCATGCCGTGCTCGATGTGGCGAACGATGTTTTCCAGCATGACGATGGCGTCGTCGACCACGAAGCCGACCGACAGCGTCAACGCCAGCAGCGTCATGTTGTTGATGGAGAAGTCCATCATGTACATTACGGCGCAGGTGCCGAACAGCGAGATCGGCACCGCCAGCGCGGGAATGAAGGTGGCAGATGCCGAGCGCAGGAACAGGAAGATCACGACGATCACCAGCCCGACCGCGATCAGCAGCGTCTCCTCGACATCACTGACGGCCTGCCGGATCGACACCGAGCGATCCATCATGACGTTGACCTTGATCGACGGCGGAATCTGCGCCCGCAGCGCCGGCAGCTTTGCCAGCACGCCATCGACGACAGCAACGGTGTTGGCGTCCGGCTGCTTCTGGATCGCCAGCACGATGGCGCGCTCGCCATTCAGCCAGGTCGCGACCTTGTCGTTCTCGACGCTGTCGTAGATCTTGGCGACTTCGTCCAGCTTCACCGGCGAACCGTTGCGCCAGGCCACGACGACCTGCCGGTAGTCGACCGCCTTGTCCATCTGGCCGGAGGCTTGCAGCGAGATGTCCTGCTTCGGGCCATTCAACGTACCAACCGGGGTCGAGGAGTTGGCGCGCGACACTGCGGCGCGGATGTCCTCCAGCGACAGCCCGCGCGCTGCAGCGGCTTCGGGATCGGCCTGCACGCGAATGGCGAATTTCTGGGTTCCGAAGATCGATACCTGCGCCACGCCGGGAATCTGCGACAGTGCCTGCCCGATGGTGATGTCGCCATATTCATTGACCGTCGACAGCGGCAGCGTGTTCGACGTCAGCGCCACAAATAGCACCGGGAAATCGCCGGGGTTCACTTTGCGGAAGCTCGGCGGGGTCGTCATCTCGACCGGCAGCCGGCGCTGCGCAATGGTCAGCGCGGTTTGCACGTCCAAGGCTGCGGCGTCGATATTGCGATTGAGGTCGAACTGGATGGTGATGACCGTCGTGCCCTGCGACGAACTCGATGTCATCGAGGAGACGCCGGCGATGGTCGAAAGCTGGCGCTCGATAATGCCGGCGACCGAAGCCGCCATGGTATCCGCGCTCGCACCCGGCAAGGTCCCGGTCACCGCGATGGTCGGGAAGTCCACCTTCGGCAGCGCCGAGACCGGCAGCAGCCGGAAACCGAAAATACCGAACGCGATGATCGAGGCGGTGATGAGCGTGGTCATCACCGGCCGGCGGATGCAGAGTTCCGAGAGTGTCATGGCTCAGGCCCCGGCCTTGCGGGCCCGGGGTTCGACCCGGGTGCCTTCGGTCAGCAGCAACTGCCCATCGACCACGACGTCTTCCGATCCGGAGAGGCCGGAGGTGATGACCGAAACGCCCTGGAAGGTACGGTCGACCTTCACCGGCTGTACATGCGCCACGCCGTCCTTGACGGTGAACACGAAGTTGCCGGTCTGGCTACGCTGCACGGCGACTGTCGGCACCACCACGCCGTCCTCGGTGCGGACGATCAGCTTGGTCTGCACCAGGATGCCCGGCCACAGAGTCTCGTTTGTGTTGTTCATGATGCCGCGCACGGTGACCATGCCGGTGGTGGAATCCACGGTGTTTTCCACCATCGCGACCTTGCCGTCCTCGGAACGGCCACTGTTGGGGATGGTCGCGATCACTGTGGTCGATCCCGCCGCCATGGCGTCGCGCAGGTCGCCCAGCACCCGCTGCGGGATCGCGAAGGAGACATAGACCGGCGCCATCTGGTTGATGGTCGCCAGCGGCGCGGTATCGGCCGGGCGTACGAAATTGCCGACTTTCACATTGGCGGCGCTGATCCGGCCGGCGAACGGCGCGCGGATCAGGGTGTAACTCTTCTGAACCTTGAGATTGTCCAGCGCCGACTGGTCGGCCTGGATGGTGCCGGCGAGGATATCGGCCTGGGTCTTGGCGTTGTCGACGTTGACCTGGGTGGTAGCGCCCTTGCCGATCAGGTCGCTGAAGCGCTTGAGGTCGCGCTCGGCGCCGGCGAGCTGGGCACGGTCCTTGGCCAGCATGCCTTCGGCCTGCTCGATCTGGGCGTCAATCTGCCGGGCATCGAGGGTGAACAGCAGGTCGCCTTCCTTGACCTTGGCGCCGTCCTCGAAATGCACGGAGACGATGGTGGTCTCGACCCGGGACTTGAGTGCAACACTGGAGATCGGGGTTACCGTGCCGATGGAATCGACATCGACCGGGATCGGCTTGCGCTCAGCCTTGGCCAGTTCGACTGAAACGACCCGCACTCGCTGCGGGGCCTGAGCGGTAGCGTTGCCGCCGGTCCACGACGCTCGCGTCAGATAGGCCGTCAAAGCGGCGGCGCCCAACACGACAACCAAGGCAATCGATGTACGTTTCTTCATAATATCCCACGTCAATTGGCCAGAAGATCGGGTGCCCCGTTCCCTGCCCATGACAGCGACTTATGCGCTTTATGCTTAAAGCTTATCATGGCGGCCTAGATGATGGTATGCCACGCAGACTTATTTTTGCCATTGTTGTTACCGGAATCCCATAGGATGAGAATTGCTACGTGGAATGTGAATTCGGTCCGGCAGCGGCTCGACCATCTGCTGACCTGGCTGAAGGACTGCGCGCCGGACATCGTCTGCCTGCAGGAGATCAAATGCGTCGATGAGGCGTTCCCGCGCGAAGCCATCGAGGCGCTCGGCTACAACGTCGTCACCCACGGCCAGAAGACGTTCAACGGCGTCGCCTTGCTGTCAAAATATCCGCTCGAGGAAGCCACCTCCGGCCTCGCCGGCGACGACGAGGACGTCCACGCCAGGTTTATCGAAGGCGTGGTGTCGCTGAAGTCAGGCGTGGTTCGGGTCGCCTGTCTCTATCTTCCCAATGGCAATCCGGTCGAGACCGAGAAATATCCCTACAAGCTGAAATGGATGTCGCGGCTGCAGGAGTTCACGCGGCTCCGGCTGAAAACCGAGGAGCCGCTGATTCTCGCCGGCGACTTCAACGTGATCCCAGCACCGTCAGACGTCCACAACCCCGCCGCCTGGGTCAACGATGCGCTGTTCAAGCCGCAGACTCGCGAGAGCTTCCAGGCCCTGCTCGGCCTGGGGATGACCGACGCGCTGCGCGCCGTCACCGACGAACCCGGCCAATATACATTCTGGGATTATCAGGCCGGCGCCTGGCAGAAGAACTGGGGCATCCGCATCGACCACCTGCTGCTGTCGCCGCAAGCCAGCGACCGACTGATCGACGTCGGCATCGATAAATACGTCCGCGCCTGGGAAAAACCGTCGGATCATGTACCGGTCTGGATCGACCTGGATCTCGAGGCGGCGTGAGCTTAACAGCTCAGTCCTTGCGGCCCTGCACCCAGTGCTCGAGCATCTGCAGCGCCATGGCGCGGTCGTCCTCGGACGCCTTGCTGATGGCCTTGTTGTAGCTTTCCCTGATCCAAACCTCATCCGGCCCGGCGTTGTCACGCGCCAGCGTCAGCCACATCAGGCCGCGGGCCATCTGCTTCGGCAGTTGCTCGCCGTTGAACAGCATCTGGCCGAGCATGGCCTGGGCCTGGTGCTGGCCTTTCTGGGCGGCGAGACCGAGCCAGCGCGCGCCATATTTGGTGTCGCGCGGCGCGCCAATACCCTTGAGATACAGCCGGGCCAGGTCGTATTGGGCGTCGGCGTTGCCAAAATACGACGCGGCATAGGAGAACATCTCCCGGGCTCGCTCGGTATCGACCTTGACCTTCGAATTCGGGATGCCGTCGAGATAATAGCGGCCGAGCGCCACGAAGGCGTTGGCGACGATGGTTGCCTGCGGCGCCGACGGGCTGTCCTCTGCATGGGCATTGGCGATGCGGCTGAAATATTCGAACGCCCGCAGGTCGTCCTGGGCGACGCCGTTACCGTCGGCATACATCCGGCCGAGCTTCCACTGCGCGATCGGATGCCCCCCCTCGGCGGCGTATTGCAGCGCCGTCAGCGAGGTGTCCGAGGTATTCTTCTTCAACGAGGGGACAGCGCCCGGCAACGCCGAGACCACCGGGATGGTCGCGTCCGCGCCGACCGGCGCGCCGTCAAAGGCAAACGCGGGAACGGCCACAGACGCGGCACCCAAAGCAAACGCTACAAAAATGGTACGCTCAAATATCCGCATAACATTGTTTCTCGTGCGCCCCACCAGGATGGGTGACGGCGCCATCGACGGCCGGTCCGACCTGCTGGGCATACTTCCAAAGCGCGCCTGACGTATGGTCTGTCGCGCGAGGCCTCCATTTGGTCTTGCGCTCAGCCAGTTCGGCGTCAGTCAATTTTACGTTAAGAGTGCCGACGTCGGCATCGATCTCGATGATGTCGCCGTCCTGCAACAGGGCGATCGGGCCGCCAATGGCGGCTTCCGGCCCGACATGACCGATGCAGAAGCCTCGGGTGGCGCCGGAGAACCGGCCGTCGGTGATGAGCGCAATTTTACCGCCCATGCCCTGCCCGGTCAGCGCCGCCGTCGTCTGGAGCATTTCCCGCATGCCGGGACCGCCGCGCGGTCCCTCGTAGCGGATCACGAGAACCTCGCCTTCCTTGTAGGTCTTGTTCTTCACCGACTCGAACGCATCCTCTTCGCGATCAAAGCAACGCGCCGGTCCAGTGAATTTCAGGTTCGACATTCCGGCGACCTTCACGATCGCGCCTTCTGGCGCGAGATTTCCCTTCAGGCCGACAACGCCACCAGTGACGGTGATCGGCTTGTCGGCAGAACGCACGACGTCCTGATGGGGATTCCACTTCACGTTCTTCAGGTTTTCCGCAATGGTCCGGCCGGTGACGGTCAGACAGTCGCCATGAAGGTATCCGTGATCGAGCAATGTCTTCATCAGAAGCGGTATGCCACCAACTTCAAACATGTCTTTGGCGACATAACGGCCACCCGGTTTCAAATCCGCGACATAGGGTGTTTTTTTGAAGATTTCGGCAACGTCGAACAGATCGAACTTGATACCGCATTCATGCGCGATCGCCGGCAGATGCAGCGCAGCATTGGTCGAACCGCCTGACGCAGCAACGACCGCAGCGGCGTTTTCCAAGGCCTTGCGCGTGACGATGTCGCGCGGGCGGATGTTGAGCGCGATCAGCTCCATCACTTTTTCGCCCGCAGTGGTGCAGAACGCATCGCGGATTTCGTAAGGCGCCGGCGCCCCGGCCGAATAGGGCAGCGCCAGTCCGATCGCCTCGGAGACAGTCGCCATGGTGTTGGCGGTGAATTGTGCGCCGCACGCGCCGGCTGACGGGCACGCCACGCGCTCGATCTCGTCGAGCTCGGCATCCGACATCTCGCCGACCGAATGCTTGCCGACCGCCTCGAACATATCCTGCACGGTGATCTGCTGGCCACGCCACGACCCCGGCAGGATCGAGCCGCCATAGATGAAGATCGAGGGCACGTTGAGGCGGACCATCGCCATCATCATGCCCGGGAGCGACTTGTCGCAGCCGGCCAGGCCGACCAGCGCGTCGTAGGAATGGCCGCGGATGGTCAGCTCGACCGAGTCGGCGATGCATTCACGGGACGGCAGCGACGAGCGCATGCCGTCGTGGCCCATGGCGATGCCGTCGGTGACGGTGATGGTGCAGAATTCGCGCGGGGTGCCGCCGGCGGAGGCGACGCCCTTCTTGACGGCCTGGGCCTGGCGCATCAGGGAAATGTTGCAGGGCGCGGCTTCATTCCAGCACGACGCCACGCCGACGAACGGCTGGTGGATCTGCTGGGTGGTCAGACCCATCGCATACAGATACGAGCGATGCGGCGCCCGGTCCGGCCCCTCCGTCACATGACGGCTGGGCAGATGCGACTTGAGGTTGGTCTTGGCGTCCATTCCGAACCTTGTTTCCCCGGCCGTCTCTTGCCCCCGGAAAATCTCGTGATTTCCCATCGTCTTCGTGAGCGCCGGGGCCGTTAGCTGACGAAGAATGATTTCATGGAGGCGTGTGGCTAAATAGCGGCGCACGCAAGGGCTGGCTGGTCAGACGGTTAAATGTTGGAGAACTGTTGCCCGCCCGCAACATTCGTTGCCCCCAAGCAACCCTTTAGACCGCAACTAAAGTAGAGGGCCAAAGAAAAAGCCGGCTACGGGGGCCGGCCTGTTCTTCAGCTGCGAGCCGGTCAGCGTCCGGCAGGGGCCGATGTCGCGCCGCCATAGATCAGGCCCGGATACACGCCGTAGGCCGGCACTGGGTCTCGCCCCCAACCGGGATAGTAGGAATCAAAGGCATTGCGCGGATCGGCGTTGGTGCTGACACTCTGCTGCTGGACATGCCGGCGCGCATGATGACGCTCGGATGCACTGGCGGCGTTCGCGACCGACAACGCCATCAGCGCTGCACCAACCGCGGCGTAGGTGATTTTCTTCATAACAATCTCCCATGGCTTCGTCGGCGTGACGCCGGCATTCTGCTGGACCGACGGCGCGTGATGCGCCTGGCCTGGACAGCAAATAACGCTGGGAGACAGTAGTTTTAGCCCGCCCGCCATCACGAAGCGGCGAGCATCTTTTTTAGCCAGAAATTTTTCCGACTACATATTCAGCACGCGCCCATAGGCGTCGAGCACGGCTTCCTTCATCGTCTCCGAAATCGTCGGGTGCGGGAAGATGGTGTGGAACAGCTCTTCCTCCGTCGTCTCCAGGTTCATTGCGACAACAAAACCCTGGATCAGTTCAGTGACCTCGGCACCCACCAGATGCGCACCGAGCAACTGGCCGGTCTTCTTGTCGAAGATCACCTTGGCCATGCCCTGGTCTTCCCCCATCGCGATCGCCTTGCCATTGCCTACGAAGGGGAAACGGCCGACGCGAATCTCGCGGCCGCCTTCCTTGGCTTTCGCTTCCGTAAGACCCACCGACGCCACCTGCGGGTGGCAATAGGTGCAGCCGGGGATCAGCAACTTGTCCATCGGATGCGGGTTCATGCCCTTGATCTTCTCGACGCAGATCACGCCCTCATGCTCGGCCTTGTGCGCCAGCATCGGCGGTCCGGCGACATCGCCGATGGCGTAGATACCGGGCACGTTGGTCCGGCAGTAGCCATCGATCACGATGCAGCCGCGCTCGGTCTTCACGCCAAGCTTCTCCAGCCCGATGTTCTCGATATTGCCGACCACGCCGACCGCGGAGATGACCCGATCGACGGTCAGCGGCTGCGTGCCGCCCTTGCCGTCCTCGATCGTCGCGGTGACGCTATCGGCCTTCTTGTCGAGCTTCGTGACCTTGGCGCCGGTCATGATCTTGATGCCCTGCTTCTCGAAGGACTTGCGCGCGAAGGCGGCGATCTCGGCGTCCTCGACCGGCAGGATCTGCGGCAGCACCTCGACCACGGTGACGTCGGCACCCATGGTCTTGTAGAACGACGCGAATTCGATGCCGATGGCGCCGGAGCCGACCACCAGCAACGACTTCGGCATCTTGTCAGGGTTCATCGCCTCGAAATAGGTCCAGACCAGCTTCTTGTCGGCCTCGAGCCCCGGCAGTGCACGCGGCCGCGCGCCGGTAGCAACAATGATGTGCTTGGCCTGGTAGGCACCCTCGCCCAATGCGCCCTTCGGCGCCTCGGCCTGCGATTTTTTCACCGTGAACTTGCCGCCGCCGTCCAGCGTCGCCTCGCCCCAGATGATGCTGATCTTGTTCTTCTTCATCAGATATTCGACGCCCCCATTGAGGCGCTTCACGACGCCGCGCGAACGCGCGATCACCGACTTGATATCGAACGACACATTATCCGCGGAGAGGCCGTAATCCCCCGCGTGCTGCATGTAGTGGAAGATTTCCGCCGAGCGCAGCAGCGCCTTGGTCGGAATGCAGCCCCAGTTGTTGCAGATGCCGCCGAGATAAGCCTTCTCGACGATCGCGGTCTTGAAGCCCAGCTGCGCGGCGCGGATCGCCGTCACATATCCGCCGGGGCCGGAGCCGATTACGACGACGTCAAAGGAATTATCGGCCATGGTGGCTCCCGTTCAACTCAAGCAGTCGTTGTGCCGCGCGCGCGGCGATTCAAGATAAGGCGTCTGACGAACCATTCCAGCGCTCCGAGCGCGGCCAGGAAGGTAGTTGCCATCAGAACGATCGGCCTCCAGATATTTCGCGACAATGCTTCACCGGAGAAGAACGCGCTGGAGAGAATGTCGAGGCCAAGAGGATTGAGCGCCAGGACGGCGCTCAGCAGCATCGTGATCCAGGGCCAAACGGTCTTGACGCGCAACGCAGTGCCCCCTCACCCGTCCGCCTGCGGCGGCCCCCCTCTCCCACGAGGGGAGAGGGAAGAACAAACTCACACCACCATCATGACCGGATTTTCGATCAGCAGCTTGAACGCGCCGAGCAGTTGCGCGCCAAGCGCGCCGTCCATGGCGCGATGGTCGCAGGTCAGCGTCACCGTCATGATGGTCGCGATGTCGAGCTTGCCGTTGCGCACCACCGCGCGCTCCTCGCTGACGCCGACCGCCAGGATCGAGGTCTGCGGCGGATTGATCACGGCGGTGAACTGCTTCATCCCGAACATGCCGAGGTTCGAAACCGCGGTCGAGCCGCCCTGGTATTCGTCGGGCTTCAGCTTGCGCGCCTTGGCGCGCGCCGCGAGGTCCTTCATGTCGGCGGAAATCTGCGCCACCGATTTGATATGGGCGTTGCGGATGATCGGCGTAATCAGCCCGCTCGGGACCGAGACCGCCACCGAAATGTCCGACACCTTGTGGTGCAGCATGGCCTCGTCGGTCCAGCTCACATTGGCCTCGGGCACGCGCTGCAACGCCAAGGCCAGCGCCTTGATGATGAAGTCGTTGACCGACAGCTTGTAGGCCGGCTTGCCGTCCTTGTCCTTCGGCGCCAGCGCGTTGATCTCCTCGCGCGCCGCCACCAGTCTGCCGACGTCACAATCGGCGGTCAGGTAATATTGCGGAATATCGCGATCGGCCGCCGACAGGCGCTGCGCGATCACCTTGCGCATGTTGTCGTGCGGAACGACCTCGTAACTGTCCGGCTTGAACAGCGCGCGGATCTGCTGGTCCGACGGGCCCACCGAAGGGGCCGCGGCTGGTGCTGCCGCAGGCGCTTTCAAGCCGCTGCCCGACTTGGCCCGCTCGACATCCTTGGCGATGACGCGGCCATGCGGGCCGGAGCCGGTGATGCGGCCGAGCTCGATGCCGGCATCTTTTGCCAGACGCTTGGCCAGTGGCGAGGCGAACACGCGGGCGCCGTTCGATGCCGGCGCGGCTTCCCTGGCGGGGGCCGGTGCAGCGGCGGCAGGCGCCGGTGCCTTCTCGGCGGCAGCGGGAGCCGGCGCAGCGGCAGCCTTCGGAGCTTCTTTCGGCGCTTCGGCAGCAGGCCCCGGCTTCGCGGCGGAAGCCCCTGCCCCGGCCGCCTTCACGTCCTCGCCATCGCTGGCCAGCACCGCGATGATGTCGTTGACCGGCACGTCCTGAGTGCCTTCCGGCACCAGGATTTTTGCGATCGTGCCCTCGTCGATCGCCTCGACCTCCATGGTCGCCTTGTCGGTCTCGATCTCGGCGATCACGTCGCCGGACTTGACCTTGTCGCCCTCTTTCTTGAGCCACTTGGCAAGGTTGCCCTTTTCCATCGTCGGCGACAGCGCAGGCATCAGAATATTGATTGGCATTGTCAGTGACCTTGTTGCGACCGCGATGTGGTGGTGCCCACGTCGGTCGGCCGCGCGATTTCGGCTTCGAACATGTCGACGATGCGCCTCAGCGCCTCGTCCTCGGAATAGCCGCTCTCGCGCGCATAAGCACGCGCGGCGTGGCGGGCGATGTCGACCAGCAGCATGCCCCACATGTCGGGCTCCTCGAACGCGCGGGTGAACGCGATCGAGAGGCCGCCATCGAGAACGAACGCGCGCAACACCTCGACGGCGTCATCGCGGCCCGCAACGTCTGGCGGCAATGGTTGCTGCTTCGGTCCGGTCATGGCTTACCGATAGCAAACGGCTTTGGCCGCTGCGACCACGTCGGCCACCGAGGGCAGAGCCAGCTTTTCGAGGTTGGCGGCGTAGGGCATCGGCACGTCCTTGCCGGACACCCGGCCGACCGGCGCATCGAGGTAGTCGAAGGCGTGCTCCACGATTCTTGCTGCGACTTCGGCGCCGACGCCGGACTGCTGCCAGCCTTCCTCCACCGTGACCGCGCGCGAAGTCTTCTTCACCGAGGCGATGATGGTCTCGGTGTCGAGCGGTCGCAGCGTGCGCAGATCGATCACCTCGGCTTCGATGCCTTCCTTCGCCAGCTCGTCGGCGGCCTTCAGCGCGTAGCTCATGCCATTCGACCACGAGATCAGCGTGACGTCCTTGCCGGTGCGGGCGACCTTCGCCTTGCCGATCGGCACCACGTAATCATCGAGCTTCGGCACTTCGCCGGAATGCCCGTAGAGCATTTCGTTCTCGAGGAAGATCACGGGGTTCGGATCGCGGATCGCGGCCTTGAGCAGACCCTTGTAGTCGGCGGCGGAATACGGCGCGACCACCTTGAGGCCGGGGATTTGCGAGTACCAGGCCGAGTAGTCCTGGCTGTGCTGCGCGCCGACGCGCGCCGCGGCGCCGTTCGGGCCACGGAACACGATCGAACAGGTCATCTGGCCGCCCGACATGTACAGCGTCTTCGCCGCCGAGTTGATGATCTGGTCGATCGCCTGCATCGCGAAGTTGAAGGTCATGAATTCGACGATCGGCTTCAGGCCGGACATCGCCGCACCGACGCCAACGCCGGCAAAGCCGTGCTCGGTGATCGGCGTATCGATGACGCGGCGGGCGCCGAATTCCTGCAGCAGGCCCTGCGTCACCTTGTAGGCGCCCTGATATTCCGCGACTTCCTCGCCCATAATGAAGACGTCTTCGTCGCGGCGCATCTCTTCGGCCATCGCGTCGCGCAAGGCGTCGCGGATGGTCATCGTCACCATCTCGGTGCCTTCTGGAATACTCGGATCGGCCTCGACGGCAGCCTTCGGCGCGGCGGGAGCAGCCTGCGCAGCGGCGGGTTCTTCCTTCGGCGCCGGTGCGGATTTGGCTTCAACAGCCGGCGGCGCGGACTCCGCGGCCTTTTCCTGTTTTGC
Source organism: Nitrobacteraceae bacterium AZCC 2146 (assembly GCA_036924855.1). Classification (NCBI taxonomy): domain Bacteria; kingdom Pseudomonadati; phylum Pseudomonadota; class Alphaproteobacteria; order Hyphomicrobiales; family Nitrobacteraceae; species Nitrobacteraceae bacterium AZCC 2146. Next base: position 1,076,840 of record JBAGRP010000001.1, read on the forward strand.
GGGTGTCGGCGTCGCGGAAGCATCCTCGCCATCGGCCAGGATGGTGGCGATCGGAGTGTTCACCGCGACGTCGTTGGTCCCCTCGGGGATCAGTATCTTGCCGAGGGTGCCTTCGTCGGTGGCTTCGACTTCCATGGTGGCTTTGTCGGTTTCAATCTCGGCAATCACGTCGCCGGATTTGATCGCCTCGCCTTCCTTCTTCAACCATTTGGAGAGATTTCCCTTCTCCATGGTTGGGGACAGCGCGGGCATCAGCACTTGAATGGCCATAATAACTCCAGATCAATCTTTAAGCTGCGCGCTCAACGGTAGACGTCGGTGTAAAGTTCGGACGCATCGGGCTCGGCATCGTGCTGCGCGAAATCCGCGGCGGCGTTGACGATGTCGCGGACTTCCGCATCGATCGCCTTGAGATCCTGCTCGGTCACCTTCGCGGCCAGCAGGCGGTTGCGGACCTGCTCGATCGGGTCCTGGTCGTGGCGGACCTTGTCGACCTCCTCGCGGGTGCGATACTTCGCCGGGTCCGACATCGAATGGCCGCGGTAGCGATAGGTCTGCATTTCCAGAATGTAGGGACCCTTGCCCGCGCGGCACCATGCCACAGCCTTGTCGCCTGCCGCCTTGACGGCGCGGACGTCCATGCCATCGACCTGCTCGCGCGGGAATATTGAAGGAGATGCCGCGCTTGGAAAAATCGGTCTGCGCCGAGGAGCGCGTCACCGAGGTGCCCATGGCGTAGCGGTTGTTCTCGATGATGTAGATCACCGGAAGCTTCCACAGCTCCGCCATGTTGAAGCTCTCATAGACCTGGCCCTGGTTCGACGCGCCATCGCCGAAGTAAGCGAGGCTGACGAAGTCATTGCCGCGGTAGCGATTGGCAAAGGCGAGTCCGGTACCGAGCGAGACCTGCGCGCCGACGATGCCGTGACCGCCGTAAAAATTCTTCTCCTTGCTGAACATGTGCATGGAGCCGCCCTTACCCTTGGAATAGCCGCCATGGCGTCCGGTCAGCTCGGCCATGACGCCCTTGGCGTCCATGCCGCAAGCCAGCATGTGGCCGTGATCGCGATAGCCGGTGATCACCTGATCGCCGTCCTTCAAGGCCATCTGCATGCCGACCACGATGGCTTCCTGGCCGATATAGAGATGGCAAAAGCCGCCGATCGCGCCCATGCCGTAGAGCTGTCCGGCCTTTTCCTCGAAGCGCCGGATCAGCAGCATGTCGCGCAGCGCGTGCAGCTCCTGGTCGCGGTTGAAATCGGGCGGCGACGGCTGGGTGGCGCCATTGCCCGTTGCCTGCCCTGCAGGAGCGACGCTTTTCTTCGGTGCGGCCATGAAAATTCCGGATGCGAGAGTGAATGGCCCTCTCTACTCCAACTCCCAACAGCATGAAAGGGATTGCGTCGCGTGGAAATCGGCGGCTGCTATGTCACGTCATATCGCACTGCAGCGAAGCTTTGAAACTTTCGAAATCGAATTGGTTGAGTTTTGTAATTTGCGGAAATCCAAGCGCTGCATCGTCATCGCGAGCGGAGCAATCCAGTCATCGAGACATCAAGAACTGAACTGCCTCGTCGCAAGGACTCCCTGCAATGACGAAGAGACGACTCAGTTCGGCTTGATGACTTTGACGAGATCGCGGGGGTGGGCGTAGTCGAGCTGGTAGCGGACGCGCTCGTCGAGCATGTCGGGATCGAGGCCGGTGGAGCGCAGCGAGGAGACCCGCTGCTCGCCTTCGGCGCGTTCCTGTTTCAGCCGCACCAGCTCGGAAGTCAGCGCGACGATTTCCTGGTCGAGTTCCTGGCGGGCATTGAGGCCGTATTTGCCGGTATAGGCGTTGACGCCGAAATAGCCGATCATCATCGCCGCCAGCGCATAGAGCGCGAGCCCGGTGAGCACGGATTTGAGTCTGGTATGCTTGACCATGCCCCAAACATGCGACGGCCCGGTTAAGGCAAGCCTAACAACCGGGCCGCGACAAAGATTCGGGAGGCTTATTTCTTCTGCTTTTCGACCCAGGCCGCGAAGGCGTCGATATAGGCCTGCAGCACCGGCCGCAGCGACTCCTTGGCGATCTCGCCCTTGTCGTCGAAAGCGTCGCCAATTCCGTTCAGGTAGATTTCGGGCTGTTGCATGATCGGGCCGGTGATGCCCGGCAGCAGCTGCTTCAGGCTCATCGCTGCGGCGACGCCGCCCAGCGGACCCGGCGAGTTGCTGACGATACCGACCGGCTTGCCGAGGAACGAGCTCTTGCCGTAAGGCCGCGAGGCCACATCGATGGCGTTCTTCAGCACGCCGGAGATCGAGCGGTTGTATTCCGGGGTCACGAACAGCACGGCGTCGGACGCCTGGATCGTCTCGCGAAACTTGAGCCAGTCGGCCGGCGGCGCGGCTTCCAGGTCCGGGTTGAAGAACGAGAGGTCATGCAGCGTCACGATGTTCAGCTTCAGCGACGCCGGCGCCAGTTTGGCGAAGGCGTGCGCGATCTTGAGCGAGAACGACTGCTTGCGGAGGCTGCCGACGATGACGGCAACGCTGTGAGTGGCCATATTATATCCCCGAATGAAAAAGCGCCGGAGGCGCGAAGCAAGGTGCCCATACCTCTCCCCCATCCGGCAACAAGATGCAAGTGCATGGATTGCATCCCCGTACCGCGGTTTATCGAAAACCGTGCTATTCCGCGGATACAGCGCGGCTCCCGGCGAACACTTCTTCGTTAGGGGTGCCGAGCTTCGACGCATCGCTGCCGGGTAGCGTGCGCAGCAGACCGGCAGCCCGAAGCTGTTCGGTCTCAGCAAGTTCGGGGATGTTGTTGATCGGGCTGCAGGGCGCCGGCTGTCCGTTTGATGGGCGCACGACATGCGCATCGGCCTCACCAATGTCGAAGTGTGCAATTGATCGCTCGGGCGGGCCCACTTGCCTAACGTTGCAAGCCCCGACATTCTGGCATCCGTCATTGACGATGGACCATCAGCCATGAGCCTCGAATTCCTGATCACCTCGCTGATCGTGGTGGCCTCGCCCGGCACCGGCGCGCTCTACACGCTGGCTGCGGGCTTTTCGCGGGGATCGCGCGCCAGCCTGGTCGCGGCTTTCGGCTGCACGCTCGGCATTGTTCCGCACATGGCGGCGGCGATTTTGGGACTTGCGGCGCTGCTGCACACCAGTGCGCTGGCGTTCCAGATCTTCAAGTATCTCGGCGTCGCCTATCTACTCTATATGGCTTGGAATACGCTGCGCGAGCACGGCGCGCTGAAAGTCGAGAAGGAAGTTGATGCGCGCTCAGTGCTGCAGGTGACGGTGACCGCGATCCTGATCAACATCCTCAATCCAAAGCTGTCGATCTTCTTCCTCGCCTTCCTGCCGCAGTTCGTCAGCACCGACGAGGTCCATCCGCTGTCGCAAATGCTGAGGCTGAGCGCGGTGTTCATGGCGATGACCTTCGTGGTGTTCGCCATCTACGGCCTGTTCGCCGCATCGATCCGCGAGCATGTGATCTCGCGGCCGCGCGTGCTGACCTGGATGCGGCGCAGCTTCGCCGGCGCCTTTGCCGCGCTCGGCGCGAAGCTCGCCTTTGCGGAGCGCTGATCGCGCGGCGCCCTATTCCAGCCGTTCGACATTACGCAGCGCCGGAAACAGCTTCATCCACAATAGCGCCACCGCGATCGTGCCGATGCCGCCCAGCAGTGCCGCCGGCATGGTGCCTAACAGCGCCGCGGTGACGCCACTCTCGAACTGGCCGAGCTGGTTGGAGGCGTTGATGAACAAAAAATTCACCGCGCCGACCCGGCCGCGCATCTCGTCCGGCGTCGCCAGTTGCACCAGCGACACCCGGATCACCACGCTGACCGTATCGGCTGCGCCCATGATCGCGAGCGCGAGAAGCGACAGCCAGACCAGTTGCGAGACCGCGAACACCGCCGTCGCAATGCCGAACACAATCACCGCCTGGAACATCCGCATCCCGACCCGGCGATTGATGGAGGTGCGCGTCAGCACCACCGTCATCAACAATGCGCCGACGGCGGGCGCGGCGCGCAGCACGCCGAGGCCCCACGGCCCGGTTTGCAGGATGTCGCGGGCATAGATCGGCAGCAGCGCCGTGGCGCCGCCGAGCAGCACCGCGAACAGATCGAGCGAGATGGTGCCGAGGATCGCCGGGTTGCGGCGGACGAAACCGACGCCGGCGAACAGTGCGGCAAATGTAGGCGGCTCCCTCGCAACGATCGCACGCTCGAGCTGGATCGCGCTGTTGAGCAATCCGCCGACCAGCCAGAACCCGGCCATAACAGCGTAAGGCACGCCGGGCGACAGCGCATAGGCCACGCCACCCAATGCAGGGCCGCAGATCGTGGCGAGCTGGAAGATTCCGGTGGTCAGCGCGGAGGCCTTTTGCAGCCGGCCTTCCGGAACGACACCGGGCAGCAGCGCGGAGGCCGCGGGGCTTTCGAACGCAGTGGCCGCGCCGAACACCGCCACCGCGGCAAAAATCTCCGGCACCGTCAGCCAACCGGCAAAGCTGCCCCAGGCCAGATAGGCCGCGGTCAGTCCTTGCACGGTCTGGCAAGTCTGCACCACACGGCGGCGGTCGTAGCGATCCGCCGTGTGCCCGCCGGCAAACACCAGCACCAGCATCGGGACGAACTGCACCAGCCCGACCATGCCGAGCTGGAATGCGCTGCCGGTCAGGTCATAGACCTGCCAGCCCACCGCCACTGCGGCGATCTGCGAGGAAAACCGCGAGAAGCTGCGCGACCACACATAGAACAGGAACGGCCGGTGACTTAATAGATCGCCGGCCCCCGCCGGTATCGCTGCGGGATTGATTGCCTGTTGAATCTCATCCCACCTTGTTCGGATTGATCAGGAATTTTTCGCCGGTGGCGCGCTTCGCATAGGCGGCGATATTGTCGAGCTGCAAGACCTCCTGCAGTGACACCACCTTGGTGTAGTGGCTCGCAAACGTTGTCTTCAACTCGGCGGCGACGCGGGCGCGCAGCCGCTGCGCATCCGCCTGCCCGATCTTCTGCAGGAACGGAAACAGCAGCCAGCCGCCCATGCCCCAGGCCATGCCGAAGCTGCGGCTGAATTCCGTCGGCCGGGTATCGAGCCCGCCATAGATGTAGACCTGCTTGTGCACCGTCGAGCCGTAACGGCTGTAGACCTTTGCGGTTTTGTTGGCCGCGATTTCCATGCAGGTCAGGATCTGTCCGGCCAGCCTGCCGCCGCCGATGGCGTCGAAGGCCAGCGTCGCGCCGGTGGCGACCAACGCCGCGGTGAGATCGTCCATGAATGTCGGCGATGCCGAGTTGCAGACGTATTTGGCACCGAGCTCGCGCAGCAGTGTTTCCTGATCTTCGCTGCGCACGATGTTGACGAGGTCGATGCCGTCCTTGAGGCAGATCTTGTTGAGCATCTGGCCGAGGTTCGACGCCGCGGCGGTATGCACCAGCGCGGTATGGCCCTCGCGCCGCATGGTCTCGACCATGCCGAGCGAAGTCAGCGGATTGACGAAGCACGACGCGCCTTCCGCCGCCGTGGTGCCGTCCGGCAGCGGCAGGCAATCGGATGCTTTCATAGTGCGGTACTGCGCATACATCGCGCCGCCGATCATCGCCACGGTCTTGCCGAGCAGCGCCTGCGCCGCAGCCGATGCGCCCGCCTTGATGACGACGCCGGCGCCCTCGTTGCCGACCGGCATGGCTTCATCGAGCCGCCCGGCCATCGCCTTCATCGCCACCTGCGGCACGGTGGCCTTCACCACAGTCGCATCGCCGGTGCCGGATGTTTTCGCGGTGGCGGGATCGGCAGCGCCGAGCAGCAGGCCGAGGTCGGAGGGATTGATCGGCGAGGCCTCGACGCGAACGACGACTTCATCGGGGCCGGGCTCGGCAATCTCGACTCTGGCCAGCGACAGTTCGAGTTCGCCTGATGAGGTGATCAGCGAGCGCAGCTGCAGTCCGGTGATGTTGCCTTCGACGCCCATGGAAGTCTCCCTGTGTTTTTATGCCGGCGCTAGTAGATGCCCGGGATGATACGTTTGGTCTCGCGCATATAGGCACGATAGTCGTCGCCGAAAGCCTCAAGCAGCATCCGTTCTTCGAAGTCGATCCGGGTGAAGAACAGGATCGCGATCGCCACCAGCCCGCTCAGCGCCGCCACCGCGTTCGGCAGCAGGAACGCCTGCGCCAGTGCCCACAGCCAGAACGAGGCATACATCGGATGCCGGATCCGGCGGTAGACGCCGGCGCGGACGATCTGGTGGCTCTCGCGAATTTCGAGGCTCGCCGACCACTGCCGCCCCAGATCCTTGTGCGAGCGGCGAAACAGCCACAGCGATGCGACATATAACAATGCACCAACGACTACCGCCGCATAGTTCAGATCGTAGTTCAGCGCGCGCGGCCAGCCGGTAGCGAGCCACAGCACGGGAATGACAAACAGCCCGATCGTGGCCACCGCCAGCAGGATGCGCTCGCGGCTCCAGCCGACGGCGCGCAGCGTCGCGGTGCGGCGGGCCTTTCGCGCATAGGGATAGCGGATCACGAACCACGCGATGACGCCGATGGCCCAGACGTATATTCCAAGATGTGACGCGGTCATGTGTTTCCGTTCAGGCCGTCATGCGGCACGGATGGGTGTCCCGAGCGGCGGCGGTTCGGCGTTCCGCACCCCGGCTGACGCGTCCGGCAGCAACAGCGCACCATCCGTACCAAAACGGTCGACGCCGCCGGCGGGTGCGGTGATCTCGTCGAAAGGCAACGGGCCGCAGATCACCATGCAGTAGTCATACTGGGATCGCTGGTCGTTCCCCATCACCATCTGATAGTGCATCCGCATGAAATTGAACCGGTGCCGCTTGAAGGATTCCGGACTCATCATCGTGTGCATCTGGACGCGGCGGATGTTCGGACGGCCGTCGCCGCGCTCGCGGCCGACGCGTTTCAAGGTCACCGGATCGAAGCGGTAGAAGCTGATCGCATCGTCGCGGGCATGGTATTCCGCCCAGCGGATCGACGTCTCGTTGGCCACCGCCTGTGTCGCTGCACGGACATTCTTGCCCGCGGGATGCAGCGCGAATTTCGGGATCGTCGCGCCGACCGTGAGAACGCAGATCGTCGGACCGTGACGCGTCAGATCCGGATCGAGTTTCAAGGCGCGCGCTACCGATTCCATCACCAGCGCCGCACCGAGGCAGTGCCCGACAATGACGATCTCCTCGACATCAGCCATTTTCGCCCGTGCGACGATCGCCTTGGCAAAGTCATCGACGCGGGCGTCCATCAGCGGCCTTTGGCCGTAGACGAACTGCCGCGAAAAAATCCAGTCGTCGAACACGTGGTTGATCGGCCGGCGCCAGCCGAACCAGTGCAACAGGCCGGTGAAGATCGCGATGGCAACGACCGCGCCGACAATGAAAGCGCTCACGCCATGCAGGCCGGCCAGCCACGTCAAAGCGAACCCAACGCCCGCGCCCAGCAGAGCGAAGGCCGTGACCCACAGATACGGAAACAGGAAGAAGCCGGCGTACTTCCAACTCGATCGCATGAAACGGAACAAGGTGCCGGTGACGATCCAGTCGCCCAGCGTCACCATCGACGCCCCCAGCCGCGACAGCATTCCGCGCGCGTGGTCCTGCAGGATCAGATCGTCCCAGCGCAACATCTCGTAACTGGTATTTGTCTTCCAGTTCGGACCGGAAGTCTCGGCCTGCCACGACGAACTCACCTGGTTCGAGTCGGCAGGACCTGGTGCGCTTGCGGACACATTCCACGTCTTCTGGAAGCTCGACAGCGATCGCCGGAACCGCGCCAGCTGCGTCTCCGGTACAATCGGATCGTAGCCGCCGATGTGGAAGACATGTCGCCGGCCGATCATTGTCCGTTAGCTCCCAATTGCATCGCGGTTCGCGATTTGCATCCCGGTGCATAGCAAATTCGCAGGCCATCACAAAGCAGCCCGGCTCAAATACGCGGCATCAAGCAGCTTTTTGTCGCTTGCATGTCACAGGACCGCAGTTTAGCGGATTTCGCCATCACAATAAGGGGATTCTGATCCGGCCGCGATTGACGAGCGGTGTTTATGTCTGAAGATGTCGCCGGTCTTTTCAAGGAAGAAAGCACTGATGTCGACGATATTGATTGGCGCAAAACGGCCGTCCCGAAGTTTGTTGGCCGGCGTTTTGCTGATTCTGTTTTCCCTGTTCGTGACGGCGCTGGCCGGTTCCAGCGATGCCCATGCCGCCACCGGCAAGCGGCCCGGTCACGTCTATCTGCTGCGCGGCCTGCTCAACGTATTCTCGCTCGGCATGGACACGCTCGCCTACAAGCTCGAGGCCGTCGGCGTCACCGCCACCGTCCATAACCATTCCGTTTGGCGCGGGCTGGCCGACGACATGATCGCGAATTACCGTTCCGGCAATCGCGAACCGATCATCCTGATGGGTCACTCGGCGGGGGCCGATTCCACCATCTCGATCGCGCGCAAGCTGTACGAGAGCGGCATTCCGGTGGCACTGATCGTGAACTTCGATCCGGTCAGCCCCGACCCGGTGCCGCCAAACGTCCGCCAGATCGTGAACTATTACGTACCTGCCGGCTGGGGGGCCGCCGTTGCCGCTGACAAGCGCTTCAAGGGTAAGCTCGCCAATGTGAACGAAAACGCCACGACCAACCATTTCTCGATCGACAAGAACGACGACCTGCATCGCCAGGCCATCGCCAGAGTGCTGCAGGTGGTCGGCGGCGGCGCACGTCGCGGGCTTGCAAAGCCGAAGCCCACGCAGCAACTTTCCGCCGCCCCGGCGCAGTAAACAAGCTTCGTTGGCCGCGCAGGTTCGCGCGGCCAACGCGTCTATCTTAAACCAGCGCCTTCAGCGCGGCCCGGCCGGCATATTTCGCCTGGGTGCCAAGCTCCTGCTCGATCCGCAGCAACTGGTTGTACTTCGAGGTGCGGTCCGAGCGCGCCAGCGAGCCGGTCTTGATCTGCCCGCAATTGGTGGCGACCGCCAGATCCGCAATCGTGGAATCCTCGGTCTCGCCGGAGCGATGCGACATGACAGCGGTGTAACCGGCCTTGTAGGCCATCTCGACGGCGCTCAGCGTTTCCGTCAACGTGCCGATCTGGTTGACCTTGATCAGGATCGAATTGGCGCGGCCATTCTTGATGCCGTCGGCGAGCCTGGTGACGTTGGTGACGAACAGGTCGTCGCCGACCAGCTGGCACTTCTTGCCGACGAGATCGGTCAGCTCCTTCCAGCCGTCCATGTCGTCTTCCGACATGCCGTCCTCGATCGACACGATCGGATAGCGCGCGACGAGGTCTGCAAGATACTTCGCCTGCTCAGAGCGCGAGCGGGTCTTTTTCTCGCCGCCATAGACGTAAGCGCCGTCCTTGAAGAACTCGGTGGCGGCACAATCCAGCGCCAGCATCACGTCCTTGCCGGCGGTGTAACCAGCCTTGCCGATCGCGGCCATGACGAACTCAAGTGCGGCATCCGCCGACGGAATGTTCGGCGCAAAGCCGCCCTCGTCGCCGACATTGGTGTTGTGGCCGGCCTTCTTCAGCTCGCTCTTCAGGGTGTGGAAGATCTCGGCGCCGCAGCGCAGGCCTTCGGCGAAGGACGACGCGCCGACCGGCATGATCATGAATTCCTGGAAGTCGATCGGATTGTCGGCATGCACGCCGCCATTGATGATGTTCATCATCGGCACCGGCAGGGTCCGCGCCGAGGTGCCGCCGACATAGCGATACAGCGGCATGTCGAAGGAATCCGCCGCCGCCTTGGCGACCGCCAGCGAGACGCCGAGGATAGCGTTGGCGCCGAGTCGGCTCTTGTTCGCGGTACCGTCGAGGCCGATCATGATCTCGTCGATCTGGACCTGTTGCTCGGCGTCCATGCCGCCGATCGCATCGAAAATCTCGCCATTGACGGCATCGACCGCCTTCAGCACACCCTTGCCGAGATAGCGGCCCTTGTCGCCATCGCGCAACTCGACCGCCTCGTGGGCGCCGGTGGAGGCGCCGGACGGCACCGCGGCGCGGCCCAATGATCCGTCTTCCAGGATGACATCGACTTCGACCGTGGGATTGCCGCGGCTATCGAGAATTTCGCGGCCGATGATGTCGACGATGGCGGTCATGGGAGCCCTCTTGGTGGTATGGGATGGGGTGGTTGGCGCAGCTTCTACAGCAAGCGACCCGGCTGGAAAAGGCCGCGCGAGGTGACGGCGGCACGGGGATTGGCTATGAACCGCCACAACGGAGACCATTATGTCCAAAACGCCCCGCAAATCCTCCAAATCCGCGCCAAAATCGTCCGACCTGCAGCTCGGCCGCGCCGTGGAATGGCCGACCTCCCCGGACGATGCCCAGATCGACCGGGTGCCCAATCCGCAGAAGGACACCAATTACGTGGTGCGCTTCACCGCGCCGGAATTCACCTCGCTGTGCCCGATCACCGGCCAGCCGGATTTTGCGCATCTGATGATCGACTACGTCCCCGGCCAGTGGCTGCTGGAGTCGAAATCGCTGAAGCTCTATGTCGCCAGTTTCCGCAATCACGGCGCGTTCCACGAGGACTGCACGGTGGCGATCGGGAAACGCATCGTCGCCGAGATCAAGCCGAAATGGCTGCGCATCGGCGGCTACTGGTACCCGCGCGGCGGCATCCCCATCGACGTGTTCTGGCAGACCGGCCGCCTGCCCAAAGGCATGTGGATTCCCGAACAGGGCGTCGCGCCATATCGCGGGCGGGGGTGATCTGACGTCCAAATCGCCCGGGTCCCACAATCGTCACGGCCGCTGAATTTGACACAACCATGATGAGGTCAGATACGATGCGGGTCTGAGCCGGCTGTCGTAGGCTCCCATCCAAGCAATAGAATTTGGAGGAATGCATGCTGACGCAGGAAGCACATCAGACCGGCGAGCCGCTCTACATCCGGCTGCGCGACGACGACAATGTCGCGATCGTCGCCAACCAGGGCGGCCTGCGCCCAGGCGCCCGCTTCGCCTGCGGGCTCAGCCTGATCGAACAAATCCCGCAAGGCCACAAGGTCGCGCTGGCGGATATCGCCGCCGGTGCCGCCATCACGCGTTATGGCGAAGTGATCGGCCATGCGGCAGCGGCGATCGCCAAAGGAAGCTGGGTCAAGGAAGCCCTCGTCGTGATGCCGGAGGCCCCTTCCCTAAGCAATCTGCCAATGGCGCGGGGCGCGCTGTCTGCGCAAGAACCGCTGGAAGGCTTTACGTTCGAGGGCTATCGCAATGCCGATGGCTCCGTCGGGACCCGGAATATTCTGGCGATCAGCACCAGTGTGCAGTGTGTTGCGGGCACCGTGGACTACGCGATCAAGCGTATCCGCGACGAGTTGCTCCCCAAATATCCCAACATTGACGATGTGATGGCGATCACCCACGCCTATGGCTGTGGCGTCGCCATCAACGCACCCGGCGCGGCGGTGCCGATCCGAACGCTACAAAATCTGGCGCGCAATCCGAATTTCGGCGGCGAGGTGATGATCGTCGGTCTCGGCTGTGAAAAATTGCAGCCGGAATTGTTGTTACCGGAAGGGATGGCCTCGGCCACCATGGACGACAGCGATATCGTCCGCATGCAGGATGAGAGCCTGACCGGCTTCGGTGAAATCGTAGAGAGCATCGTGGAGATGGCCGACAAACGGCTTCAGGCTCTCAACCTTCGCCGCCGCGAAACCTGTTCGGCGGCCGACCTCGTTATCGGACTGCAGTGTGGCGGTAGCGATGCCTTCTCCGGCGTGACGGCGAATCCCGCTGTCGGCTTCGCAGCGGATCTGCTGGTGCGCGCCGGCGCCACCGTGATGTTTTCGGAAGTGACCGAGGTCCGGGATGCGATCCATTTGCTGACACCGCGGGCGGTCAATCAGGATGTCGCAGATGCGCTGATCCGCGAAATGGACTGGTACGACCGGTATCTGCAGACGGGCGAAGCGGACCGCAGCGCCAATACGACCCCCGGCAACAAGAAGGGCGGCCTCTCCAACATCGTCGAAAAGGCCATGGGCTCGGTGATCAAGTCGGGCACGTCAGCCATTTCCGGCGTGCTGTCACCCGGCGAGCGCGTGCGTGAGAAGGGGTTGATCTTCGCAGCCACGCCGGCAAGCGACTTCATCTGCGGGACGCTGCAACTGGCATCCGGAATGACGCTTCATGTGTTCACGACCGGCCGTGGCACGCCCTACGGCCTGGCTGCCGCGCCGGTCATCAAGGTTTCCACGCGGAGCGATCTGTCGCAGCGCTGGCATGATCTGATCGATGTCGATGCGGGAACCATCGCCACCGGCAAAGCGAGCATCGAGGATGTCGGCTGGGAGATTTTTCACCTCATCCTGGAGGTTGCCAGCGGGCGCAAGAAAACCTGGTCCGACAAATGGGGGATCTTCAATTCGCTCGCACTCTTCAATCCCGGCCCGGTGACGTAACCGACCAAGCGCCTGGCCCGCCACAGCATCCGCCGGCTTCGTTGACCGCAACAGCTTCGCGCAGGCAAAGCCCAGTGCAAAGATAACAGCGGCGCTGGCGAGCAGCGTCGCGGTGTAGGCCTGAAGAAAGTGAACGCGAGTAGGCCGCGCGCGGGAGATGCTTAATTTGGCAGATGAGTAACTGTTTGAAAGACGGCGCGACCGCGGCTGTTATGGCACGGAATATGCTTGCTATTAGCCTGCAACTGCGATGCTGCCCTGTTGTGCAGGTACTTCAAACGATGGACACAACCTATGACGCTCACGAGTATCCCGGTCATCGATATTTCTCCATATCGCATGGGTTCTTTGGATGGCAAGCAAGCTGTGGCCAAGGCGGTAGCCCAAGCCTGCCGCGACATCGGATTTCTGGTCATCACGGGGCACGGCGTCTCCCCCGCGCTGGTCAATCGGGTAGATGCGAGCGCTCGGACTTTTTTCGATTTACCAACTGCGGACAAGATGGCGATCAAGCGGCCAAAGGACGATCAGGTTCGCGGCTACAGTGCTGTCGGCGATGAGGGCCTTTCCTACAGCCTCGGTGAAAAATCTCCCGGCGATCTGAAGGAATCATTTTCAATCGGTCCCGTTGTCGTGCCGGACGATCCGTATTTCACTGGCCCGGCTGCCGGACCGCATTTCGCACCTAATCTCTGGGCAGAGCAAATCCCGGACTTCAAGGAATCTTGGCAAGAATATTTCCAAGCGATGTCCGATCTCTCCAAAACGTTGATGCGCATCTTCGCGCTCGGTCTTGATTTGCCGGAAACTTATTTTGACGACAAGATCGACCGACACATCAGTATGTTCCGCGCGCTCAAATATCCCAACCAGCACGAGGAGCCCTTGCCCGGTCAACTGCGCGCCGGTGCGCATTCGGACTACGGCAGCCTGACCATCGTGCGCACGGAAGACCGCCCAGGCGGCCTGCAGGTCTACAACAAGGCTGGAGAGTGGGTCGATGTTCCGGCGGTGGGCGGGGGATTCGTCGTGAATATAGGTGACCTCATGATGCAATGGACCAACGACCTGTGGTCGTCAACGCTGCATCGCGTCGCCAATCCCCCACGAGAGAAGGCTGGCAACAGCGCGCGGCTTTCCCTGGTGTTCTTTCACCAGCCGAATTACGACGCGATCGTCGAATGCCTCGAGAGTTGTCAGGGGCCGGGTAACCCCGCCAAATACGAGCCGGTGTCATCAGGCGATCATCTGACCAGCAAGTTCGTTAAGCAGACGACCTTCGGCGAAGGTTCCAGAAAATCAGCATGACGGATTCTACGATCGAGACACCAGACAGGGCGACGCTGTCCTACGTCAACGTCTTTGCTCGGGACATTGTCGCCCTGAGTCGGTTCTACATGGACGTGTTCGACTTCACGGAGATCGAGAAAATCCGTTCCCCCATTTTCCGGGGGCTGGACACCGGACGCAGCAGCCTCGGCTTCAATGCGCAGGACGCTTATGGCCTATTGAAGCTGGACGCGTTCTCGGAGGTAAGTGGAATCAAGTTTCTGCTCAACATCGATGTCTTCAGCGTTGCCGAGGTCGATCGGCTGACGCCAAAGGCCGTTTCATTGGGCGCACAATTGGTGAAGCCGCCCTACACGACCTATTACAACTGGTATCAGGCCGTTTTGCTGGATCCCGAACAGAACGTTTTCCGCATCAACCACATTCTCGAATAGCGACCGCGACGCCGCTCGACGTTACTGCAAGGGTCTCGGCGCCGGCCTTGGACTAGGCCGCGCCACTATCCGCCGGCTTGGTTGGCCGCAACAGCTTCGCGCAGGCAAAGCCAAGCGCGAAGATGATCACCGCGCTGGTCAGCAGTATCGCTGAAGCTCTACATCGCCGGTTTCCGCAACCACGGCACGTTCCACAACGACTGCACGGTAGCGACTGGCGAGCGCATCGTGGCCGTCGCGCCGTATAGGGGGCGGGGTGAGCCCGCCTCCCCTGCGTGCGTCATGCCGTGGCAAACCGGCTTTCGTTCCGACAGGCGACAGCGGCCTGCTCGACATCGTAGTCATAGAGCGATTTGCGGAACGCCGCCGAGTTGGCGATCTCGCGATCGCGCTGCTCAAGGCTCTCATACTTGGAGTCGTAGCGGAGCCCGTTTTGCCGCGCTTCGGCCTGAATCACATCGGTGCGGACCCGGCGAAATTTTTCATATTCCGGCAGGATATTCACAACTTCGGCTGCGTGCCGCCCTTCGAGAAAGCTGGCCAGAGCGGCGCCGTCCTCGATGGCCTGATTGGCTCCCTGGCCGAGATGCGGAAGCATCGGATGCGCCGCGTCGCCCAGTAAGACCAGCCGTCCCTTCGTCCACGATGCGAGCGGTCTGCGATCATATAAGCCCCACCAGAAGCAGCTCTCCACCTTTTCGAGCAGCCCGACGACGCGCGGATCCCATCCGTCGAAGGATGCCGCAAGTTCGTCACGGTCTCCAACCGCGGACCATGACTCGATGATTTGGTTTGTTGTCGGGACGAAGCCAACGTAATTGAGAAGCCGGCCACTCCGAACCGGGAACGCCATGAAGTGCTTACCGTCACCCATCCAGACCTGGTGCGCCTCATCACGCCACCCGGGAAGTTTCTCGCGGGGGATCAAGCCGCGGTAGGCGCGCACGCCCGAATATTCGGGCGATTTCGGCTCGACGACATAGTTCTGCAACACCGACTGAATGCCATCGGCAGCGATGACGATATCGGCTTCGGCCGTTTCACCGTTCGCAAATTTCAGTTGCGCCGCGGCGTCGCTCTGTTCGAACCCAATACAGCGATGCCCCGTGCGGATCGCGCTTGGCGGCAGGGCTGCCGCGAGCGCGTTCAGCAGATCGGC
The DNA here is from genome assembly GCA_036924855.1 of Nitrobacteraceae bacterium AZCC 2146. Lineage (NCBI taxonomy): Bacteria > Pseudomonadati > Pseudomonadota > Alphaproteobacteria > Hyphomicrobiales > Nitrobacteraceae > Nitrobacteraceae bacterium AZCC 2146. Next base: position 1,092,184 of record JBAGRP010000001.1, read on the forward strand.
CCTGTGCATGCCATACATGCCATTCCAGCCACTCGAGTCGGTGGTGAGAATGGGCCCGACGACGCTGCCGTCCATCCGATAATATTGCGAGCCGCTACCAACCTTTGCGCCCACCGCCGCCAGTGCCTTGCCCAATCCAATTCGCTCGAGCTGCCGCAGGCTGTTCGGATAGATGAAAACGCCGGCCCCGACCTCCCCCAGCGCATTGGCTTGTTCGAAAACTTCGACATCGATACCTCGCCGATGCAGGAAGTTCGCCGCGGACAGACCGCATATTCCTCCCCCGACGATGGCAGCGCGAAGCGGTTTGGTTGATGTCGTTCTTTCTTTCATGTGGTTCTCTTTCGTTCCTGCAAGACGAGACGGGCTTTGTCCGGAAGTTGCTCGTCTTGCGTGGATTCAAGTATTGTGAAGCGGCTCACTCACGAGCGTCAGCGCTTGCGTGGCGGATAAGGGTAAGGCCCCAACGTCGCGACAAGGACGATCGCTGCGGATAGCGCGATCCCAAGACCGATCAGGCCGACGGAGTAGCTGCGATAGGCATCGAACGCATGCGCCATCAGCCACGGACCGAGACCAGAGCCGAGGGTGAAAAAGGCAAGAATGCAGCCATAGATCACGCCATAATGCGCCATGCCGAAATAGCGGCCGGTCAGATACGCCATGATGTCGCCTTCGGCGCCGATACCGAGGCCGAGAAGAACAGCCGCGACCACCGCAACCGGGCCCACCGCGCCCAGGCCGAGCATCGCCATGCCGATCAACGGGATCATGAAAAAGAATCCCGCGACGTAAGGCCCGCGGAAACGATCGAGCGCCAGGCCGGAAAGCATGCGCCCGATAATCAGCGACAGTCCGGCAGCCGCGACCGCAGTGGTAGCGGTGCCTGCCGGGATGCCGCGGTCTGACAGAATCGGCACAATATGCGCGATGGTGCCGTTGATCGCTGCGGCCGCGAACATCATGGAGATCGACGCGAACCAGAAGCGATAGGTGCTGAGCGCCTGCTTGAGCGTCAAACCCTCGGTGTACGTAGCTTCTGCCCCGGCTCGCAAAGGCCGATCCCTGACGAAGAGCGCAACCGACGAGAAGCCAACAACGAAGAGCAGAGCACCCAAGGCAAAATAAGCCTCACGCCAACCATAGCTGGAAACGAAATACTGCGTGTATTTCGGAATCACTGCAGCACCGATGCCGATGCCCGCAAGCGTGATGCCGAGCGCCAGACCGCGCTGCGCATCAAACCAGGTCGAAACGGCGCGCGCGTAGATCAACGTCGAATGCCCGGCACCAACGAGGCCGAGAAATGCATAGAGCAAGATGAAGGCCATCAGGTTGTTGCCAAGCAATCCGCCGGAAGCGGTTGCCAACGCAAACATCGTGATCGCAGGAAGCGCGATCCGTTTCACGCCAAAGCGATCAACCAAAGTGCCGACGAACGGCATCATGACAGCGCCGGCAATGTGAGATGTCACGACTGCTGCAGCGAGCGAACCGCGCGGCCAGCCGAATTCTGCGCTGATCGGCTGCAGCAGAACGCCGAAGGTAAAGAGGATGATGGGACCGTTGCCCACGATAAGCGCAAGCGTCGAGCCAACGACAACAAGCCACCCGGCGGAAACACGATCACTGGAAAGTGGCGTGGCAAGACGTTCTTCTACGGCGACGCTTCTCATCAATCCTCCCATCGCGCTTTTTTAAACGGGCAGCGCTGATGGCAAGGTAGGACGAGGCGATTTATTTGACAATTCGCCTTTGATAGATCAAGTGATATGAAATCGTTATAAATAAGCCGGGAGCGACAGCGTGAGCGTCACCTTTCGTCAGCTCAGTGCACTTCTTGCGGTGGCCGAAACCCGGAATTTTACCCGTGCGGCGGAGCGGCTGCGGATGGCGCAGCCAATGATCTCCGGCCTGATCCGGGATCTGGAAACAGAACTTGGTTTTCGCCTGTTCGATCGATCGACGCGTCGGGTGGAGCTGACCGAAGCGGCGGCCGAGTTCCTGCAGGATGCGAGACGCCTCACGGGCGACATGGACGGTGCCATTCGCCGGGCTCGCGATGTCGCCACGCGCCGGCGCGGCCGTATCACAGTCGGGGCTCCACCACTTCTCGCAGCAGCGCTGCTGCCGCAGGTAATCAGCGCTTTTTCGCAATCATCGCCGGGCGTATCGGTGACGGTTGTCGACCGCCCTATTTCGGCGATCTATCGGCTGCTGAAAGAAGGCGAGATCAATCTTGCGGTCGGCACCTTCCTGGGCAACGAGGATGGCATCGCGCGCATCCCGCTCGTCTCCTATCTGTTCGCCTTGCTGTGCCGAGCGGACCATCCGCTAGCCGGAAACATGCGGCCACGCTGGAACGATCTCGCGGGCGTTCCGCTGATCGCGCTGCGCCGCGGAAACGGCATCCGCGAACAGCTGGAACGCGGTTACGCGGCGGCGGGACTGGACGCGGAGCCCGCCTTCGAACTGGACCAACTGACCACGATCGTCGCGATGGTCGAGGCCGGGTTCGGCATTACGGTGTTGCCCCTCTACGCGATCAAGGCACTTTCGACGCCATTGCTGGTCGCGCGCCCCCTCGTCGATCCGCCGGTCACACGCGAGATCGACGTAGCTCATCGGGATGACCGTTCGCTTTCCCCCGCGGCCGAGGACTTCGTTCGTCTTTTGAAAATCGGTGCGGTACAGCTGCAATCGCAGGGCGAAAGCCTGCTGGATAAGGAGTGAGCTTCGCGGCCTCGGTCGGCGGACTGGCTATGCTGCGATCGCATCCGCCGGCTTGGTCGGCCGCAACAGCTTCGCGCAGGCAAAGCCGAGCGCGAAGATGATCACCGCGCTGGTCAGCAGCGTCGGCAGCTTGCCTAGATGCAGAATTCCGAATCCGTAGGCGATCGGCCCGACCGACTGGCCCATGAAGAAGCAGAAGGCGTGCAGCGACATCGCGCTGGCGCGCGCTTCCTGGGACAACTCGCTGGAGAACACCTGCAGCGAGCCGTGCAGCATGTAGAACCCCCAGCCCATGAACAGCAGACAGAGCGCCTGAACCTGCCAGGGTGGGCCAAAGGCGATGACGGCGAGCTGCAGCGCGATCATGATGCCGCCCCCGATCATCATGCCGTTGACGCCGATCCGCGGCAGCATTCGCGAGATCGTGCCGGTGTAGAACAGCCCGCCGAATGCAAAGCAGGCCAGCACCAGGCCGGCGATCGAGAGACTGGTAACGCCAAGTTCGAACAGGAACGAGGCGACGAAGGGAAACAGCCCGAGGATGCAGCAGCCTTCGATAAAGACAGCACTGTAACAGATCGCCGTGTTCGGATTGGCGAAGATGGTGCGGTAGCCGTGCCGGAGCACGCCGAAATCCACCCTGCCCGGCGGCTTCGCCAGTTTTGCGCTCTTGAAACCGAGCGATACCGCGACCGAAGCCACGATCGCCAGCACGCCGAGCGCCGCGAGCACGCCGCGCCAGCCGAAGAAATCGCCGATCACCCCGGACGCGGTGGCGCCAAGCAGATTGCCCGTCATGGCGCCGGCCAGCACGCGGCTGATCGCAATCTGCCGCTTGGCGGGAGCGACGAGGTCGCTGGTGAGACTCAACGTCACCGGAAACACGCCGCCGGCGCCGATGCCGCCGAGTACGCGGGTGGCGAGCAGTAGCGGGTAGGACGTGGTCAGCGCCCCAAGAATATTGGCGATGCCGAGCAGGACGAGACAGAACACCATCAGCCGCGCCTTGCCGAACAGATCGGCAGCGGCGCCGAGCACCGGCTGCACGATGGCAAAGGTAAAGGCCAGCGCCGACGAGAGGCCGGCCGCGGTAGCAATGGTCACGCCGAGTTCGTCGGCAACATGCGGCAGCACCGGATCGAGCGCACGCATCGATAGCGCGGCCGCAAACGACGCCAGCGCAATGATATTGAGGACGGGCGGCATCAGCGCGCCATGGTCGACACGGAATGCAGCTGCATCAATGAGCTTCGGCCTTGATACTGGCCCTGGCACTGGCCTTGGCAAGCGCGTCAAACGCCATCAGGTTGCGGATCAGCGCCTCGAAGTCGCGCAGCGGCACCATGTTCGGGCCGTCGGAGGGCGCATGGTCGGGATCGGGATGGGTCTCGATGAACACGCCGGCGACGCCGACCGCCACCGCGGCACGCGCCAGCACCGGGACGAATTCGCGCTCGCCGCCGGATGACGTTCCCTTGCCACCGGGCTGCTGCACCGAATGGGTGGCGTCGAAGATCACTGGCGCGCCGGTGGTGCGCGCCAGGATCGGCAGCGCCCGCATGTCCGAGACCAATGTATTGTAGCCGAACGAGGCGCCGCGCTCGGTGACCAGCACCCTGTCATTGCCACCTGATGTCAGCTTGGCGACCACGTTGGCCATGTCCCACGGCGCCAGGAACTGGCCCTTCTTGACGTTGACCACCTTGCCGGTGGCCGCCGCCGCCAGCAGCAGGTCGGTCTGCCGGCACAGGAACGCCGGGATCTGCAGCACGTCCACCGCTTCGGCGGCGCGCGCGCATTGTTCGGCCTCGTGGACGTCGGTGAGCACCGGCAAGCCGAAGGTCTCGCGGATCTCGGCGAAGATCGGCAGCGCCTGGTCGATACCGATGCCGCGCGCGGCGGACGCGCTGGTGCGGTTGGCCTTGTCGAACGAGGTTTTGTAGACGAGCCCGATCTTGAGCCTGGTCGCGATCTCTTTCAGCGCGCTGGCAACCTCGAGCGCATGCGCCCGGCTTTCCAGCTGGCACGGCCCGGCAATGATGGCGAGCGGCAGTGCGTTGCCGAATTGCACGGCGCCGGCGGAGACGATCGGGGCTGCTGAGGACGTGGTGTTCAAGTCAGATTCCTTTGCCGTCGGCAGGATGGGTGTCGCAAGCGCTCAACCCATCCCGCGAGCCCGTCGTTACTTCATCGCCGAGAATGCGGTCGGCGCCAGCAACTGGCTGACGATATTGCCAACGATCTGCCCGCTCTCCTCGGTCTTCGCCCGTGCCGAAATCCAGTCCGGATCGCTCTGAAATGCGTTCCACTTGGTCTCGCGGTCTGCCATCGAATCCCAGGCCAGAATGTAAGTCAGCTCCTGGTTGGACTCGCCGATCAGCGTCGTGAAAAAGCCGGCCTGCTTGATGCCGTGCTTGTCCCACAGCTTCAGCGTGGTGTTCTGGAAACGATTCAGCAGCGCCGGCAGACGGCCGGGCAGACAACGGTAGACGCGCATTTCATAGATCATAGGAACTCCCTGGATTGTTGTTCTTGCGACTTCAACGAAGGCTTTGTCGCAACAATCGGGGTATCCGTCAAAGTAGCTGCTCGCGGATCAGACCAACCTGCTCTGAGCTGCTGCCGCCTTGATGAACGAGGCGAACAGCGGGTGTGGTTCGAACGGGCGCGATTTCAGTTCGGGATGGAACTGGACGCCGATGAACCAGGGATGGTTCTCGTATTCGACGATCTCCGGCAGCACGCCATCGGGCGACAGGCCCGAGAAGCGCAAGCCATGCTGTTCGAGGCGGTCCTTGTAGGCGGTGTTGACCTCGTAGCGGTGGCGATGGCGCTCGGAAATTTCCGTGGCGCCGTCATAGACTGCCGACACCTTGCTGCCGCGCGTTAGCGCCGCGGGATAGGCGCCGAGCCGCATGGTGCCACCGAGATCGCCGGCCTGCGAGCGCTTCTCGAGGTCGTTGCCGCGGACCCATTCGGTCATCAGGCCGACCACCGGTTCGGAGGTCGGGCCGAACTCGGTGGAGTTGGCGTCCGCGATGCCGCCGAGATTGCGCGCCGCCTCGATCACCGCCATCTGCATGCCGAAGCAGATGCCGAAATACGGCACGTTGCGCTCTCGCGCGAACTGCGCCGCGCGGATCTTGCCCTCGGCGCCGCGCTGGCCAAAACCGCCGGGCACCAGAATGCCGTTGACGTGTTCGAGGAACGGCGCCGGGTCCTCGTTCTCGAAAACCTCGCTCTCGATCCAGTCGAGATTGACCTTCACCTTGTTGGCGATGCCGCCATGGGACAGCGCTTCGGTCAGCGACTTGTAGGCGTCCTTCATGCCGGTGTACTTGCCGACAATGGCGATGGTGACAGCACCTTCGGGATTGTGGATACGCTCGTTGATGACGTGCCAGCTCTGCAATGCCGGCTTGGCCTTCGGCGTGATGCCGAACGCCGCCAGCACTTCGTCGTCGAGACCGGCGTCGTGATAGGCCTCGGGCACGGCATAGATGTTGTCGACGTCGCGCGCCTCGATCACCGCGCTTTCGCGGACGTTGCAGAACAGGCCGAGCTTGCGGCGCTCTTCCTTCGGGATCGGCCGGTCGGTGCGGCACAGCAGGATGTCCGGCTGGATGCCGATCGAGCGCAGCTCTTTCACCGAATGCTGGGTCGGCTTGGTCTTCAATTCGCCGGCGCTGGGGATGAACGGCAGCAGCGTCAGATGGATGTAGATCGAACTGTCGCGCGGCAGGTCGTTCCTGATCTGGCGGATCGCCTCGAAGAACGGCAGACCCTCGATGTCGCCGACGGTGCCGCCGATCTCGCACAGCACGAAGTCGTAGTCGTCATTGCTGTCGAGGATGAAATCCTTGATGGCGTTGGTGACGTGCGGGATCACCTGGATGGTGGCGCCGAGATAGTCGCCGCGGCGTTCCTTGGTGAGGATGTCCTGATAGATACGGCCGGTGGTGATGTTGTCCGCCTTGGTGGCGGGCCGTCCGGTAAAACGCTCGTAATGGCCGAGATCGAGATCGGTCTCGGCGCCGTCGTCGGTCACGAACACTTCGCCGTGCTGGTACGGCGACATCGTTCCGGGATCGAGGTTGAGATAGGGATCGAGCTTGCGAAGACGGACCTTGTAGCCCCGCGCCTGCAGCAGGGCGCCGAGCGCCGCTGAAGCCAGACCTTTGCCGAGCGAGGAGACCACGCCGCCGGTGATGAATATGTACCGCGCCATGGGGCTTAACCTTTAAGGCTCACAAACCGATTCGCAAAAGCGAATCGCAGCCGTCCGCCGAATGTTGGATAGGCTGTGGGTGACTTGAAAATCAAAGTAATTGCAGTCCCTTGATGGGGACTGTTGATGCAGGATGGTAGTCCCCCGTCCTGCATGGCGCCCCTGCTTTATTGCGAACGCGGTGCCTGCGGGCCGCTCGGAGCCTGCTGCTCGTCCGACTTCTTCAGCGAATCCAGGAGACCGCCGGAGGTCGGCGGTGCCAGCGCACCGCCCGGCTGCGAGATCGGCGCGGTGGTGCTGTTGATGATCGAAGTCGGCTTGCGTTCATAGGCCGCGAGCCAGGACAGGAACAGGCTGGTCACGAAGAAACCCGCGGCCAGAATGCCGGTGGTGCGGGTCAGCAGGTTCGCCGTGCCCCTGCTCGACATGAAGCCGCCACCGCCGCCGCCACCAACGCCCAGGCCACCGCCCTCGGACTTCTGCAACAGCACCGCCGCGATCAGGGTCGCGACGATCATGAGGTGGATAACGATAATGACGCTCTGCATCGGGTCCTTCCATCGCAAGCACGCCGCGCCGCTGGCCGGCTGCAATCGTCGCTTGCGGGGTTTGAAGTCGTGCGCTGTCTACACGATCGGACGGGGGATTGTCACCCCCCGGAAGGATCGGTGCGGACCGCAAATTCCAGCATTTCGCGATACTTAAGGACAGCCCGCGGCAATCGCAAGGAAATCGGTGGCTTTCAGGCTGGCGCCGCCGACCAGTGCGCCGTTCACATTCGGCACCGCCATCAGTTCCCTGGCGTTGGAGGGCTTAACCGAACCGCCATAGAGAATGCGAATTCCGGCCCCCTCCCCCTTAAAGCGTTCCATGAGGCGATCACGGATAAAGCGATGAACTTGCTCGACATCTCCAGTAGTCGGAGTCAGCCCGGTTCCGATTGCCCAGACCGGTTCGTAGGCCACGATCAGATTGGCTGATGAGGCATTGTCGGGCAACGAGCCCTCCAGCTGCGCGCCGCAGATATCCAGCGTGCGGCCGGCGTCGCGCAGCGCCTGGGTCTCGCCGATGCAGACGATCGCGGTCAGCCCGGCGCGCCACGCGGCCTGCGCCTTCTGCCGCACCACCGCGTCGGATTCACCGTGGTCGGCACGGCGTTCGGAATGGCCGACGATGACGGCGCTGGCGCCGGCATCGGCCAGCATCTCCGCCGAGATATCGCCGGTGTGGGCGCCTGAGACGCCGGGGTGGCAATCCTGCGCACCGACCGTCACCACTCGACTGCCCTCCTGCCCGAAACTCGAGGCCTTCGCCGCGAAGGTCGCCAGCAGCGTCAGCGGCGGACAGACCAGCAGGTCGGTCTTGTACAGAACCTCCGGCGCGCCGCGCAGTATCGCCTCGAACTCCACCATCGAAGCCTTGAGGCCGTTCATCTTCCAGTTGCCGGCAATCACAGGCCTAACGGCGTCAGTCATGAGGATGTCCCGCGGTGAAAGGATGCTGACCTGAGCTAACAGAGCACACGCTGACGCTCAAGGTCAGTCCGCCGCTGCGCGGTAGCGTTCACGCTTGATCCCGTCGGTGTTGAAATCCCAAGCCGCCGCCCGGCCCGACAAAGCGGCACCCGGCCGCAAGGTTCCACCCTCGCGGCCAATCGCCGTGCCGCGGGCCAAACCGCTTCAATCCGCCCCTCCCCAGCCGGTTGCGACGCGGCTTCTGCCACTTTATGATGGGCACCCAATCTGGCGACGCCCTCCAGCGGATTCCGCTGCAGGCGCGAGCCGGTTCCCCTCCTGACAGATAGAATGATCCCATGCTTCGCGGAATGCGCAACGCCTCGAAAAACTGGCTCGGCAAGACCGTCATGACCGTCGTGATGACGGTGCTGATCGGCAGCTTCGCCATCTGGGGCATCGCCGACATCTTCAAGGGCTATGGAAAATCGACGCTGGCGACGATCGGCAGCACAGAGATCTCCACCGAGCAATTCCGCCAGCTCTACAATGACAAGCTGCAGCAGATCGGCCGCCAGTTCGGCCGCCCGCTGACCTCGGATCAGGCCCGCGCCTTCGGCGTCGACCGCCAGGTGCTGCAACAGGTGATCGCCGAAGCAGCCCTCGACGAGGACGCTCGCCGCAAGGGCCTCGGCGTCGCCGACGCCGAAGTGATGCGCCAGATCGTCAATGATCCGAACTTCAAGGGCTCCACCGGCACGTTCGATGCGCCGCGCTTCCAGCAGCTGATACGCTCGCTGGGTTATTCCGAGCAGCGCTACATCGCCGAGCAGCGCAAGGTCTCGCTGCGCCGGCAGATCGCCGGCACCGTCACCGCCGGCATCGAGCCGCCGAAGACCCTGATCGAGGCGCTGAGCCGTTTCCAGAACGAACAGCGCACCATCGAATATGTGAAGCTCGATGCCGCCCACGCCGGCACCGTGGACGCGCCGTCGCCCGAAGCCCTGGCTGCCTATTTCGAGGACCACAAGACCCAGTTCCGCGCCCCCGAATATCGCAAGATCGCCTTCGTGGTGATGACGCCGGAAGAGATGGCGAAGTGGTCGGTGGTGTCCGACGACGACGCCAGGAAGGTGTTCGAGGAGCGCAAGGACAAGCTGGCGACGCCGGAGCAGCGCCAGATTTCGCAGATCGTGTTCCCGAGCGCCGAGGAAGCGCACGCGGCCCGCGCCAAGCTCAGCGATAGCTTCTCGTTCAACGACCTCGCCAAGGAGCGCAGCCTGTCGCCGTCCGACATTGATCTCGGCATGGTCGCGAAATCAGGGATCCTCGATCCGTCGGTTGCCGACGCCGCGTTCTCGCTGGCGCCGGATGGCATCAGCCAGCCGATCACTGGCCGATTCGGCGTCACCTTGGTCAAGGTCGGCAAAGTCGAAGCCGGCACCCAGCCAACCTATGACAGCGTCGCCGTTGCGCTGAAGCGCGATCTGGCCATCGAGCGCGCGCGCGCTGTGGTCGCCGACATGCACAACAAGATGGAAGACGAGCGCGGCGGCGGATCCAACGTGGTCGATGCCGCCAAGAAGCTCGGCCTGACCTCAGTGACCATCGACGCCGTCGATCGCTCCGGCCGTACTCCGGCCGGCCAGCCCGTCGCCGGCATTCCGGCCGGCCTCGACATCGTCTCGCAGGCCTTCAACAGCGACGTCGGCATCGACAACGACGCGCTGCAGGTCGGCGGCGGCTATGTCTGGTACGACGTGCTCGGCGTCACGCCGTCGCGCGACCGCACGCTGGACGAGGTCAAGGACCAGGTCGAGGCACGCTGGCGCGACGATCAGGTCACGACGCGGCTGCGCACCAAGGCCGACGAGATGGCGAAGAAGCTGAGCAGCGGAGTGAAACTATCCGACGAAGCCGCCGCGGCCGGCCTCAAGGTCGAGACGTCCGCTCCGTTCAAGCGCGACGCCAGCGTCCCCGGCCTCTCCGCCGGCGTGATCCAGTCGGTGTTCCGCAGCGCCAAGGACGACGCCGGACAGGCCCAGGGCTCGACACCCTCTGAGTGGATCGTGTTCCGCGTCACCGACATCTCGGCGCCGCCGGTGGACATGGCCTCCGACGAGGTCAAGAAGCTGAAGGACACCCTGCAGCGCGGCCAGACCGACGAACAGGTCGCGCAATATGTCACCAAGCTCGAAAGCCAGATCGGCACCCGGATCAACGAGGAAGCCGTCGCGCTTGCGACCGGCGCGGCCAGCAACAACTGACCGTCTAACTCCCGCATCACTCTGAAAGCATCTGATGGACAATCTCAGGGCAATCATCGCCAAGGTCGCGACCGGCGCCACGCTGTCGCGTGAGGAATCCTCGGCGGCGTTCGACAGCATGATGTCGGGCGAAGCCACGCCGTCGCAGATGGGCGGCCTGTTGATGGCGCTGCGGGTGCGCGGCGAAACCGTCGACGAGATCACCGGCGCGGTCGCCGCGATGCGCAGCAAGATGCTGCGCGTGACCGCGCCCGCTGGCGCCGTCGATGTGGTGGGCACTGGCGGCGATGGCTCCGGCTCCGTCAACGTCTCGACCTGCGCCTCCTTCATCGTCGCCGGCTGCGGCGTGCCGGTCGCCAAGCATGGCAACCGCGCGCTGTCATCGCGCTCCGGTGCGGCGGATGTTCTCTCCGCCCTCGGCATCAAGATCGACATTACACCGGAGCAGGTCGGCCACTGCATCGCGGAGACCGGGATCGGCTTCATGTTCGCGCCGTCGCATCATCCGGCGATGAAGAATGTCGGCCCGACCCGCGTCGAGCTCGCCACCCGCACCATCTTCAATCTGCTCGGCCCGCTGTCCAATCCCGCCGGCGTGACCCGGCAGATGGTCGGCGTGTTCTCGCGGCAATGGGTGCTGCCGCTGGCGCAGGTGTTGAAGAACCTCGGTTCTGAATCGGCGTGGGTGGTGCACGGCTCTGACGGTCTCGACGAGATCACGCTGACCGGCCCGACCTTCGTCGCGGCTCTGGAGAACGGCACCATCCGCAGTTTCGAGATCACACCGGAAGACGCCGGCCTGCCCCGCGCCGGCGCCGACGCGCTGAAGGGCGGCGACGCCCACGCCAATGCGATTGCGCTGCAGAGCGTGCTTGACGGCATGCCAAGCCCTTTTCGCGATGTCGCCTTGTTCAATGCCGCGGCGGCGCTGGTCGTCGCCGGCAAGGTCAAGGACCTGAAGGAAGGCGTCGCGCTCGGCCAGAAATCGCTGGACAGCGGCGCGGCGCTGGAAAAACTGAAGCGCCTGGTTACCGTCTCCAACGCAACGACGTAAGGCGACGGCATGTCCGACATCCTGACCAAGATCGAAGCTTACAAGCGCGACGAGATCGCCGCCGCGAAACGCGCATATCCGCTGGCGAGTGTCGAAGCGCTGGCCAAGGCTGCATCCGCCCCGCGCGGTTTCATGACCGCGATCCACGACAAACTGTCGGCCGGCGACTACGCACTGATCGCCGAAGTGAAGAAGGCCTCGCCGTCCAAGGGGCTGATCCGCGCCGACTTCGATCCGCCGACGCTGGCAAAGGCCTATGAAGCTGGCGGCGCGGCGTGCCTGTCGGTGCTCACCGACACGCCGTCGTTCCAGGGCCATCTCGATTTCATGGTGGCCGCGCGCGCCGCAGTGAAACTGCCGGTGCTGCGCAAGGATTTCATGTTCGACACCTATCAGGTGGTCGAAGCCCGCGCCCATGGCGCCGACTGCATCCTGATCATCATGGCCGCACTCGATGACGCCGCCGCGCGCGATATCGAGGATGCCGCCATCGCTTATGGCATGGACGTGCTGCTCGAAGTCCACGACGCCGCCGAGCTGGAGCGCGCGCTGAACCTGCGCTCGCCGATGATCGGCATCAACAACCGCAACCTTCGAACGTTCGAGACCACGCTGGCCACCAGCGAGACGCTGGCGCCAATGATCCCGAAGGATCGCCTGATGGTCGGCGAAAGTGGCATCTTCGCCGCCGCCGATCTCGCCCGCCTCGAGCGCGTCGGCATCTCGACCTTCCTGGTCGGCGAGAGCCTGATGCGCCAGAATGACGTGACCGCCGCGACCAAAGCCTTGCTCACGCGCAGCGACGCGCCACGCGCGACAGGAACACATTGATGGCCGGCAAGAAGTCGAAGCGCGACGCCAGCGAAGCGCCCGCCCTCACCCACATCGATTCCTCGGGCGAAGCGCGGATGGTGGACGTCTCGCAAAAGCCCGCGACCGAGCGTATCGCCGTGGCCGAGGGCCTGGTGATCATGAGCAAGGCAACGCTGGAGTTGATCGTCTCCGGCAACGCCAAGAAGGGCGACGTGCTCGGCACCGCCCGCATCGCCGGCATCATGGCGGCGAAGCGCACCTCGGATCTGATTCCGCTGTGCCATCCCCTCGCGCTATCCAAGGTCACGCTCGACATCGCGCCCGACAAGAAACTGCCGGGCTGCCGCGTCCGTGCCTCCGTCAAGGTCAGTGGCCCGACCGGCGTCGAGATGGAAGCGCTCACCGCGGTGTCGATCGCATGTCTCACGATCTACGACATGATCAAGGCGGTGGAGCGTGGCGTCCGCATCGAGGGCATCCACCTCGTCGAGAAAAAAGGCGGCAAGTCCGGGCACTATCTGGTGACGGACAACGCCGCGAATTGAACACCCCGCAGTCGACCGGCGTCAGCCGCACACATACACGCTCCGCCATCGCCAACCGTGATAAGTCCGCACCCGGATAACGTCATAGCAGTCGTTGTAGTACGGATAGCCTGCGTAGGCGTAGGACGAACCGAACCCGATCGCAAACGGAGCGAAATTCCGGAAGTGGCGATTGTGGTGACCGAAGTGGCTGAAGCCTCGATTAGGCATTCCGGCGAAGCGTGCTCCACCGGGCATGGCAGTGAACCGGGTTGCGCCGATCCCGCCGCTGTGTAGACCGCCCATCGCCATACCACCGCCGTGGAAGCCACCGCCGTGAAAGCCACCACCTCCGTGAAAGCCACCACCACCGTGGAACCCGCCACCACCGCCACCACCACCGCCATGTCCGCCGCCGCCGCCGCGCGCGGAAGCATCCATCGGCACGGACGTCATGCCGATGGCCGCAACTGTTGCAAGTCCGATCAAGATTTTCCTGAGCATGGCACACTCCTGTCGCAGGTGTGGCCCCCAGTCATCAGAACCCCGGTTGCCGCAAATAATTCCCCGTGATCGCCAGCACCATCAAACAGTTTGGCCATCACTTGATCAGCGGGCAGCCGCCATCGGCGATCGGCCGGAACGCCTTGTCGGCGGGGATCGTCGCGAGCAGCTTGTAATAGTCATACGGATATTTCGATTCCGCGGGCTTCTTGATCTCGAACAGGTAGACCGGATGGATCACCCGGCCATCGGCGCGGATGGTGACGTCGCCGAACAATTTGTCCTTGCCCTTGAAGGTCTTCATTTGCGGCACGGCATCCTTGGCGTCATCGCTGCCTTTGGCGGCGACGGCGTTGAGGTACGCCAATGTGGAGGCATAGACGCCGGCCTGGTTGCCACTCGGCATCTTGCCGTTCATGCCCGGCCGCTGCGCGAAGCGCTTGGCGAAGGCGCGGGTATCGTCATCCATGTCCCAGTAGAAGGATTCCGTCAGCAGCAGGCCCTGCGCGGTCTTCAGCCCCATGCCATGGACGTCGTTGATGAAGATCAGGAACGCCACCATCGTCTGCCCGCCCTCCTGCATGCCGAACTCGCCGGCCTGCTTCACCGCATTGATGGTGTCGGCGCCGGCGTTGGCGAGGCCGATCACCTTCGCTTTGGAGTTCTGCGCCTGCAGCAGCAGCGAGGCAAAGTCCGAGGTGCCGAGTGGATGTTTTGAGGAGCCCAGTACCTTGCCGCCGTTCTTGGTGATGTAGTTGGTGGCCTCGGCCTCGATGCCCTGCCCCAGTGCGTAGTTGACCGTGATGAAATACCAGTCGCTGCCGCCACGCTGCATCATCGCCGCCGCGGTGGTGTTGCCGGTAGCCCAGGCATCATTGACCCACTGGATGGTATTCGGCGAACAGTCCTTGCCGGTAAGATCGGAGCTGGCGGTCGACGACGCCAGGAATGTCATTTTTGTATTGCGGGCGATGTTGTTGACGGACAGGCCGACGGACGAGTTCGGTACATCGACGATGGCATCGACCTTGTCGACGTCGAGCCATTTGCGCGCAATCGCCGAGCCGACATCGGCTTTGTTCTGGTGGTCGGCATAGACGATCTCGACCTTGATGTTCTTGCCGCCGCCGTTGAAATCCTCCGCGGCCATGCGTGCGGCTTCCACCGAGCCCATGCCGTTGGTGTCCTGGAACACGCCGGAGATGTCGTTGAGCACGCCGACGCGGACCACGTCGTCGGAAATTTCCGCCTGCGCCGCCCCCGCCAGCACGCAGGACGCCGCGGCCGCGAGATATGTCTTGAGACCCTTCATCGTATTTCCCCCTCTGGATTTGATTGCGCGGCCCCGGACGTTGCCGGGCGCGTTGGCTGACTACACCTGTCGTTCCGGCAGCCGCAGCACGAGACCGTCGAGCTCCCCGGTGATCTTGATCTGGCAGGACAACCGGCTGTTCGGCAGCCGCTCGGCGGCAACGCCTTCCAGCAACTCATCCTCGTCATCACCGACGGGACTGAGCTTGCTCATCCAGTCCCCGTCTACATAGACGTGGCAGGTGGCGCAGACCGCGCCACCGCCGCATTCGCCGACGATGCCATCGATGCCATGCAGCAGCGCCGTATACATCGCACTGTCGCCGTCCTTGGCATCGACGCTCTCGGCGCGGCTGTCGGGGTGGATAAAGGTAATGCTTGGCATGGCTGCTCGCTCAGGCTGGTGTAAGGGTAACCGGCAGGCTATCGAGCCCGCGCAGCGTGTTGTTGAAGCGACGCTTGACCTCGCCGGTGATGTCGATGGAGGCGACCTTGCGCGCCAATGCGGCGAGCATCACCTCGCCCTCCAGCCGCGCGACGAGCTGGCCGACGCACATGTGAATGCCGGAGCCGAAGCCGACATGGCCCGATGTCTTGCGGGTGATATCGTAGCGCTCGGGATCGGCCCAGCGCCGCGGGTCGCGGTTGGCGGCGCCGAGGAACATCAGAATCTTCTCGCCCTCGCCGATATGATAGCCGCCGATCTCGACATCTTTCGTGGTGGTCCGGAAGAAGGTCTGCACCGGGCTCTCGTAACGCACCGCCTCCTCGAAGGCATTGCGCGCCAGCGAGGGGTCGCTGCGCAGCCGCGCAAATTCCTCGGGATAGCGCGCGAGGCAATAGATCGCCGCGCCCAGGCCGTTGACGGTGGTGTCGATCCCCGCCGAGAGCAAGGAGCGCACCAGCATCGGCGCTTCCGCTGCGGTGAATATCGCCTGAATCGACGCGGGCATGGATGCAGGCACCGAAGCCACCGGGCGCGAGATTGTCGCGCTGGCATTGCTCCTGCACATAGGCCTGATGCGGCGCCGAGCGCTCGATCGCATTCTGACGCAATTCGTTCGGCGGCCCGAAAGCATTGAAGACGAGACCGGCATAGGGCAGCAGGTGCTCGCGGCCCTCCTGCTTCAGCCCGACCGCATCGGGAAACACCGAGAGCGGATAGGCCTCGGCGAGATCCGTCACCGCGTCAAAACTTCGCTTCGCGAGCAGTTCATCGACCTTGGCCTCGGCCGCGGCGGCGAAGCGATCCCGGATCTGCTTCATCACGGCCGGCGACAGCACCTTGTTGAGCACCGCGCGCGTCCTTGTATGCGCCGGCGGATCGGCCTCGAGGATGAGGCTCGGCGGCCGCCACGGCTTTTCCTTGGCGAAATCGCTCAGGCCCACACCGCGGCTGGAACAGAAGGTCTGGGGATCGTTGAGCACCGCAGTGACTTCGGCATAGCGCGCCACCGCATAGACATTCCATTTGTCGAGATGCACCACCGGCCCCGCCTCGCGCAGCACTTCATTGGTCGGATGCGGATCCTCGAAAAACGAGATCGCGAACGGATCGACGTCGAGGCCGGGGATGCGGAGGAGTGCGCCGCCGTCCACCCCTTGCACGCCGGCGGATTCAGCGGCGCTGTGTACGATGCCTGTCGTATTCATCCGGGCCTCCCAAAAAGTTTGTTGTTGTAAAGTCGCGCGCGGTGTTTCTATTTCTCGACCTTGTATTGAATTATTCGATCATCGCAGGCTGGGACTGGGCAACGCATGAGCAAGAACGGCACCACTGCAAAAGCCAGAAGCGCGAAACCCGGTCCGACGCTCGACCTCGAACGTTACGTTCCGGCCTTTGTCACCTTCATCGCCAACAAGCTGTCGCGTAATGCCACGGCCTTCTATCAAAAGAAGTTCGGCGTGAACGTCACCGAATGGCGGATCATGTCGCTGCTGGCGATCGAGCCCGGCATTCCCGCGTCGCGGATCTGCCACGTCATCGGCTTCGACAAAGGCCCGGTGAGCCGGACCCTGACGCTGCTGCAAGACCGCGGTCTCGTCGCAATCAAGACCGATCCCAATGACGGCCGCAGCCATTCGATCTCGCTGACGGTCAAGGGCCGCGCCACCCATGACGCCGTCCTCGTCACCGCGCTGGAACGCGAACGCCGGCTGCTGGCCTGTCTGGAAAAGGACGAGCGCGAAGTGCTGATCGACCTGCTGCGGCGGATTCACAGCAATCTCGACGCGGTCACCGATCAGACGGATTGAACTGATTTCAGGATGGCGTGCCGGCCGCGAGACAGCCGCGCGCGCATCGCAAAGCCCTGTCCCGCTTTGGCGGTCCATCATCGTCTTCTCCCTGCGGGGCGCGGCAGTTGACTGCTCTCCGAGGCGCCCTCTTTGGAAAGGCTCTCACAGATTAGTTGCCTAGGCAACAAAAAAATCTGAGCGAGTTGCCGTACGAAGGGACGCGATGTCGTGGACGTCTTCCTTCAGATCCGGAACGATGACAGCAACGCCTTCTCCGCCTGACTGGCATACCGCTCCTTGTGCCGCAGCACGAAAAACGAGCGCCGCGGCAGATCGAATCTGATCTTGTGCAGCGACTTCGTTGCCAGCGATTGCGCCACGACCAGATCCGAAATCGCCGTCGCACAGTCGCCGGCTTCCACCGCGGCGCGCACCGCCTCGTTGGACGGCAGCTCCAGCGCGATGCGAAGATCGGAAAATTTCACGCCGATTTTTCTAAGCGCGGCCTCGAACATCGACCGCGTCCCCGAGCCCTTCTCGCGCAATATCCACGCGGTCGAAATCAAATCCTTTGCTGCGATGTGCGTGCGCGCCGCCCATGGATGGGTACCGGCGACGACGATCACCAGCGTGTCGCCCTCGAGCTTGCGGATCGTCAGCAGGGCATCGTCGACATCGCCTTCGACGAAGCCGAGATCGGCGCTGCCCTCGCGAACCGACTGCGCGACCTGTTCGGTGTTGGCGATAGTAACATGGAGATCGATGCCGGGATGCGCCCTGCGAAACGTTTGAATACGCGACGGCAGCCAGTAGTTCGCCACCGTCTGGCTCGCCGCGATCGTCAGGGTGCCGCGCTTCAATCCGGCGAGATCGTTGAGCACCTGCGCCGCCGCCCTGGCGCGCGCCACGACGCCGCGGGCTTCCACCAGAAAATCCTGGCCGATCCGGGTCAGCACGATGCCGCGGCCGATCCGGTCGAACAGCTTGATGCCGTAGCGCGCCTCGAGCGCCGCGATGGCGGCGCTGGTCGCGGATTGCGTCAGGTTCAGCTCCGCCGCGGCCTGCGTCACATGCTGCTTCTCGGCGACCGCGATGAAGATGCGAAGCTGTTCGAGAGTCATTCAGGTCTACCCCATCAGTTTGATCAGCGTCAGGCTGAAGCCGGCGATGAACAGGAAAGCCAGCGCGCCCAGCAAAGCCGGCCGAAAGCCTTTGGCGGTGAGCTTGCGGATATCGGTCTCCAGTCCCATCGCCGCTAATGCGACCGACAGCAGAAACGTGGTCAGCGCCACGATCCAGATTTTTGCGCCGGCGGGAATGGCGACCACGCTGTTGACTCCGACCAGCGCCACGAAGCCGAGCACAAACCATGGCACCGGCGGCCGCGCCGTTGAAGCGGTTGCCTCCAGATTGCTGCGCCTGGCGGTGCGCGCGGCCATCAGCCCGAGCGCGATGACCATCGGCGCCAGCAGCATCACGCGTGACAGTTTGGCGATGGTACCGAACTCGCCGGCCTGCTGGCCGTCCTGGAACGCCGCGGCGACCACCTGCGCGATCTCGTGGATCGACGCGCCGGTCCATAGCCCGAAGGCGTGCGGATCAAGCTGCAGCAGCCCCGGCAGCAGAGGATAGACGAACATTGCCACCGAGCCGAATACGGTGACGCAAGCCACGGCGTAAGCAACATCTTCGTCGGGCGCGTCGGTCACTGTGTTGGTGGCAATGACAGCCGACGCACCACAGATCGACGTCCCCGCCGCGATCAGTTGCGCCAGTTTGCGCTCGACGCCGAGCCACTTGCCCATCCAGACCGTAAACGCAAACGTCGCCAGCAAGGTCGCTGCGATGATGCCGATGCCGCGGCCACCGACCGCGATCACCTGGCTCGCCGTCAATTGCAGGCCGAGCAGGATGATGGCGATCCGCAGCAGCCGGCGCAGGCTGAAGGTCACGCCCGGTTTGGCCCACACCGGCGTCCTCGCCCAATTGTGAAACGCGATCCCGATCACGATGGCGAGGATCATCGGACTCACATTCGCCATCCCCGGCAATTCCCGGATCGCGAAGGCCAGTGCGGCGATGAGCGATGTCAGACCCAGGCCCGGTAGAATGTCGATGGCAGCGGACGCGAAGGTCTTGTTGCTTTCAGTGGGAGCAAGTCCGGGCACCGCCGGTTCGATGGCCTCGCGGGTCGCGATGATTGTCATGAGCTGGCTCCGTTGACGTCGAGCCCAGTATCAGCCGCGAAGTTCCATCAATCCAACAGATTACAATCGTCAATTCAATCGATTTTATCACTCAATTGATCCGCTCGAATAACTGCTCGATCCGAGGCCGCAAGCGAGCGGCGCCGAACAACACGGCCGCGTCGAGCGCCCGCGGCACGCCGGGTCAAAGCGTCGAAGGATGGTGTTCAGACATCATCTGTATCACCCGCTTACGGTCGGGAGATCCGTCCGAACGCGATGCTGGTGGTGACGCCGAGCAGTGTCCAGAACAGCAGGCTGGTGAGCGTCACCACCACGATAAAATGGTGCGACAGCGCCGCTGGAACCTCGCTGTGGAATTCCGGCGCCAGCGGCGCGCCGATCAGATGCGGCAGCGCGATCAGGCCGAGGCCGAGCACCGCGGCCCAGGCCGCCGGCCGGAACGCCAGCAGGCACAGCCCGATGGCCGTCGCCGCGGCGGTGGCGATCCACCAGGTCTGCCGCGCCGCCAGTTCGGCCACCGGCATGCCCGGCAATTCCGGCGGCAGGCCGAGGCCCGGCGCAGCTGTGAATACAACAAACCCGCCAAGCCCCCAGAGCAGGCCTTCCCGCCAGGTCACCGGCTGGCCCCGGATCGCATAGATTCCGGTGAGCAGCAGCGCGAAGCCGATGGCCGTCAGGATATTGGCGCCGACGGTGAAGGCGTTGCGCTGAAAGCCGTCTTCGGGCTCCCATTCGCTGTCATGGCTATGGCCGGCATCATGGTCGTGAGCAGCGCCGGCATGCTCATGCGCGGCCGAGGGCTTCGGCGCTTCCGCCTTGCGCTCGTAGACTTCGCTTTTCTGGATCAGCGGCACCGTTCCAAAGAACTGCGCGACGGAAATGATGGCACCGACGATCAGGCCGGCAAGCGCGGCGGAAAAGACAATCGACCTGAAGATGGGCATCTGTCGTCAGTGACAGGGAAACGCATTAGCGTGGCGGACATCGTGGGCGGCGTTATGCACGGCGCTGATGTGCGAGAAGCCGACCACACCGACGACGAACAGGCCAAGGGCCATCGCCAGCACGGCTTGAACCACCGCGCTCGAACCGGCGGCGACTGCGGGCAGATGGGCGGTCTGGGAATGTTGCATGTCGATCCTCGTCAAGATGGCCATGGTTTAGCCGAGAACGAATGCCGGCGCGACCCTAATTTTGCAATTGCCGGCTCACATCCCGGCTGGTGAGGTGAAAGTTCGCGCTCGCCGCGACCCTGGCCCGCAGCATCTTTGCGTGCGCGGCGGCCTGGAAGGCCCCTTCGTGGGCCTTAAAAAATTCTTCGCATTGGTGTGGCGACGGCATGGCCCGCATCAGCGTCCGGAACGCGCGACGGTGTACCATGCAGACGCCCTGATGACCGTCCGGCCGAAACGCCAGCGCGTCGAGGTCGTCGCGCCAGGTCGGGGATTTGGTGTGGGGCATCAGTTTGGCTTCTGCACTGCCCGCAGGGCGCCTGCCGGTGCTTGCAGTCTAGCAAGGATGACCGGCATGCCAAAGCGGCTGTCCACAGCACGCACGGCTCATCGATCCGACGCTGGAAGCTTTACACCAGCCTTCATTGCCCGCCTCCCGCGCCTCCGCTAAACCAGCCGCATGTCCCGATCTCGCCTCTCCCCCAACTCGGCCGCTGCGCTGCTATTCGATATTGGCCGCGTCGTGATTGATTTCGACATAGAGCGAACGCTCGCTGCATGGGCCGGTCATGCCGGCTGCGCGCCGGCTGACCTCGTCGCGCGATTTGTTCGCGACGACACCTTTTGGCGTTACGAAACAGGCGCTATCTCGGACGACGAATTCTTCGCGATCCTTCGAACTTCACTGGGGATCGAGATTTCCGATGCGCAGCTTCTCGACGGCTGGAACGCCACCTTCATCGGCGAGATGCCCGGCATCGCGCCGCTGCTGGCACAGGCCGCAGAACGCCTCCCGCTCTACGCTTTCTCCAACACCAACCGCGCCCATGTCGCGCATTTTTCGCAACACTATGCCGAGGTGCTCGGCCATTTCGGCAAGATTTTTCTATCCTCGACGATCGGGCTCCGGAAACCCCATGCGGAGGCCTATGACCATGTGGTGAAGGCGATCGGCGTTCCCGCAGAGTGCATCGTGTTCTTCGACGACCTCGCCGAGAACATCGAAGGTGCACGCGCCTGCGGGCTTACCGCGGTTCACGTCACGTCGTCGGATGATGTGGCCGATGCGCTTGCCGCACTCGGGCTGATCGCCAGCTGAACATAGCGCGCAGCCGCGTCAGGACAGGCGTGGTTGCCGAACCACCTTTGCAAACATCCACGCTGCGCCGACGCCGGCCACCGCGCCGACGATCTTGGCGATCGCGTCGAAGAAGCGCGGGTCGCGATCAGGCCGCACGAATTGCAGCAGCTCCAGCGCAATGGCGGCCGCGATCAGCCAGAGCAGCACCACCAGCAGATGGCGCGGGAATGCCAGGCCGAGCAAAAGGCCCAGCACGGCGAAGGCAAAGACGCGGTCCAGCGACGGATACGGAAACAGATGCGGCCGCAATCCGACCGTCGCCAGCGTCACGATGCCAATGCCGGCGATGCAGAGGAAAACCAGCGCGACGAGCAGTTTTTGGGTCATGCCCGGAACCTAGTCGAAGACGGCGACGAAGCAAATGATGCGCCGGCAGGCGCGACTCACAAGGTAAACGGAAGCTGTTGGTGCCGGACCACAGGCGATCCGGGTTTTGCCTCCGCTCCCCTGCTGCGATATGAACGACGCCTGATTTGGTCGCCGGCTCGCCGCTTCGGCGCGTCACCGGCGTGGAGAAGTCTCGATGGCCTTGATGCCGGTTGCCGACGCGTTGGCCGCGGTTCTTGCCGGCGCGGAAGCCTTGCCAGAAGAAATGGTGACGCTGGAAGCGGCGTATCACCGCGTGCTGGCGCGCGACGTCGCGGCCCTGCGGACGCAGCCGCCGGAAGCGATGTCGGCAATGGATGGCTATGCGGTCCGCACCGCCGATGCGGTGGTTGGCGCGCGGCTCAAGGTGATCGGCGAGATCGCCGCCGGCCGGCCGTTCGGCCGCGCGCTGCAGGCCGGCGAGGCGCTGCGGATCTTCACCGGCGGTGTGGTGCCTGTGGGCGCCGACGCCGTGGTGATCCAGGAGGACACCACGCGGGATGGCGATGTGGTGATCGTCAACGAAGCCGCCAGCGTTGCCAAACATATCCGCCCGGCCGGTGTCGACTTCAACGCCGGCGACGTGCTGCTGCGCAAGGGCCAGCGCCTCACCGACCGCGACCTCGCGCTCGCCGCCGGGATGAATCATCCTGACCTGCCGGTACGCCGCCGCCCGGTGATCGCCGTGCTCGCCACCGGCGACGAGTTGGTGATGCCCGGCGCGATCCCCGGCCCCGGCCAGATCGTGCTCTCGAACGGCTTTGCGCTGCGCGCACTGGCCCGTGCCGAAGGCGCCGACGTGATCGATCTCGGCATTGCCGCCGACACGCTGGAGGCCACCAATGCCGGCATCCAGCGTGCCATCGAAGCCGGCGCCGATATCCTCGTTACCACCGGCGGCGCTTCCGTGGGCGATCATGACCTCGTCAAGCAGTCGCTGGAGGCCGCCGGTGTCACCATGGCGTTCTGGCGGATCGCGATGCGGCCCGGCAAGCCGATGATGCACGGCCAGCGCGGCGCGATGCGCGTGGTCGGCCTGCCCGGCAATCCCGTGTCGTCCTATGTCTGCGCCTTCCTGTTCATGGTGCCGTTGATTCGCGCGCTGTCGGGCCGCGCTGACGTGAATCATGCCATCGAATCGGCCGTGCTCGGCCGCGATCTCGGCGCCAACGACCAGCGCGAGGATTATTTGCGTGCGATCCTGACGCGGCGCGACGACGGCACGTTGATAGCAACTGCGGTGACCAAGCAGGATAGTTCGCTGTTGGGAAATCTCGCAGCGGCACAGGGACTTCTGATCCGCAAGCCGTTCGCGGCGGCGGCGACAATCGGCTCGGCCTGCGAGATCATGCGGCTACCGGTCTGACGATTGGCGCGCGTGTTGACGGGAAATTAATCGTTGCGGAACACATATGGAACAGATAGTGTTCGTTCATGATTTGTTTCGAGATTCCGCGGCTTTTGCCCACTCGCGACTGACTTGAACGACCGCGACGGCAGACACCGTCAATGAGGGATGGACCGAGATGCTCACGCGCAAACAGTATGAACTTCTGCGATTCATCGATCAAAGGCTGAAGGAAGCCGGCGTGCCGCCCTCCTTCGACGAAATGAAGGATGCGCTCGATCTGCGCTCCAAATCCGGCATCCACCGCCTGATCACCGCGCTGGAAGAGCGCGGCTTCATCCGCCGGCTGCCGAACCGCGCCCGTGCCATCGAGGTTATCAAGCTGCCTGAGCTCGGCGTCAGCGCCGCCGCCGCCACCGGCCGCCGCGGCTTCACCCCCAGCGTCATCGAAGGCACGCTCGGTAAGGTCCGCCCGCCGTCCGGCAACGGTAACGGCGACATCGAGGACGACAGCCGCCGTTCGGTCTCCGTCCCCGTGATGGGCCGCATCGCAGCGGGCACGCCGATCGAGGCGCTGCAGACCCGCAGCCATACCATCAGCGTGCCGCCGGATATGCTCGGCTCCGGCGAACACTACGCCCTCGAAGTGCGCGGCGACTCCATGGTCGATGCCGGCATCCTCGATGGCGACATGGCGCTGATCCAGAAGAACGAGACCGCCGACACCGGCGACATCGTGGTGGCGCTGATCGACGAGGAGGAAGCCACGCTGAAGCGCTTCCGCCGCCGCGGCGCTTCCATCGCGCTGGAGCCCGCCAACACCGCTTACGAAGTCCGCATCCTGCCGCCAAACCGGGTCCGGATTCAGGGCAAGCTGGTCGGGCTGTATCGCCGCTACTGAGCGCGACGAGCGAGTCGCTGCCGTCGCGAGAGTGATCGGAGCGAGTCGCTCCATGGCAGTGAGCTATTCGCTCACTGTTCATCTCCCTGAACGTCGGCCTCCGTTGGCGTCGCATCGACTGGGCGGCTGATCGCCGATCGTCCGACGCCGGCTTCCGGCTCCGGCGCGTCCGGAACCGCGGGAGACCACGGCCGATCGAGGCCACGAGGCCGGATTGCCTCCGCCACAAACCCGTCACCGGTTCGCCGCAAGCCCATCGCACCCATTTTTTGCAATTTTTCCGCGTCGATCACCAGCGCCTTGCAGTCGCCCGGCGCCTGTTTTGACGTGACGATCACCGCCGCCCGCGCGCAGTCATCGCTGAACGCATCAGGCCGCAACGCCAGCGCGACGAACGCGCCATCGGCGAGTTGCGTCACGCAGCCCGTCTCGTCACACGACACACCATCTGAAAGGGAAGTATCCGTCGGCAGCCGCGCATCGGCATCCGCAGCGAGCCACTCCTTCAGAAGAAACGAATCCTTGGCGCTGCGCATCAAATGCAGTTGGCCATCCCTGCCC
Organism: Nitrobacteraceae bacterium AZCC 2146; assembly: GCA_036924855.1. Lineage (NCBI taxonomy): Bacteria > Pseudomonadati > Pseudomonadota > Alphaproteobacteria > Hyphomicrobiales > Nitrobacteraceae > Nitrobacteraceae bacterium AZCC 2146. The sequence goes on from JBAGRP010000001.1 coordinate 1,117,009, forward strand.
CGCACCGCGACGCTGTGGCCGTCTCCTGCGATTAGAACGTCCGGCTGCCTGACCAGCAGCGCCCAGGCGACTGAAACAACAACCACAGCTACACCCGCAAAACGCAGCGGGGTGCGCAGCAGGCCGAGCAAGATGATTCCTGCAGTCGCGGCAATCAAGGGCCCGGCGCCGAACGCCGCCATCCGCCCGATCGCACCAGGCAGCGCCGCGACCCATTGCGTCACCACGATCATCCATTGAATGCCGACATCCATCAGCCGCCAGAACACGGCGTCGAATCCGAACGGCATCGCCGCGAGTCCCAGCAGCCCCGCCGGCATCACCAGAACGGATACCACCGGCATCGCCAGCAGATTGGCGACGACGCCGTAAGGCGTCACCCGATGAAAATGAAATGCCGCGTAAGGCGTCGTCGCCAGTCCTGCCACCAATGACGCCAGCGCCAGCATCGCGATCTCGCGGCCGCCCCAGAGTGCGGCGCGCGCGGTGGCGGAATGATCCGGCGAGGCGAACAGGATCGGCATCCCGACCTGCACCAGCGCCACCAAGCCCAGCGTCGCGGCGAACGACATTTGAAAGCTCGGATGCACCAAAGCTTCCGGCGCCATCACCATCACGATCATCGCCGCCACGGCCAGCGTGCGAAACGTCACCGCGCGACGATCCACCATCACGGCAATCAGCACCACTGCCGTCATGAAGAACGAGCGCTGCGTCGCCACCTCCGCGCCGGACAGCAGCAGATAGAACAGCGCCGCCAGGAGCGCCGCGGCCGCCGACCATTTCTTGATCGGAAACGTCACCGTCAGCGACGGGATCAGCGCCAGCAGCGCGCGCACCGCGAAGAACACCACGCCGGCGACGACGGCCATGTGATAGCCGGAGATCGACAGCACATGGCCCAATCCGGAAATGAACATCGCATCGTTCACCGGCGCGGAAATCGCATCGCGCCGCCCAGTCAGCAGCGCCGTGGCGATGGCGCGGGAATCGCCGCTCAGCGTGGTGCGGATTCGTGCATCGATGGCATCGCGAAGACCCTGCATGGTCGCGGCGTAGCGCAGCGCAAGGCCCGCCTTGGTCGGCGGATCGACCGCCTTGATCGCGCCCATCACGAAGCCCGATGCGCCAATACCCTGAAAATAAAGGTCGCGGCCGAAATCGTAACTTCCCGGCCGCAGCGGCGACAGCGGCGGCTGCAGCCGCGCCTTCAGTTCGACAAAGCTGCCGACCGCCGGCGCCGTCCCCTTCTTCACCGACAGCCGCACACGCTCCAGCTTGATCGCCGCGCGCGGGCTCTCCATCTGCGCGACGCGCAGGACAAAACGATCGGTGCGTTCGCGTTCTTCATGAGTCTCGACAAAGCCGCTTAGCGACACCGAATAGACAGGTCGCGCCAGCACGCCGTGCGCAATGCGCGCCGTCTTCAGCGACGCTACGGCAAAGCCGGCGGCAACTGCGGCAATCATCACCGCCAGCGGAAACCAGCTTTGCCGCCGGGATAGAAACGCAGCGACACATAGCGCGCCTGCCGTCACAGCCGTGACCCAGGCCACCGGCTCGTGCTCAGCGGCAAAATAAAGCGCGATCCCGGTACCAAACGCGACGGGCACCCATGGCAGCAGCCGGCCGGGTCCGGCTTCGGCGCGCGCCCATGCCTGCAACGTCGCGATCAGCGGAGGCCAGATGCCCAAGCCTGGCCTTGAGACGCCAGCCACCGGCGTCGCCTGCGGCGGCCATGTGCCGGCCTGCGTGCGCGGTCTGCTGTCCCTGCCCCGGTTCGCCATCGCGCCGCTCGTCGCCCGGCTTTTCCCCTCGCAATGCTAGCGGAAGAGAATACCGGGCGGCTAGCGGAACGGATGCAGAATATGTGAAATGAAAGGCTAGGTTGCCGCCGACACCTTGGCGTAGCTGTCGCGCAGCCCGACGGTGCGGTTGAAGACCAGCTTGCCCGGCGCGGAATCGCGGTCACGGCAGAAGTAACCCTGGCGCTCAAACTGCACGGCAGCGTCAGAATTGTCGCTCGCCAGCGCCGGCTCGACCATGCAACCGGTCAGCGTTTCCAGCGATTCCGGATTGATCTGCGCCGCGAAATTGGAGGCGTCCGGCTGCGGCGCCGTGAACAGAAGGTTGTAGACTCGCACCTCCGCCGGCACGGCCTCGGCCGCGCTGACCCAGTGAATCGTCGCCTTGACCTTGCGGCCATCGGGCGCGTTGCCGCCTTTGGTTTCCGGATCGTAGCTGCAGCGCAGTTCGATCACCTCGCCGGCGGCATTCTTGATCACCTCGCGGCAGGTGATGAAATAACCGTAGCGCAGCCGCACCTCGCGCCCCGGCGACAGCCGGAAGAATTTCTTCGGCGGCTCTTCCATGAAGTCGTCCTGCTCGATGTAGAGTTCGCGGCTGAACGGAATCTTGCGCACGCCGAGCGATGGATCGTCGGGATGGTTGACAGCGTCGAGCTGTTCGATCTGCGCTTCCGGATAGTTCTCGATCACCACTTTCAACGGCCGCAGCACCGCCATGCGGCGCGCCGCGGTCCGGTTCAGCGTCTCGCGCACCGCGAAATCGAACATGCCGATGTCGACGGTGCTGTTGGCCTTGGCGACGCCGATCCTTTTAACGAATTCGCGCAGTGCCTCGGCCGGCACGCCGCGCCGCTGCAGGCCCGTCAACGTCGGCATCCGCGGATCGTCCCAGCCGGAGACATGGCCACCGCGCACCAGTTCGGTGAGCACGCGCTTCGACAGCAGCGTATAGGTCATGTTGAGCCGCGCGAACTCATACTGATGCGGCCGCGACGGCACCGGCAGGTTTTCCAGGCACCAGTCGTACAGCGGCCGGTGATCCTCGAATTCCAATGTGCAGATCGAGTGGGTGACGTGTTCGATGGCGTCCGACTGGCCGTGGGCGAAATCGTAGCTGGGGTAGATGCTCCAAGCCGTTCCGGTGCGCGGGTGATGCGCATGGAGGATGCGGTAGATTACGGGATCGCGCAGGTTGATGTTGCCCGACGTCATGTCGATCTTGGCGCGCAGCACGCGGGTGCCGTTCGGAAATTCGCCGGCGCGCATCCGTGTGAACAGATCGAGATTCTCCTCGACCGGGCGATCGCGGAACGGGCTGTTCTGTCCGGGCTCGGTCAGCGTGCCCCTTTTCAGCCGGATCTCCTCCTGCGACTGGTCGTCGACATAGGCCTTGCCGGTGCGGATCAGGTGCTGCGCCCAGGCATAGAGCTGCTCGAAATAATCGGACGCAAAATACAGGTTGGTGCCCCAGTCGAAGCCGAGCCAGCGCACGTCGCGCTGGATCGCATCGATGTATTCCTGCTCTTCCTTGGTCGGGTTGGTGTCGTCGAAGCGCAGATTGCAGTGACCGCCGAATTCCTCGGCGATGCCGAAATTCAGGCAGATCGACTTGGCGTGGCCGAGGTGCAGGTAGCCGTTGGGCTCCGGCGGAAAGCGCGTCACCACGCTCGTCTGCTTTCCGGAAGCCAGATCCGCAGCGACAATGTCGCGGATGAAGTCGCGGCCAGCGTCCAATACCGATTCGTCTGTCATGGGTTGCCTTTCAAGCTGCGCCCTATGTGCCAAATCCGCAGCCCCGCGCCAAGTGCCGGTCCTTCAGGTCTGGAACCGGGCGCAACCATGGCCAGACAAGCCGGGAATTCGCGGGGACAGCGTCCTGCCAGTGTGATAAACGGCCGCCGACAGTCCCCCGAGATCGATCGAACCATTTAATGACCGACCCCATCGTTACCCGCTTTGCGCCGTCCCCGACCGGATTTCTCCACATCGGCGGCGCCCGCACCGCTCTGTTCAACTGGCTGTATGCGCGCGGCCGCGGCGGCAAGATGCTGCTGCGGATCGAGGACACCGATCGCGAGCGCTCCACCGAACCGGCCATCGGCGCCATCCTGGACGGGCTGAAGTGGCTGGGCATCGATTGGGACGGCGACACCGTCTATCAATTTGCCCGGGCCGAGCGGCACCGTGAAGTCGCCGAGCAACTGCTCGCTGAGGGTAAGGCTTATTACTGTTACGCCAGCGCCGACGAGCTGAAGGAGATGCGCGAAAAGGCGCGCGCCGAAGGCAAGTCGAAGCTTTACGATGGCCGCTGGCGCGAGCGCGCGGCCTCGGAGGCGCCTTCCGGCATCAAGCCGACGATCCGTCTCAAGGCACCGCTGGATGGCGAGACCGTGATCGAGGATCAGGTCCAGGGCCGCGTGGTCTGGAAGAACGAAAACCTCGACGATCTCGTGCTGCTTCGTGGCGATGGCAACCCGACCTACATGCTCGCCGTGGTGGTCGACGACCACGACATGGGCGTGACCCACGTCATCCGCGGCGACGACCATCTGATCAACGCCGCGCGCCAGAAGCAGATCTACGAAGCGCTTGGCTGGGCGATTCCGAGCATGTCGCACATTCCGCTGATCCATGGGCCGGACGGCTCAAAACTGTCGAAGCGCCACGGCGCGCTCGGCGTTGATGCCTACCGCGCCATGGGCTACGTGCCGGAAGCATTGCGCAATTACCTCGTCAGGCTCGGCTGGAGCCATGGCGACCAGGAAATCTTCTCGACCGAGGAGATGATCAAGGACTTCGATCTGCCCGCCATCGGGCGTTCGGCCGCGCGGTTCGATTTCGCCAAGCTGGAAAACCTCAACGGTCACTACATCCGCCACGCCGACGATCAATCTCTTGTGACCATGTTCGAGGACGTGCTGAGCTACGTACCCAACGGCGGCGACGTGAAGGCCAAGCTCAACGACACCACGCGCGCCCAGTTGCGGCAGGCGATGCCTCAGTTGAAGGAGCGCGCCAAGACTCTGATCGAGCTGATCGACAGTTCGTACTTCATCTTCGCCGATCGGCCACTGGTGATGGAGCCAAAGGCGGCTGCGCTGCTGACGCCGGAAACCCGTATCCTGATCGGCAAATTGCGCACCGCACTGGAAGCTGTCACGGAGTGGAGCGCTGCGACCACAGAAGCCGCCACCCGCGCCTTCGCCGAGGAGACCGGCGTCAAGCTCGGCGCGGTGGCGCAGCCGCTGCGGGTGGCGTTGACCGGCAAGACCACCTCCCCCGGAATCTTCGACGTTCTGGCGGTATTGGGGCGGCAGGAATGCCTTGCCCGGCTCGCGGATCAGGCATCCGTTTAGGATACAATAGGCTACGCTTGCCCGTCTTGCAGCGCACACAGCAATACGATACCCATTCTGGCGAAGCCTCTAGAATTTCCGGCCTGCCCCGCCATCTATCCTGATGGCGCCCGGCCTGCCGGCCTCTCAACGATCTCATCGGGGACCACGCGATGGACGCAAAAATAAAGTCTAAATCCGCAACGCTGACAGTTGATGGCAAGAGTTTCGACTTCCCGATCTTGAGCGGGACGATTGGCCCCGATGTGATCGACATCGGCAAACTCTATGCCCAGGCCGGGATGTTCACTTACGACCCCGGCTTTACCTCGACCGGCAGCTGCCAGTCCAAGATCACCTACATCGACGGCGACGCCGGTATCCTCGAATACCGCGGGTACCCCATCGAACAGCTCGCCGAGAAGGGCGACTTTCTCGAGACCTGTTACCTGCTGCTATACGGCGAACTGCCGAGCAAGGCGCAAAAGCTCGACTTTGATACGCGCATCACGAACCACACCATGGTTCATGACCAGATGTCCCGCTTCTTCCAGGGCTTCCGCCGCGACGCGCATCCCATGGCGGTGATGGTGGCTTCGGTCGGCGCGCTTGCCGCCTTCTACCACGACTCCACCGACATCAACGATCCCCAGCAGCGCATGATCGCGTCGATCCGGATGATCGCCAAGATCCCGACGCTGGCCGCGATGGCCTATAAATACACCATCGGCCAGCCGTTCGTGTATCCGAAGAACGCGCTCGGTTTCGCCGCGAACTTCCTCAACATGTGCTTCGCCGTGCCCTGCGAGGACTACAAGATCAACCCGGTGCTGGCCAAGGCGCTCGACAAGATCTTCATCCTGCATGCCGATCACGAACAGAACGCTTCGACCTCGACGGTGCGTATCGCCGGCTCGTCCGGCGCCAACCCGTTCGCCTGCATCGCCGCCGGCATCGCCTGCCTGTGGGGACCTGCGCATGGCGGCGCCAACGAAGCGGCCTTGGCGATGCTTGCCGAAATCGGCACGGTCGACAAGATTCCGGACTTCATCAAGAAGGTGAAGGACAAGAACTCGAGCGTCCGGCTGATGGGCTTCGGTCACCGCGTCTACAAGAACTACGATCCGCGCGCCAAGATCATGCAGCAGACCTGCCACGAAGTGCTGGCCGAGACCGGCCACGGCGGCGACGAGATGCTCGCGGTCGCGATGGAGCTGGAGAAGATCGCGCTGAGCGACGAATACTTCATCGAGCGCAAGCTGTACCCGAACGTCGATTTCTATTCGGGCATCACGCTGAAGGCGATGGGCTTCCCGACCTCGATGTTCACCGTCCTGTTCGCCGTCGCCCGCACCGTCGGCTGGATCAGCCAGTGGAGCGAGATGATCGAGGACCCGCAGCAGAAGATCGGCCGCCCGCGCCAGCTCTACACCGGCGCAGAGCGTCGCGATTACGTCGATATCGCCAAGCGCTGATCAACGTCGCGTAATAAAGTTAAACGGCGGGCCGCCATGCGGTCCGCCGTTTTCGTTTGCTACGAGGCCGTCTGAACAGGCACCGGCGACACGCGCCTTCGCACACTCCGTCGACAAAAGCCTCAGGCCGGCGACTTCAGCTCCATGTAGCTGGTCGGAATCGCCGTGGTGAACTTCATCTCTTCCATGGCGATCGAGGAATTGATGTCGGAAAATTCCAGCCGCTTGATCATGCGCTGGTAGACCGCGTCATAGGTCTCCACGTCGGGCACCACGATGCGCAGCAGATAATCGGTCTCGCCGGTCAGCCGCCAGGCTTCCACGATCTCCGGAATATCGGCGATCACCCGCCGGAACGCCTGAAGCCAGTCGGCTTCATGGCGCGGCGCCTTCACCGACACGAACACCGTCATCGGCACGTTGACCTTGCGGCGGTTCAGCAGCGCCACCCGCCGGGTGATGACACCGTCCTCGTCGAGCCGCTTGATCCGGCGCCAGCACGGCGCGGTGCTCAGGCCGACCTTTTCGGCGATGGTGGCTACCGCCACCGAGGCGTCGTTCTGCAGGATATCGAGAATGCGGCGATCGATGGCATCCACGCGCTGATTCCTCCGAAAATTCGACTCTTTAATGCTCATATTCGTCAAACCAAGAAAATTTATTGCCTCAATCTATCAGGATACACAATAGGTTTGCTAAAAGACCGAGAATCCGCTGATCTTCGATGGCATTGTTGCGCGGCCGGTTTGCTATCTTCGGACAACATCAGAAGCGGACGAGGGCTACCGGAATGCGAACGATCGGACTATTGGGCGGGATGAGCTGGGAAAGCACCGCGGTGTATTACCGACGGATCAATGAGACCGTCCGCAACAGCCTGGGTGGCCTGCATTCGGCCGAAGTGATCCTGCACTCGGTCAACTTCGAAGCCATTGTGGCGCTTCAGAAAGCCGGCGACTGGGATCAGGCCGGCGCCGTGCTGGCACAGATCGCGCGCAATCTGGAAGCCGCCGGCGCCGATTGTGTCCTGATTTGCACCAACACCATGCACAAGCTGGCCGATACCGTGCAAAGCGCGATCTCGGTGCCGCTGCTGCACATCACCGACATGACCGGACAGGCCGTTCGGGCCGCAGGCTGTCGCCGGCCGCTGCTGCTCGCCACCCGCTATACGATGGAGCAGGACTTCTACCTCTCGAAGCTGCGCGAAACGCACGATCTTTCGCCTATGGTGCCGAACACCGAGGACAGGACCGCTGTGCACGACATCATCTTCAGTGAATTGTGCTGCGGCGTCGTCCGCGAGGCGTCGCGACAGCGCTATCTCGAGGTGATCGCGACGGCCAAGGCGGCCGGGGCCGACAGCGTCATCCTTGGCTGCACCGAGATCGGCCTGCTGATCGGCGCTGAACATTTCGATTTGCCGGCATTCGACTCGACGCTGATCCATGCCGACGCGGCGGTTGCCTTTGCGCTGGACAGACACGACGCGCCACGGCGTAGTGCAGCGTGAAGGCGCTGGCGTCCGATGCGGCGCGACCCCGCCAATGCATGGGCGGTCCGCGACTATGCGGTGGCGGCGCGACCAAGCCATGATAGGTTTCTATAGAGCTTCGACCAAAATGGAGATGTGAGATGTCGATCAAAAAGCTGACCGGGTCATTTGTTGCGCTGATCACCCCGTTCAACAAGGACGGTTCAGTCGACTACGCCGCGTTCCGCACGCTGCTGAAATTCCACCAGGACAACGGCACCTCGGCGATCCTGATCATGGGCTCCACCGGCGAGTCCTCGATGCTGTCGCAGGACGAAAAGAAGCAGATCATCGTCGAGACCGCCAAGATGAAGACCGCCGAGATGCCGATCTTCTTCGGCTGCACCGGCAACAACACCGACACCACTATCGCCAACGTCCGCTTCGCCAAGGATAACGGCGCCGACGGCGCGATCCTCGCCGCGCCCGCCTATATCTGCGCGCCGGAAGCCGACATCGAGGGCTTCTTTCTCGACGTGGCCGACGCCACTGACCTGCCGCTCGGCATCTACAACAATCCGCCGCGGGTGAAGAGCGACCTGAACTGGGACAACCTGCTGCGCATCTTCAAGCACCCGAACTATGTGGTGCACAAGGAATCCACCGGCCGCGTCGGCCAGGTGGCGCAGGTGCTGGCCGGCAAGCCGACCGTTTCCGTGATGTGCTGCGACAGCCCCAACCTCGGCCTCGTGGTGCCGACCATGAGCCTCGGCGGCCACGGCACCGCCAACATGACCGGCAACCTCGCGCCGGCCGAACTCGCCACCATCTCGACGCCATGGACGAGCTATAGCGAGGCCGAGGGCTTCAAGAACGCCTATCTCTCGCTGCTGCCGCTGCTGCACTACACCTACTCGGCGATCAACCCGGTGGCGGTGAAGTCGCTGATGAAGGCACTGGGCATGCCGGCCGGCGACCTGCGCAAGCCGCTGACCAATCTGGAGGGCGAGGCCCTGGCCAAGGGTGTCCGCATCATCCAGGAGCTCGAGCTCGACAAGAAGTACGGCTACAAGATCAAATCACTCTCCGCCGTTGCGGCCTGAGCGATGGATCTTGGGATACGCGGCCGCAAGGCTCTGTTGAGCGGCGCGAGCCGCGGTCTCGGCAAGGCCTGCGCCATGGCGCTGGCCCAGGAGGGCGTCGATGTCACCATCCTCGCCCGCACGCCTGAAACCCTGGAGGCCACCTGTGCCGAAATCCGTGACGCCACCGGCGTCGCGGTCACTGCGGTGGTCGGCGACATCACCACAACCAAAGGCCGCGACGATGCGCTGAAGGCCTGCCCCGAGCCGGATATTCTGCTCAACAATGCCGATGGTCCGGTGCCCGGCGATTTCCGCAGTTGGGCGCATGATGACTGGATGGCGGCGCTCGATGCCATGATGCTGAGTCCGATCGAGATGATGCGCCGGACCGTCGATGGCATGATGGCGCGCGGCTTCGGCCGGGTGATCAACATCGTGTCGCGCAGCGTGAAGATTCCGCAGCTTGAACTCGGCCTGTCGAACGGCGCCCGCTCCGGACTCGTCGGCTTCGTCGGCGGGCTCGCCCGCCAGACCGTGGCGCACAACGTCACCATCAACAACCTGCTGCCGGGCATCTTCGACAGCGACGCCCAGCGACGCCACATCGACGGCATGCTGGAGCCCGGCGGAAAATCCTTCGACCAGATCTGGCGCGAGCGCGCCGCCGGCAATCCGGCCAAGCGATACGGCCGGCCGCCGGAGCTTGGCGCCTATTGCGCGTTTCTGTGCTCGGAGCATGCGGGATTCGTCACAGGCCAAAACATATTGGTCGACGGGGGAAGCTACCCAGGAACCTTTTAATGCAAAACCTGAGAGGATCTCTTGTGAGACATCGTCGTTCCCTCGCCGTCCTGAGCATGTTTCTGCTCGGGCTCGCATCGGCGCCAGCCGTGGCCGAGACCTATCCAAGCCGAACCGTCAACATCGTCGTGCCCTACCCCGCCGGCGGCTCCGTCGATGGCGTCGCGCGGATCATTACGCAGAAGCTCAACGAGTCCCTCGGCCAGTATTTCATTGTCGATAATCGTGCCGGCGGCGCCGGCGGAATCGTCGGGGCGAATTACGTCGCCAAGGCGGCTCCCGACGGCACCACGCTGCTGCTCACCGCCTCGATCCACGTCATTACGCCGTTCCTGAACAAGACCATCCCGTATGACGTGGTCAAGGACTTCACGCCAATCACACTGATCGCATCCACCCCGCTGCTGGTCAGCAGCGCGCCAAACGTGCCCGCCAACACGCTGAAGGAATTCTTTGACCTCGTTCGCAAGGATCCCAACAAGTATACCTTCGCCACATCGAGCTTCGGCTCGGCCGGCCATCTGGCAATCGAACTGCTGAAACGCGACGCCGGGCTCGACACGCTGGTGATCGCCTACAAGGGTGCCAGCCCCGCGCTGAACGACCTGATGGGTGGTCAAATCCAGTTGATGGTCGATCCGATGCTGTCCTCCCTGCCGCTGGCGCAGAGCAAGGCGATCAAGGCGCTAGCCATCACCAGCGCCAAGCGATCGCCCGCGGCGCCCGAAATTCCGACTGTCGCCGAGGCCGGCATGACCGGATTCGAATTCGTCTCCTGGTACGGGCTGTGGGCGCCCAAGAGCCTGTCGCCCGCGCTGGTCGACAAGCTGCAAACCGAAGTCGCCAAAATCCTCGCCATGCCCGACGTCAAGCAACGCCTGGAGACTTTGGGCTTCGAGCCGATCGGCTCGTCGACCGAGTACTTCACCAAGTTCATCGCCAGCGAGATGGAAAAAAGCGGCAAGATCATCAGCGACGCGAAGATCAAGACCGAATGACGGGGATCGAGCGACGGCGATGAAGGTTCTGGTTCTCGGCGCCGGCGTCATTGGCACCGCCTGCGCCTACTATCTTTCCAGGGCGGGCCACGAGGTGACGGTCATCGATCGTCAGTCCGGACCGGCCCGCGAGACCAGCTTCGGCAATGCCGGCGGTGTATGCCCTGGCTTTGCCGGGCCGTGGGCGGCGCCGGGGATGCCGTTCAAGGTGGTCGGATGGCTGTTCGAAAAACACGCACCGCTGGTGCTGCGCCCGCAGCTTGACATCCAGCAATGGAAATGGCTCGCGGCCTTTGTCGCCAATTGCACGGTCGAGCGCTTTGCGATCAACAAGGCGCGGATGCAGCGCATTGCGCATTACAGCAAAGCGTGCCTGGTCGCGCTGCGCAATGAAACCGGCATCTCCTATGACAACGACAGCGGCGGCGTGCTGCAGGTCTTTCAGACCGAAGAAGAACTCGACGGCGCCGCGCGAGCTGCAAAAGTCCTCGCGTCGTTCAACGTCGCGCACCGCATCGTCACGTCGGCTGAAGCGGTTGCGATCGAGCCCGCGCTGGCAAAGGCGGCGGTCTCGCTGAGCGGCGGACTGCATTTGCCGGACGACGAGACCGGCGACTGCCATCTGTTCACGTCGCGGCTCGCCGACCTGCTGGCCGAACGCGGCGTTACGTTCCAGTTCGATACCACCGTTCGCGCTTTGCTCACCGAAGGGGATGCGATCTCGGGCATCCTGACCGATCGTGGCGTCCTGCAGGCCGACAGCTATGTCGTCGCGCTCGCCAACGAAGCGCCGTCGCTGCTGCGCCCGCTCGGCATCGATATTCCCGTCTATCCCGTGAAGGGCTATGCGGTCACCGCCGAGGTCGGCGATCCCAACATGGCACCGCGCTCGTCGGTAATGGACGAGCACAGCAAGGTGATGGTTACCCGGCTCGGCAATCGTGTTCGAGCGGCCGGCGTCGCCGAGATCGGCGGCTACGACACCAGCGCGGCTCCGGATCAGGCCGCAGGCGTGCTTCACACGGTCGAGGCGCTGTTTCCGGAAGCGGCAGACTACCGCCAGGTCTCATACTGGGCCGGCCTGCGCCCGATGACGCCGGATGGCCCGCCCTATCTCGGGACTACCAAATTCAACAATCTGATCCTGAATATCGGCCAGGGGTCCAATGGCTGGACGCAAGCTTGCGGCTGCGGTCAGATCGTTGCAGATATGATCGATCGGCGCGTACCGGCGATCGATCTGGATGGCCTCACGCTGGAGCGCCGCTAGATCGCGCGCCACGCAGCACACCGAGCACGATGTCCGCCGCACCGACGCTCGGCGAGGCCTTGCCGGTTGCCATGATGGTATCGAGCCGCGCGAAGGCCTCGACCTGGCGCTGCCGCATCGGCGTATCCGCGAGCACCTCGCGCAGCGCCGGAGCCAGTTTTTCTGGCGTGCAGTCCTGCTGAATGTATTCCGGCACGACGTTTTCCCCGACCACAAGGTTGGCGAGAATGACCGAGGCCGAGCGGATCACGCGCCTGGCGATCCAGGCTTCGACGCTGCCGCCCTTGTAGGCGGCAACCATCGGCACGCCGGCAACCGCAAGCTCCAGCGTCACCGTACCGGACTTGGCGAATGCCGCATGAGCTAACCGGAACGCGGCGCGCTTGTCCTGCTCGCCGACCACCACGCGCGGCTGCACCGGCCAGTCCTTCAACGCGGAGGCGATCACCTCCTGTAGATGCGGCATGGTCGGCAGGATCAGGTCGAATGCCACGCCCTGCTTCTGCAGCAGTTCGAGCGTGACACCGAAGATCGCCATGTGGTGGCGGATCTCGCTACGCCGGCTGCCGGGGAGCACCAGCAGCACCGGCGGCTGCGCATCACGGCGCGCCTGCTCCTCGCTATTCGGCCGCAACGCGCTGATCTGCTCGATCAGGGGATGGCCGACATAGGTGCATGGCGGGCCGCCGAGGCTGCGATGCGCTTCGGGCTCGAACGGCAGCAGCGCCAGCACATGATCGACATAGCCCTTCATCGCCCGCGCCCGGCCGGGCCGCCACGCCCACACCGACGGCGAGACGTAATTGACAATCGGGATCGCGGGATTACGCCGCCGCACGCGCCGCGCCACGCGGTGGGTGAAATCCGGACTGTCGATGATGACCAGAATATCCGGTGCCGCCTTCAGCACTGCGTCGGTGGTCTCCGCAATCCGCCGCAAAATCATCGGCAGCCGCTGCACCACCGCGGCAAATCCGATGATCGACAGATCCTCGATCGGAAACAGCGACACCAGCCCTTCGCGCGCCATCGTCGAGCCGCCGACGCCTTCAAACTGAACGTCGTCGCCAAGTCGCTGCCGCAGCACCTTCATCAAGGCGGAGCCGAGGCGATCACCGGATTCTTCGGTAGCGATGAGAAAGATCTTTCGCATCACGCGGGCAGCCCGGTGACGAACAGGCCCGCGGTATCGGCGGCTTCGATCATGAGCTGCGGCTCGGCCACAATGGTGTTGCCGGCGACGATGGCAATGCCGGCAAGCTGTGCAGCCGCAGCGCGCTCGATGGTGCGCGGTCCCAGCGTCGGCAGATCGAAGCGCAGATCCTGGCCGCTCTTCGGCGCCTTCACCAGCACGCCCCGGCCGGGCTTGGCGCGGATGCGGCCCTGTTCGCGCAAATGCGCCACGCGCGCCAGCAGGCCGTCGGTGCCTTCGATATCCTCGACGCCAACCACATGGCCATCGATCACCACGGTGGCCTGGCCGATGTCGAACGGGCTCAGCGCACGCAGCACCTCGCGGCCTTTTGCGATATCCGCCTCGGCATTCGTGTCAGGCACCGCGCGCGTTAGAGAGCCGGCCGGCATCAGCAGATCCGGCGCAACGTCCTTGATCCCGAGCAAGCGAAAACCGTCCTGTTCAAAAATCCGGCCGATGCCGGTGAGCAGATGATCGTCGCCGCCGCGAAACGACGACAGGATGTGCCGCATCGCGCGCAGCGTGCCCCAGTCCAGGCGAATTTCCGATAGTGCCGGCCTGACCAAGGTGCCGATGAAGACGAGATCGCGGCAATTCTCGCCGCGCATCAGCTTGCTCAGTCGGCCGAGCTGGCCGATCGGAATCCAGTGGTGTCGGAAACGTGCGACCGCGACGGGATCGCAGACGCCCTTCAGAGCAAAGAACACCGGCGTGATGTTACGCGCCAACAGCGAATCCGCGACCGCGAATGGCAGCACGCCACCACCTGCGATCAGACCGACCGGCGATGCAACTACCCGATCTTGCGCCGGTCCCTGATGCGTCATGGCCTGCCCCGCGACATGATCAAGACTTGCCGTTGCCGTCCTCTGGAAGGCACAGCGCGCGATGCTGACCGGCGGCGATGAAGGCGAGAATCTCCGCGATCGCGGGATCCTCGGCGGCCATCGGCTGCACGTGCGCAAGCCGTTCGGCGAACACGCCGCCACCATGAAACAGCTTCTGATAGAACGAGCGCACCGCGGCGAGCCGCTGCTTGGTGAACTTGCGGCGCTTCATACCGATGATGTTGAGGCCTTCGAGGCTGGCATACTGGCCGTTGGCGAGGCCGAACGGAATGATGTCGCCGCGCACGCCGCAGAGGCCGCCGACCATCGCCTGCGGACCGATCCGGGTGAACTGGTGCACCGCCGACAGGCCGCCCATGAACACGAAATCACCGATCTCGGAATGGCCGCCGAGCGTCGCCGAGGTCGCGAAAATGACGTCGTTGCCGACGTGGCAGTCGTGGCTGACATGGCTGCAGTTCATGAAGTAGCCGCGGTCACCCACGCTCGTGATGCCGCCGCCGGCGACGGTGCCGGCATTCATGGTCACGGACTCGCGGATGGTGCAGCCGTCGCCGATCACCAGCTTCGTGAGTTCACCGCGATAGCTCAGCGACTGCGGCGGCGTGCCCAGCGAGGCGAACGGATAGATCGTGCAGCCGGCGCCGATGGTGGTCTGCGCGGTGATATGGACGTGAGCTATCAGCTTGCAGTCCGGCCCGATCACGACATTGGGGCCTATGATGCAATAGGGCCCGATCGAGGTGCCTTCGCCGATCACGGCGCCGTCTTCAATCCGCGCCGTGGGATCGATCCTGCTCATCGCTTGGTCCAGTGTCCGTGTCGCAAGGTGCGAATATGTTGGGTTTTCCGTTGGTTAGCGCGGGAGACCGGGACTGTCCAGCCCGCTCAAGGCGCGATCTCCCACTCAGGCGATCCGCCGCGCGACAAAGGCCGGAGTCGACCTGTCGCCGGTCAGTTCGACCGCAAAACCATGCTCGGCCAGCATCGCCAGCGCGTCGTTCGGCGTGCCGAACGGCGTGGTGTGCAACTCACCGATGATGACATCGACGGTTTGCAGCAGAGAGCCTAGCCGCCGGAACACCGCGATTTCGGCGCCCTCGATGTCGATCTTCAGCAGATCGATTTTGCCGATTTCGGCGACGATGCGCCGCGCGTCCAGTGCCGGCACGGTTACCGTCGATGCCGTGGCATTGGCCTCGACGCGCGCCACGCCGGTGTGCGTTCCCGGCGCCGACAGGATCGCCTCGCCGTCGCGATCGAGAACGGCGCCGTGGATGGGATGAAGGATTTGCGCAAAACCGTTGCCGGCGATGTTGTCGGCCAGCAGCCCGAAATTATCCGGCATCGCCTCGATGGCGACGATCCGCCGGCAGCCGAGATGCTTTGCGGCATGCAGTGCAAAGCCGCCGATATGTGCGCCCAGGTCGAGCACCGTATCGGCGCGGACGATTCCCTTGGCGGCGAGCGCCTCGATGTAGACCGTCCAAGTTTCGTCGATCAGCACCGCATCCGTCGTGCCGGCGCGGACCCTGAAGTCCACGCCGTGGCTTGGATGGCTTGAGCGTCCGAACAACTCGAATGCCGCACGCAGACCCTGAACAAGCTGCGTGTCGCCGTCGCCACGCGCCAGCAGCGCGAATTCGCCGGCCTGGCCAACCATGCCATAGCAGTCGCCGACCCGATCGAACCATCCAACAAGCGGGGCCATCGAGAGCCGATCGATATAGACCAGTGCGGGGCAATCGCTGGTGGCAGCGAGTTCCTCGTAGCTCGCAACGCGGCTGCCTGGATTCAGCAGACCGGAAAGATAGGCGAACACCGGCTTGAGAGCGGCCGGGACGCCAACGACGATCGGTTCAGCGCGCAGCGAGGTCAGACGATCTTGCATCGTGCGAAACACGGCGGTCGCATCCGCGTCGGGCGACTGATCGCTCCATATCGCCCGCGCCAGAGAGGCCGTCGGCAGGCCGACCGAGACAGCCACAGGAAGCGCCGCCGCGTAAACATGTCGACGCGCGTAAGCGAGCACCGCGGCGGTGGTTCGCCCGGCTCCGTAGCTGTTCAGATAGCGAGCGACGCGCTGAATCATCACACCCCCTTGCTTTGAATCGCCCCCCAATTGCCGTCATTTCTGGTGTTTCAGCAACAATTAGAATAACTCAGAAACACATGGACGCATTGCGGCCGCAGCGGCGATGTCGGGAGCTTTTGACGGGTGAATAGCGAGCGTTTCGAGTGTCTGGATTCGCTGCGGTTTTTCCTCGCCATGGCGGTGGTGCTTGGCCATGCCGTCGGATGGGAAAACGCCGTACGCAACGGCGCACTGGCCGTCGATTTCTTCTTCGTGCTGTCGGGCTTTGTGCTGTCGCGCAGCCTGATGCGACGACGGCGAAGCTTGTTACACTTTTCCCTTGAGCGGTTAGCCAGGCTCTACCCGCTACATCTGATTACCTTGGTTGTACTGGTCAGCTTTACCGCGTGGACGCGCCCGCTCGATCACTCCGATGCGATACAGACGATCCTGCATGCGACATTTCTCAATGGTCTCGGCTTCACCCATCAGCCGTCGTGGAACTGGCCGTCATGGTCGATCAGCGTCGAATTCACCGTCAACGTCGCCGTCGTCTACGCTCTGGCGACGTATGATCTTCGCAAGACTGCCGTGCTGCTCGTTGGAATCTGCGCTGCGTATTTCGCGCTGTTTCGTCAGGACTTCATGCACGCGACCATCGAGAACCGGTTTTTCATGTCGGACGGCTTGATTCGCGGGTTGATGGATATCTCGTTCGGCTATCTGGTCTATGTCGGATACGGCTATGTCAGGCGCAGTCCCCGCCGCAATCACCGTGCCTTGCAGGTGGCGACCTATGGGGCGTTCGCTGGCGCCGCCATCATCCTGTTCTGTCCGCCATTTCGTCTGTTCGCCTTCGCCAGCGTTGGGCTGATGTCGGTGGCAATCTTGCTGTTGCCCGTGACAGAAACGACACTGGCTGCCATGCTCGGCGCGGCCCCGCTGCCGTTGCTGGGAGCTGCCAGCTTTTCGGTCTATCTCTGGCACGCACCGCTGCTGGTGATCGCGCGGCAGTACGGGTGGATGACTTTGGAACGGCCGTCAGTCCTGCAATGCAGCCTGTTCGTCGCTGGCCTGACCGCATTCTCGATCGCGTCGTATTTCTGGATCGAGTTGCCGGCGCAGCGGCTATTGCTCGGCAGTAAAAGCTCGCCGAAACCGCTCACTTCGCCTGCCTGAAGCGACGGATCAGTCCGTCAGCATCGCGCCGACGTCGGCCGAGGCTACGATGACGCCGTTGACCTTGGCGTCGCCGTGAAACCACCACATGGTCTTTTTGCGGCCGATGCTGCGCATGTGATATTCGATGGTGTCGCCCGGCATCACCGGCTTGCGGAACTTGCACTTGTCGATGGTGAGGAAGTACACCGCGCGCGGCTTCTGGGTGCCTTCGACCGACATGATGCCGATTACGCCGGCAGTCTGCGCCATGCCCTCGATCATCAGCACGCCCGGGAATACCGGGCGGTCCGGGAAATGGCCGAGGAACGCCGGCTCGTTGATGGTGACGTTCTTGATGCCGATGCCGCTGTAATCCTTGCGGATGTTGACGACGCGGTCGATCAGCAGAAACGGATAGCGGTGCGGCAGCGTCTTGAGAATGGTGTTGATATCGACCGTCTCATACGCAATCGGTGACTCGTCGGTCATTCCCGCCCCTCGTCCTTCGCATCCTGCGACGTCGTATTCGCGCCCGGCGCGCTGTCGCGGCCGAGCTTCTCCACCGCGAGAATCTCGCGAAACCACTGCTTGGTCGGCTTGGCAAAGAAACCGCCCCACCGCCCTTTGGCCGGGATGCTGTCCTTGACGCCGCTCATGGCGGTGACCTGTGCGCCGTCACCGATCGTAATGTGATTGTTGAGGCCAACCATGGCGCCCAGCGCGACGTTGTCGCCGAGCGTCAGGCTGCCCGCAAGCCCGCATTTCGCAGCAATCAGGCAGTGTCGCCCGATTGTCACATTGTGGCCGATCTGGACCTGGTTGTCGATTTTGGTGCCCTCGCCGATCACGGTATCGCGCAGGCTGCCGCGGTCTATAGTCGAACCGGCGCCAATCTCGACATCGTTCTGGATCAACACCCGGCCGGTCTGCGGCACCTTGAGGTGGCTGTCAGCGCCGAAGATGAAGCCGTAGCCGTCCTGCCCGATGTGGCAGCCGGGATGGATCAGCACGTTGTTGCCGATCAGGGCGAACTGGATCGAGCTGCCGGCGCCGACATTGCAGTCGCGGCCGATCTTGACGCCCGATGCGATCACCGCGCCGGAGCCGATCACCGAGCCCGCGCCGATCTCGACGTCAGGCCCGATTACCGCGAGGGGATCGACGGTGACGTCGTCTTCCAGATGGGCCGTCGGGTGAATAATGGCGGAGACCGCGACTCCGGTCAGGCCGAAGCCGGACTGCGGACGCAGCGCGTCCTCCTGAAGCTGCCGGCCCAGCGCTACAAAGGCGCCAAACGGGCTTCTGGCGCGTAAAACCGCGACATGCGGGGGAATGTCGCCCTTGAAGCGCTCGCTCACCAGCAAGGCCCCCGCGCGGGTCTGCGCGAGCTGGCCGATGTAGCGAACGTTATCGAAGAATGCGAGGTGATGCGGGCCGGCCTCGTCGAGCGAGGCAAGGCCCGTGACCCGCTGGTCGGCCCGCGCGGGGTCGACCAGTTGCGCCTTCGTTGACGCGGCGATTTCAGCCAGCGTCAGCGACAGCGACAGCGATTGCTTGAAGAATATCGGCTGCGCCATTCCACCCGTCGCGGTCCGGCCCGTGATCAAACTCAGAACGAAGTTCCGCCGCCAAACTTGAACTGCTGCACGCGATCGTACTGGCCCTTGGTGATCGGCACCGCATAGTCGAAACGCAGCGGGCCGAACGGAGACTGCCAGATCAGACCGACACCGACCGAGCTGCGCACGACGTTGCTGTCATCCAACTGCAGGCCGGTACAGGTTCCCACCGTCGTCTTGCTGGCAGGCGTACATCCGGGGGTATTGACTTCGCCGGTCTGAGCCCAGGACGTCGGTCCCTTGTAGTCCCAAAGACCGCCCGCATCCGCATAAAGCGCGCCCTTGATGCCAACTTCCTTCGGCAGGAACCAGAACGGCATCTGCAATTCAGCCGACGCGCCCCAATACTTGCTGCCACCCAGCGCATCGCCATTCGCCCCCAAGGCGACGTAGCTGATATCGCGCGGTCCGATGCCGTTCTGGGCGAAGCCGCGAACCAGGTTCGGGCCCATCTGGAATTGATCGAGCATGCGCAGGTCTTTGCCACCGGCTGCGTTGAGCATGCCGCCCTGCAGATGGATCAAGCCGACGATATCGGCCACCAGCGGGGTGTAATACTTGCCGTCGATGGTGGTCTTCAAATAGCTGACGTCGCCGCCGACGCCGGCATAGTCCTGCTTGAATTCAACGAACAGACCGTCGGTCGGGTTCTTGTTGTTGTCTAGCGTGTTGTAGTTGAGCGTGTAGCCAACCAGCGAGGTAATCGTCGCACCGCCAGCCAGTTCCTTGCGCACGGGAAGCGACGATTCGCCGTCGGCGTAACAGCCCCAGGTCGTCGAGTCGTTTGGATTGAACAGCCCGGCCGCGTTCAGGGCGGCAGGCGTATTCAACCCGGCAACATTGTTGTTACAATTGTTCAGTGCCGCCGGCAGCGAGATGTCCTGCTTGTAGATCGAATAGCGCAGCTGCAGCGACAGATCTTCCCGCAGACCGAAGCCGAGGCGCGGGCTGAAGCCCATCGTCTTGGTGGTGTAGGATATGTAGCTGTTGGACAGCTGCTCGCGCTGGAAGAAGTCGAGGCCGAGGGCGACGCGATAGTCGAGCAGGTAAGGCTCAACGAAGGACAGCGAGTAGCCGCGGGCGTACTGGCCGTACTGCACCGACGCCTTGGCGAACAGGCCGCGGCCGAGGAAGTTGCGCTCGGAGACGCTGACTTCGCCAAGCGCGCCGTCGGTCGTCGAGTAACCGCCCGAGACCGAGAAGTCGCCGGTGGATTTCTCTTCGAGATCGACCACCAGGATAACGCGGTCGCTGGACGAGCCGGGCTCGGTCGAGACCTTCACGCTCTTGAAGAAGTCGAGATTCTTCAGGCGGCGTTCGGCACGATCAACCAGCGCACGGTTGTAGGCGTCGCCTTCCGAGAGATCGAACTCGCGGCGGATCACGTAATCACGGGTACGGGTGTTGCCGCGCACATTGATGCGCTCGATGTAGGTGCGCGGCCCCTCTTCGACGGCGAAGCCGATCGAGACGGTGTGCTGTTCAAAGTTACGGTCGCCACGCGGACGGACAATGGCGAAGGCATAGCCGCGGCGCGAGGTCTCGATCTGCATTTCCTCGACCGACTTCTCCAGCGCTTCCGCGTTGTAGAGCGAGCCGACGTTGACGCGGGAGAACGTGCGCAGCGAATTGGCATCGAGGGTCGGAATGGTGGACTGGAAGTCGACCGAAGAGACGCGGTACTGCTGTCCTTCCTCGATCTTGAAGGTGACGAGGAAGCCCTTGCGCTCCGGGTCATACTCGGTGAGCGCGGCAACGACCTGGACGTCGGCAAAGCCGTTCTTCAGGTAATAGCGGCGAATCAGGTCGCGGTCGGCTTCGATGCGATCCGGATCGTAAAGGTCGCCGGAAGCAAGGAAGCTCAGCAGGTTCGATTCGCGGGTCTTGATCACGTCCTTGAGGCGATAGGACGAGTAGAAGTTGTTGCCGATGAACTCGATCGACTTGACGCCGGTCTTCTGGCCTTCGGTCACGGTGAAGATCAGATCGACGCGGTTGTTCGGCTGTTCGATGATCTCGGGCACGACGCTGACGTCATAGCGGCCGGAGCGGCGATAGATTTCGGAAATGCGCTGGGCATCGGACTGCACCATCGGGCGCGACAGCGTGCCGCGCGGCTTCGACTGGATCTCAGCCGTCAGCTGGTCGTCCTTGACCTTCTTGTTGCCTTCGAAGGCGATGCGGCCGATCACCGGGTTTTCCACCACGGAGACGACGAGGCGGCCACCGGCCTGATTGATCTTCACGTCCTGGAACAGGCCGGTTTCGACGAGAGCCTTGAGGCCGTCATCGATGTTGCCCTGGTCGAGGCGGCCACTTGGGCCCGGCCGGAAGTAGGAGCGGATCGTCTCGACATCGACGCGGCGGTTGCCTTCGACGGAAATCGAGGCGGCGGTCTGAGCGACAGCAGTCGACGAAACGAGCGCAGCAGTCACCGTGGCGGCGACTGGCATGGCGACCAAGATCGAGGCAGCAAGAAGGCCACCCCGGATTACCCGCAAACCAAACTTCATGCGCAGCGCGCCCTTATCATTCCATCGCCAGCCCGTACCCCTACGGACCGACAGAATCCCATTTGTTGCCTCGCTTGTAGCCAATTTTACCGGACTGGCAAACGACCTTTCGCGCTGCAATTCTAATTTCATTCCAAGACGTTGCCCATCGGCCACGTTGCGCCGAAAACGCATCATGATGCGGCCAGGTGAAGAATGTCGTTATAGGTCGCAAACACCATCAGCATCAGCACCAAACCCAATCCAATGCGGAAGCCCATCTCCTGCGCGCGCTCTGAAAGAGGGCGCCCGCGGATCGCCTCGACGACGTAGAACAAAAGATGACCGCCATCGAGCAACGGGACCGGGAACAGGTTCAGCAGTCCGATCGAGATTGAAAGTACCGCGGCGAGGTGAATCAGCGCAGTCAGGCCGATGGTCGCCACCTGCCCCGAGATCTGGGCGATTCGCATCGGGCCGCCGATCTGGTCGGCGGCCTCGCGCCCGGTGAACACGCCGCCGATATAGGCCAGCGTACGATCGACCACGAACCAGGTCTCCTTGACGCCCAGCACAAAGGCGGTTGCCGGATTGACCCGCTCGGTGGTGACTTCGCCGACCGCCGTGGCGCGGGTGATGCCGAGCACGCCGAGCCGGTGGACGTTGCCGAAGCTGTCCTTGACTTCCTTCAGTTCCGGCGTCGCCTTCAGCTCGACGATGGAATCGCCGCGCTTGATGCTGAAGGAGAGCTGCTCCCCGGCCTTGATGCCGACGATGCGCTGCATGTCGGAGAAGCTGCCGATCGTGCTGCCGTTGATCGACTTGATCACGTCACCGGACTGGAAGCCCGCCGCTGCCGCGGCGCTGCCGGTCTGCACGGTATCGACCTGTGCGGTGGTGCTGGGCTTGCCGAAGAAGGTGAACAGGCAGGTGAAGATCACGATCGCCAGAATGAAATTCGCAACCGGGCCGGCGACGACGATCGCGGCGCGCTGGCCGACCCGCTTGTGATGGAAGCTGCCTTCGCGCTCTTCCGCCGTCATGGTGGACAGCGCGGCGCTGGACGGCGTGCTGGCTTCGCTTTCATCGCCGAAGAACTTGACGTAGCCGCCGAGCGGAATGGCCGAAATCTTCCAGCGGGTGCCGTGGCGATCGTTGAAGCCGGCGAGCTCCGGTCCGAAGCCCAGCGAGAAGGTCAGCACCTTCACGCCGTTCCAGCGCGCGACCAGAAAATGGCCGAGCTCATGGAAGAAAACCACGATCGTCAGTACGAACAGAAAGGGAATGATGTAGCCGATGAACCCATGGCTTAACGTACTGAAACCATGTTGAAAAAACTCAAACATCCCAATCCCCTTAACGCGAAGCCAGAGGCTCCGTCCCCAATTCTCTAGGATGCCTTTGCGGCAATTTGAGGCAAGAGGGTGGCAGCGATTTTTCTCGCCTTATGGTCAACGGCGATGGCGTCATCGGCGGACGACAGCGGTGCCAGATTGCCCGCCCTCACCCATTCGTTCATCGTCGCTTCGACCAGCCGCGCAATCGCGCCGAAGCGGATTTTCTGCGCGATGAACGCGGCCACCGCGACCTCGTTGGCCGCGTTGTAGACCGTGGTCGCACCATTGCCGGTGCGCAATGCGTCATAAGCCAGCTTCAATCCGGGGAACCGCGCGTAATCCGGCGCTTCGAAGGTCAGCGAACCGATTTTCGCCAGATCGAGCGGCGCGGCGCGGCCAACGATGCGGTCCGGCCAGCCCAGGCAATGCGCGATCGGCGTACGCATGTCCGGCGAGCCGAGCTGCGCCATCACCGAACGATCGGTAAACTCCACCATTCCGTGAATGATCGACTGCGGATGAACCAGCACGTCGATCTCATCGGGCGAGAGCGCGAAGAGATACGAGGCTTCGATTACCTCGAGGCCCTTGTTCATCATCGAGGCGGAATCGATGGTAATCTTCTGCCCCATCGACCAGTTGGGATGTTTCAGCGCCTGCGCCAAAGTCGCCTGCTCGATGTCGGCGGCGGCCCAGATGCGGAACGGCCCGCCGGACGCGGTGATGATCACGCGGGTCAATTCTTCGCGGTTGCCTGAGCCCAGCGCCTGAAACAGCGCATTATGCTCGGAATCCGCCGGCAGGATGCAGGCCCCCGCCTTCGCGGCGCGCTGCATGAAGAAATCGCCGGCACAGACCAGGCATTCCTTGTTGGCCAACGCGATGGTCGCGCCGCGATCAACCGCAGCGAGCGCGGGCTTGAGACCTGCCGCGCCACTGACGGCGGCCATCAGCCAGTCCGCCGGGCGCTCCGCCGCTTCGATGATCGCGCTATCGCCGCCGCCGCTCTCGATTCCTGTTCCGGCCAGCGCGGCACGGAGTTCACCGAGCTTCGAGGCATCGGCCACCGCAACGAAGCGCGCGCGAAATTCCGTGGCGAGTTTCACCAGATCTTCGACGTTGGTGTTGGCCGTCAGCGCCTCCACCCGATACCGCTCGGGCGAGGCCCGCAGCAGATCCATGGTGCTGTCGCCGATCGAACCGGTGGCGCCAAGCACCGACACGCTGCGCACGGACGATGCCGCGGCCTTGTTGTTTCGCAATGGGACTGCACTCATCAAATCACCAAACCATAAGACCGCGGCCGACGCCATCCGCACCGCCCCGCAAAAGACCGATCAGCGCGGCTGCGATCACCGCGAATACATAGCCATCGAGCCGATCCAGCAGACCGCCGTGACCGGGAATGATGTGGCTGGAATCCTTGACGCCGAATATGCGCTTCACCGCGGATTCGAAGAGATCGCCAAGCTGCGAGACCACCGTCAACACGGTCGCGAGCAGCAGCAACGGCATCAACTTGCCGAGACCGTATGCGGCAAATCCCGAGGCAACGGCGAGGCTCAGGACAAAGCCGCCGATCGCACCGGCCCATGTTTTCTTCGGACTGACCCGCGGCCACAGTTTCGGACCGCCGATGCCGCGCCCCGCGAAAAAACCGCCGATGTCGGTGATCCAGACGATCAGCAGGATGAACATCAGCGCTGAGAATCCCCAGACCTGATCGAGGCGCACCAGCACCGATGCAACGAGTGCCGCCGATGCGTAGACCACGCCGAGTGCGGTCCAGCCGCGACGACCCGGCGACAGCAGGGATGCCACGATGAGTCCGAATGCAACGACGGCGAGCGACGCATCAACACGGCCGATGCCGAGACAAGTGCCTGCGACGACCAACGCAACGATTCCGGCCCAGAGCACGCGCCGGTCGCTGCTGGCGCCGACGACCATCAGCCATTCCACATAGAGACCGATCGCCGCGAGCGTGACGAGGCCGAGCCAAAGCCAGCCGCCTGCATAGGCAACAGCGATGGCGACGGGAATCAGCACCAGCGCCGTGAGCACGCGCATCAGGAGATTTCGCAGACCCCGATCATCCACCTGCTTCGGTGTCTCGTCGTCCTGATTCACGCCTGTCACGAACCGGTTTTCGCGGCGAGACCGCCGAAACGGCGCTCGCGTCGGGCGTATTCGGCGATTGCGCCTTCCAGCGCGGCCTTGTCGAAATCCGGCCAGTGGATCGGCACGAACACCAGTTCGCTATAGGCCGCCTGCCACATCAAGAAGTTCGACAGCCGCTGTTCGCCTGACGTGCGGATGATCAGGTCGGGATCTGGAATATCCGGCGCGTCGAGATACTGTCCGAGAGCTTCAACATTGATGCTGGCCGGGTCGCGCTTGCCCTCGGCGACTTCGCACGCGAGGCGCTGCGCCGCATTGGCGATTTCCTGCCGCGATCCGTAGTTGAAGGCGACCACGAGATTGAGCTGGGTATTGCCGCGCGTCAGATCTTCCGCCTCTTTCAGCAAGGCTGAGATATCGGGATCGAGTCCTTCGCGTTCCCCGATGACGCGGACGCGGACGCCATCGCGATGCAGCGTGGCGAGATCGTTGCGGATGAAGCGGCGCAGCAGGCCGAACAGGTCGCTGATCTCGGTCGCCGGACGCGACCAGTTCTCGGAACTGAAGGAAAAGATCGTCAGGTAGAGAATGCCGAGTTCGTTAGCGGCGCGCACCACGCGGCGCAACGCATCGACACCGCGGCGATGGCCTTCGGCGCGCGGCAGACCGCGGGCCGCCGCCCAGCGGCCGTTCCCGTCCATGATGATCGCGACGTGCAAAGGCGTGGATTGATCTGATCCATCGGTTGCGGGCGCGGCGGCGTTCGACATCGGTTGGTCCCCGGCGCATGAAATCATGCGCTCTTCTTTAGTTCAGGGCACGACCGGCAGAAACGTTGCTCCTGCCGGTCGCGCGCATGCGTCTAGTGAACGCCTAGACCGTCATGATTTCCTTTTCCTTAGCTGCCAACAGCTGATCGATTTCGGCAATCGAGCTATCGGTCGCCTTCTGCACTTCGTTGTCGAGGCGCTTCTGGTCGTCCTCGGTAATCTCGTGAGCCTTTTCGAGCTTCTTGATGGTGTCGAGACCATCGCGACGAACGTGACGCACGGCAACCTTGGCGGCCTCGGCGTATTTATGCCCGACCTTGACCAGTTCCTTGCGGCGCTCTTCGTTCAGTTCCGGAATACGCAGGCGAAGGACCTGCCCTTCAGTGGCCGGGCTGAGGCCGAGATTGGAATCGACAATCGCCTTTTCGACGGCCTTGACCATCGACTTGTCCCAGACCTGCACCGACAGCAAACGCGGCTCCGGCACCGAGACCGTGGCGACCTGGTTCAGCGGCATATGGCTGCCATAGGCTTCCACCTGCACCGGTTCGAGCATCGAGGCCGCCGCACGTCCGGTGCGCAGACCGCCGAGTTCGTGCTTCAGCGCCTGGGTGGCGCCCTGCATACGGCGTTTCAGGTCGTTGATATCGAAAGTGCCCGTAGGCATGCAGCTCTCCTCTTGGAACCTGTTGGCCCGAACCCGCAATACGCGGCCGGACCGGCATTGAAGATCAGCCCGCGACGATGGTGCCGCGACCCGTACCGTTCAGAATGGCGCCGATCGACCCCGGTTCGGCGATCGAGAACACGATGATAGGCAGCGACGTCTCGCGGGCAAGCGCGAAAGCGGTCGCGTCCATGACCTTGTAATTGCCCTCCACCGCCTGCGAATGGCTGAGCCGCTCGAAACGTGTCGCTGCCGGGTCCTTCTTCGGATCGGCACTATAGACGCCATCGACGTTGGTGGCCTTCAGCACCGCCGCCGCGCCGATTTCGGCGGCACGGAGAACCGCTGTCGTGTCGGTGGTGAAATACGGGTTGCCGGTGCCGCCAGCCAGCAGCACGATGCGGCCTTCCGACAGATATTTATGCGCCGCGGCGCGGGTGAACAATTCGCAAACCTGCGGCATCACCATGGCCGAGAGCGTACGCGCCGGAACCGCGTGGCGTTCGATCGCCGCCTCCAGTGCCAGGCAGTTCATGACCGTGGCAAGCATGCCCATGGTGTCGCCAGTCGGGCGCGAGACGCCACGCGAGGACACTTCGACGCCGCGAAAAATGTTGCCGCCGCCGACCACGACGGCGACTTCGACGCCGAGCTTCTGGGCTGCAATGAGATCGCCGGCGATGCGGTCGATGGTGGGCTGGTCTATGCCGAACGGCTGGCCCCCGGCGAAGTACTCGCCCGAAAGCTTGATCACAACGCGACGATAGAGCGGCTCACCCATGACGCGATCGCTTCCTTTCGAGGCGGCAACTCCCGGCATCGAACTGCCGGGAGTTCTTCAGTCGTACTTACTTCTGGCCGCTGGCGGCGGCAACTTCGGCAGCAAAGTCGGAGGTCTGCTTCTCGATGCCTTCGCCGAGCGCATAGCGCACGAAACCGGAGAGCTTGATCGGCGCGCCGACCTTGCCTTCGGCTTCCTTGACAGCCTGCGCCACCGACTTGCCGGTGTCGTGGATGAAAGCCTGATCGAGCAGGCAGACTTCCTTGTAGTAGGTCTTCAGGCCGTTCTCGACGATCTTCTCGATCATCGCTTCGGGCTTGCCCTGCTGGCGATATTTGTCGGCCATGACATCTTTTTCACGCGCGACGATCGCAGGATCGAGCGACGCGGAATCGAGCGCCTGCGGATTGGTGGCGGCGACATGCATCGCGATCTGCTTGCCGAGGGTGGCGAGTTCGTCGGTCTTGCCGGTCGATTCCAGCGCAACGATGATGCCCATCTTGCCGAGGCCGTCGATCACGGAGTTATGCACGTAGCTCGACACCACGCCGGCGCTGACTTCAAGCAAAGCCGCGCGGCGCAGCGACATATTTTCGCCGATGGTCGCGATCGCTTCGGTAATCGCGGTCTCGACGGTGACATTGCCGACCTTGTGGGCCTTGATGGCCTCGACGTCGGAGCCGACCTTAAGCGCAACCTGGGCGATCATCTTGACCAGGCCCTGGAACTGCTCGTTGCGCGCGACGAAGTCGGTCTCGGAATTGACTTCGATCACGACGCCCTTGGTGGCAGCGGTGACGACGCCGATCAGGCCTTCAGCGGCCACGCGATCAGCCTTCTTGGCGGCTTTCGACAGGCCTTTCTTACGCAGCCAGTCGATCGAAGCCTGCATGTCACCGTCGTTGGCGGTGAGCGCCTGCTTGCAATCCATCATGCCGACGCCGGTGGTCTCGCGGAGGTCCTTGACCATCGCTGCGGTAATCGTTGCCATCGTTGAACCCTTTGCCTGTCAGGGCGAGCGCGGCGCAGCCGATGCTGTTTCGCCGCGCTTCGCCACAGGAACTATCATCGAGAGAATGTAGAATGGGAAAGTGTGGCCAGAATACCGGCCACACAACGCGTTTGCGTTATTCGGCTTCCGCCGTCATCGCCTTGGCCTGGGCAACCCAGCCATCGGCACGGGTCGGCAGGCCGACCTCTTCACCGATCTTGTGCGCAGTGTCGTGATCGAGTTCGGCCAGCTGCCAGTAGTGGAAGATGCCGAGATCGTTGAACTTCTTCTCGATCGCGCCGGACACGCCGGTGAGCTTCTTGAGGTCGTCGGCGGTGCCGCGCGGACCGGCAAGGCCCTGGAAGCCGGCGGGCTCCGCAACGGCCGGGATGTCTTCGCGCAGCGGCGCCGCGGAGGCACCGATGTCGAAGCCGGAATCGCCCTGGGCGCGCGAGATGCCGTCGATGACGGCGCGGGCGATCAGGTCGCAATACAGCGTCAGCGCACGGCCGGCGTCGTCATTGCCCGGGACCACATAGGTGATGCCCTTGGGGTCCGAGTTGGTATCGACGATCGCCGCCACCGGGATGCCCAGACGCTGGGCTTCCTGGATCGCGATGTCTTCCTTGTTGGTGTCGATCACGAAGATCAGGTCGGGCAGACCGCCCATGTCCTTGATGCCGCCCAGCGAGCGGTCGAGCTTGTCGCGCTCGCGCTGCAGCGTCAGGCGCTCTTTCTTGGTGTAGGCGCTGGCATCGCCGGAGTTCAGGACTTCGTCGAGATGGCGCAGACGCTTGATCGAACCGGAGATGGTCTTCCAGTTGGTCAGGGTGCCGCCGAGCCAGCGCGAGTTGACGAAGTACATCGCCGAACGCTTGGCAGCCTCCGCGACGACGTCCTGCGCCTGGCGCTTGGTGCCGACGAACAGGATGCGGCCGCCCTTGGCGACGGTGTCGCTGACAGCCTGCAGCGCGCGGTGAAGCAGCGGCACGGTCTGGGCGAGATCGATGATGTGGATGTTGTTGCGCGCACCAAAGATGTAATCCGCCATTTTCGGATTCCAGCGGTGCGACTGGTGGCCAAAGTGGACGCCAGCTTCGAGCAGTTGACGCATAGAAAATTCAGGGATCGCCATAGTTCTAATTCTCCGGTTGGTTCCTCCGGAAGCGTGTGAGCAAACGAGCCTTCGTGCAGATGATCTGCATTGCGGCCCGGGTGCCACCGGACGGCGGTTAAGCCATGCTTCCGTGTGAGATGGCGCGGTATATAGCCGGATTCACGAGATAAGCAAGGCAATCCGGCCACTTCCGCCGGGTCCGGGCGAATTAATCCGCCCTGCCCCAGACATCAGAGGGTCTGGACGTCCACCACCCCGGAAACCGCCTTGATGGCCCCCGCAATCTGCGGCGAGACCCGGAATCGGCCCGGAAGCTTCATTTCCACCTCGGTTTCGAGGTCCAGCATCATCACCAGCGAGACGTCGCCATCCCCCGCCCCGCCGGTGGGCGGCGCCGGATTGGGCGCTGGAGCGCCGCGTGGGGTATTCTGGGCCGGCGCATCGGGGCCATGCAGGCGCTTGACGATCGAATCCAGCGGTTTGGTGTCGCGCAGGAAGATTCGCAGCCCCTTCTGGGTCTTGGCGGCGGCGGCATCGAGCGGCTCGGCATGCAGCACGCGGGCGCGGACGTCCTCACCCTGCAGTTCGGCGCCGAGTTGCAGCAGCACGGCGGCGCCGGGCTCCAGCACGTCGCGGTATTGTGCCAGGCCCTCCGAAAACAGCACGGCCTCGAAATGCCCGGTGGGATCGGACAGGCCCATGATGCCCATCTTGTTGCCGGTCTTGGTACGGCGCTCCATCCGCGACACCACGGTGGCGGCGACGCGGCCGGCGGTGGCGCCAGACTTCACCGCGCGGCAGAATTCCGCCCAGCTCTGCACCCGCAGACGCTTCAGCACGGTGGCGTAGTCGTCGAGCGGATGGCCGGACAGGAAGAAGCCAATGGCGTCGTATTCGCGACGCAGCTTGTCGGCCGGCAGCCAGTTTTCGATCTGCGGCAGCATGATGGTCGGCGCATCCGCCGCGCCGCCAAACATGTCGTTCTGACCTATGGTGATGGCTTCGTGACTGCGCTGGCACGCCGCCAGGATCGCCTCGGCGCCGCCAAACACCCGCGCCCGGTTGGAATCCAGCGTGTCGAACGCGCCGGCGGCCGCCAGGCTTTCGATGACGCGCTTGTTGATGGCACGCGGATTGGCGCGCGAGGCAAAATCCGCCAGCGAGGTGAACAAGCCCTTCTTGCGCTCCTCCACGATCAGCTCGACGGCATTGGCGCCGACCCCCTTGAGCGCGGCCAGCGCGTAGAAGATCGTGTTTTCGGCGACCTCGAACGTCGCACCGGAGCGGTTGATCGAGGGCGCCTCGACCTTGATGCCGAGCCGCTGCGCCTCGGCGCGAAATTCCGACAGCTTGTCGGTGTTGCTCATGTCCAGCGTCATCGACGCCGCGATGAACTCCACGGGATAATGCGCCTTCATGTAGGCGGTGTGGTACGACACCAGCGCGTAGGCGGCCGCGTGACTCTTGTTGAAGCCGTAGTCGGCGAACTTGGCCAGCAGTTCGAAGATGGTGTCGGCCTGGCCCTTGGCGACGCCGTTCTTGACCGCGCCCGCGACGAAGATCGCGCGCTGCTTCTCCATTTCGGCGCGGATCTTCTTGCCCATGGCGCGGCGCAGCAGGTCGGCGTCCCCCAGCGAGTAGCCGGCCATGACCTGCGCGATCTGCATCACCTGTTCCTGGTAGATGATGACCCCGTAGGTTTCCTTCAGGATCGGCTCCAGCATCGGATGCAGGTATTCCGGCTCCTCGTCGCCGTGCTTGCGCGCGCAATAGGTCGGGATGTTGGCCATCGGGCCCGGCCGATACAGCGCCACCAGCGCGATGATGTCCTCGAATCTGTCCGGACGCATATCGACCAGTGCGCGCCGCATGCCCTGGCTTTCCACCTGGAACACACCGACCACGTCGCCGCGCGCCAGCATCTGGTAACTCTCGGCATCGTCGAGCGGCAGCGTCGGCAGGTCGACGTGGGTGTTGCGCTGCTTCAGCAGTTTTACGGCGACGTCGAGCACGGTCAGCGTCTTCAGACCGAGGAAGTCGAACTTCACGAGGCCGGCGGGCTCGACCCATTTCATATTGAACTGGGTCACCGGCATGTCGGATTTCGGATCGCGATACATCGGCACCAGCTCTGAGAGCGGCCGGTCGCCGATCACGATGCCCGCGGCATGGGTCGAGGCGTGCCGCGTCAGGCCTTCGAGGCGCTGCGCGATGTCGAAGGCGCGTGCCACCACCGGGTCTTCGTCGCGGAACGCCTGCAGCTTCGGCTCGCTCTCGATCGCCGCTGACAGCGTCACCGGTGCCGCCGGATTCTGCGGCACCAGTTTGGTCAGCTTGTCGACCTGGCCATAGGGCATCTGCAGCACGCGGCCGACGTCGCGCAGCACGCCGCGCGCCTGCAGCGTTCCGAAGGTGATGATCTGCGCCACCTGATCGCGGCCGTAGCGCTGCTGCACGTAAGTGATGACCTCGCCGCGACGGTCCTGGCAGAAATCGATGTCGAAGTCGGGCATCGAGACGCGCTCGGGATTGAGGAAGCGCTCGAACAGCAGCCCGAAGCGGATCGGGTCGAGGTCGGTAATGGTCAGCACGTAGGCGACCAGCGATCCCGCGCCGGAGCCACGGCCCGGTCCGACCGGAATGCCCTCGGCCTTGGCCCATTTGATGAAGTCGGCGACGATCAGGAAGTAGCCGGCGTAGTTCATGCGGGTGATGACGTCGAGCTCGAACGCCAGCCGCGCGCGGTAGTCTTCCTCGGTCATGCCCTGCGAGACGCCGTGTACCTTGAGACGCTGGGTCAGCCCCTCCTCGGCCTGACGCTTCAACTCGTCGGCTTCCTCGCTCTCCGCACCGGCGGCGTTGGAACTGGCGCCTACGGTGAAGCGCGGCAGGATCGGTTTGCGGGTGCGTGGCCGGAACGAGCAGCGCTCGGCGATCTCCACGGTGGAGGCCAGCGCCTCCGGAATATCGGCGAACAGCACCGCCATTTCGGCGCGGGTCTTGAAGCGATGGTCCGGCGTCAGCTGGTCCCGCTCGGTGTCGGCAATCAGCTTGCCGCCGGCGATGCACAGCAGCGCGTCATGGGCCTCGTAATCGTCTGATGCGGCAAAGTACGGCTCGTTGGTGGCAACCAGCGGAAAGCCCTTGGCATAAGCCAGATCAATCAGCCCGGCTTCGGCGCGACGCTCCTTTTCGACGCCGTGGCGTTGCAACTCGATGTAGAGCCGGTCGCCGAACAGCCCCGCGAGGCGGTCGCAGCGCTGCGCCGCCAATGCGGCCTGGTCGGCATTGATGGCCAGCGCGATCGGGCCCTCCGGACCGCCGGTCAGCGCGATCAGGTCCTCGGCCTCCTCAAGGAGCCAGTCGAACTTGATGTGCGGCGCCTGATGGATCGGGGTCTCCAGAAACGCCCGCGAATTCAGCTTCATCAGGCTGCGGTAGCCGCGCTCACGAGAGGCCAGGAACACCATCCGCGCCGGCACCGCGGCCAGCGCGTTGCGGGCGTTGGGGTCCTGATCGCCGAAATCCACCGCGATCTCGCAGCCGACGATCGGCTGGATGCCGTAGCCGGCGAGCTTGTCCGAGAATTCCAGCGCGCCGAACATGTTGTCGGTGTCGGTCAGCGCCAGCGCCGGCTGGCGGTCGGCCTTGGCCAGTTCCGCCAGCTTCTGGATCTTGATCGAGCCCTTCAACAGCGAATAGGCCGAATGCACGTGCAGATGGACGAAACCGGCATTGGACACGGCTGCAGGCTTTTGGCTCATGGCGTCAGGCAATCATCGAACGGAGGGATCGCGGCGGCCCCTGGAGGCCGACTCGCAACGCCATGGTGATGCCTGTGCCCGGGCCTGTCCACGCGAAACCCGCATGGCTGGAAAAGCGTCCCCGTTTTCCCTGCCGCGACGTTGCCGCCGACAGGCCGAGCCAGGCTCAAAGCTGGGGGATCAGCTGCGCCCAGACCGCAATCATGCCTACGAACAGAACGATCGACGCCAGCGCAGCAGCTTCTTCAACGAAAGTCTTCAACATGTCAGCCTCCGTGATCTCTGGAACATATGAAGAACATTGTTCTCATTCTGTTCCTGGAGTCAAGTTCGGCTTTTTACGTCGGTTTGAAATGTGACTGGGATGGTTAAGGCTGGACAGCCGGCGGCAATATTCCCGGTAGCAGTCGAACCTGAGAGGCGGCTGCGCGCGCGCCGCCATGTTTCGTTACGGAATGTTTCCCCCCCCGGAACTGTCATCCATGTCAGCCAATGTGTGTTGACGAAAGCCGGCCGTGCCGGCTTTGTGCGGTCCTGAAATCACATGCGCCGGCGGTCGAGTCGGCAGGAGAGTCTTATGCGCGCAGCACTGCTTGCCCTGGTCGCCCTCGGCGCCGTTTCGGCCCTCACTGTCACGCCTGCCGCAGCACAACGCACCGATCCCGGCCCGTTCTCTTTCAACACTCCGAGCGGCTATCCGTTCTGCATGCGCTCGCTTTATGGCGATGACGATTGCAGCTACCGCACCTATGCGCAGTGCGCGATGACGGCATCGGGCATCGGTCTGACCTGCTTCGCCAATCCGGCGCTGGCCTATGCGCAGACCTACACGCCGCAGCAGCCGCGCGTGAAGCGCAAGCGGAAGAGCGGCTACTGAACGACCGCGCCGTCGGCGGCGCTTCGCATCCATCTCGAATGAAATGAGTGGCGGGGTCAGTCGAGTTCGACGACCCGGCCGTTTTCCAGCGACACCCGGCGGTCCATCCGGCCGGCCAGTTCCATGTTGTGGGTCGCGATCAGCATCGCCACCCGCGTCGCCTTGACCAGCTGCATCAGCGCCTTGAAGACGTGATCCGCGGTGTGCGGATCGAGGTTGCCGGTCGGCTCGTCCGCGAACAGGACGCGGGGCGCATTGGCGACCGCACGCGCAATGGCGACACGCTGCTGTTCGCCGCCGGAGAGTTCGGCCGGCCGATGGGTGATCCGATCACCGAGGCCGAGATAGGCCAGAATCTCCTTGGCGCGGACCACGGTCTCCGAGCGCTTCAGGCCGCGGATCATCTGCGGCATCATGACGTTTTCCAGCGCGGAAAATTCCGGCAGCAGCCGGTGCGACTGGTAGACGAAGCCGATGTCGGTGCGACGAATTTGAGTGCGTTCGGCGTCCGACAGGCCGGAGGTCGCGGTGCCGCCGACATAGACCTCGCCCTCGTCCGGGCTCTCCAGGAGGCCCGCGATATGCAGCAGCGTCGATTTGCCGGAGCCGCTTGGGGCCACCAGCGCCACCGACTGCCCGGCCCACAGCGCCAGCTTGGCGTTGTCGAGAATGGTCAGGACGGTCTCGCCCTGGGTGTATTGCCGCTTGATGTCGTGGAGATAGACCACCGGAACATCTTCCGCCCCCTGCGCCATGTCAGTCACTCACTCGTACCTTAGCGCTTCGACGGGATCGAGGCGCGCGGCACGCCAGGACGGATACAGGGTGGCCAGGAAAGACAGCGTCAGCGCCATGATCACCACCGCGCTGGTTTCGCCGACATCGACTTCCGCCGGCAGCTTGGAGAGGAAATACAATTCCGGTGAAAACAGCTCGGTCGATGTCATCCAGGAGATGAACTGCCGGATCGATTCGATGTTGAGGCAGACCACCAGGCCGACGACGAAGCCGGTCAGCGTGCCGACCACGCCGATCGCTGCCCCGGTGATCAGGAATATGCGCATGATCGAGCCCTGCGAGGCGCCCATGGTACGCAGGATGGCGATGTCGCTGCCCTTGTCCTTCACCAGCATGATCAGGCCGGAGACGATATTCAGCGCCGCCACCAGCACGATCATGGTGAGGATCAGGAACATCACATTGCGCTCGACCTGCAGCGCGTTGAAGAACGTCGCGTTGCGCTGCCGCCAGTCGACCAGGAACACCGGCCGCCCCGCCGCCTCGGTGACGGTCTTGCGGTACTCGTCGATCTTGTCGGGATTATTGGTATAGACCTCGATCGAGGTGACGTCGGAGGCCCTGTTGAAATAGGCCTGCGCTTCCGCCAACGGCATGAAGACAAAGGTACCGTCATATTCCGACATGCCGATCTCGAACACGGCGGCGATCCGGTACGGCTTGATCCGCGGCGTCGTGCCCATCGGCGTCACCGCGCCGCGTGGCGCCACCAGCGTGATGTTGTCGCCGGCATGCACCGACAATTGATCGGCAAGCCGGCGACCGATCGCGACACCCTGGCCCTCGTCGAAATTCTCCAGCGTGCCTTGCTTGATGTTCTTGGCGATCGAGGTGAGATTGTTGAGGTCGGCGGAGCGGATGCCGCGCACGAACACGCCGGACGCATTGAACGGCGATGACGCCAGCGCCTGGCCATCGACCACGGGGGCCGCGAGGCGGATGCCGCTGACGCCGTTGATGCGGTCGGCGACGTCCTTCCAGTCCGTCAGCGGGCTTTCCAGCGGCTGCACCAACAAGTGGCCGTTGAGGCCGAGAATCTTGTCGAGCAGTTCTTTCCGGAAGCCGTTCATGACCGCCATCACGATGATCAGCGTGGCGACGCCGAGCATGATGCCGAGAAACGAAAAGCCGGCGATGACAGAGATGAAGCCTTCCTTGCGGCGCGCGCGCAAGTAACGACCGGACAGCAGCCATTCGAAGGCGGCGAAAGGTGGGGTTCGAACTGGCTCGCTCATGGCATCATCCATCGTTCGAATTCCACACGAATCGGGCGAATTCTAGCCGCATCATTGCATCACCGCGACCGCATGGTGGATAAGTCGTCAGGACGACAGCTTCGCAACAGCTTCGGCCGCACTGATACTTTCGCGCGACCCGTCGTTGCGCCGCTTCAATTCGACCTTGCCTTCAACCAGTCCCTTCGGCCCGACCAGTATCTGCCAGGGCACGCCGATCAGGTCGGCGGTGGCGAACTTGGCGCCGGCGCGCTGGTCGGTGTCGTCATACAACACATCGACGCCCTTGGCGCCGAGCTCCTGGTAAAGCGCCTCGCAAGCGGCGTCGGTACCTGCATCCCCCTGCTTCAGATTGAGGATCGAGACGCGGAACGGCGCCACCTCCTCCGGCCATTTGATGCCGTTCTCGTCGTGACAGGCCTCGATGATCGCGCCCACCAAGCGGGACACGCCGACGCCATAGGAACCGCCATGCACCGGTTGCTCGGTGCCGTCGGTACCGGTGACCAGCGCCTTCATCGAATCCGAATATTTGGTGCCAAAGTAGAAGATCTGCCCGACCTCGATGCCGCGGGTGTGCACGCGCTTCTCGGCCGGCACTTCGCGGTCATAACGCTCTGCATCATGAACGTCCTCGGTGGCGGCATAAACCGTGGTCCACTGCTCGATGATCCCCGAGAGGTCGCTGTCGTAGTCGATGTCGTCTGATGGCACCGGCAGATTCAACACGTCGCTGTTGCAGTAGACAGCGGACTCGCCGGTGTCGGCGAGCAGGATGAATTCGTGGCTGTGATCGCCGCCGATCGGGCCGGTCTCGGCGCGCATCGGGATCGCCTTGATGCCCATGCGGGCGAAGGTCCTGAGATAAGCGACGAACATCCGGTTGTAGGTGCGCCGCGCCGCGGCCTCATCGACGTCGAACGAGTAGCCGTCCTTCATGAAGAACTCGCGGCCGCGCATCACGCCGAAGCGCGGACGCTGCTCGTCGCGGAATTTCCACTGGATGTGGTAGAGATTGAGCGGCAGGCTCTTGTAGGATTTCACATAGGAGCGAAAGATCCCGGTGACCATTTCCTCATTGGTCGGCCCATACAGCAATTCGCGCTTGTGGCGGTCCTGGATCCGCAGCATTTCCGGACCATAGGCGTCATAGCGCCCGCTTTCGCGCCAGAGGTCGGCGAGCTGCAACGTCGGCATCAAGAGCTCGATCGAGCCCGCCCGGTCCTGCTCCTCGCGTACGATCTGCTCGATCTTCCGGAGCACCCGCAGGCCCAGCGGCAGCCACGCATAGATGCCGGCCGCCTCCTGACGGATCATACCCGCACGCAACATCAGCCGGTGCGATGCGATCTCCGCATCCTTCGGCGTTTCCTTGAGAATAGGCAGAAAATAACGCGACAATCGCATGGGCACGCTCAAGAATCGGTGGGACACGGGATAAAGCGAGTGAAACCGGATCGGCTGCCAAAACACAAGGGCGGCAGGTCCGGTCCCTGCTGGGGAGTGCTGCTTTGAGCCGATAAACAGGGCTTAATTCAGTTCAAACAGCGCGCGATGCCCGCGAGCGCGGAGATCACGCAGCACCGCCGGCATTGACTCGCTGCAATGCAACTTAAGATTGTTAAAGAGTGAGCATTTCCATGAGTGCCTTAATTTTAAACAGCACTGCTGAAATTGATGACAAACAAAAAAAGATCGGCTACGACTCGAAGCTCAGGCGGTCTGCAAGGACAAAGTCTGGTGGTCCAAGTCTCGGGAGGAGCCCTGACGCGCTCAAGCGGCGTCAACCCGGCAATCAAGGATAAAATCCAACATTCGGGTAAATAGGGTCGACACAATTTTTCGAGCAGGGCTGCGGCCCTGCTCTTTTTTTTCAGCTTCTTGAAATACCGGCGCAATCATTTTGGTCGCACGCCCGCTACGTCCCGGACGCCGAAACGCTATTCACGCGACGCGACGGCGATTTCTTTGATGTATCGTGACAGCCAGTGAGTCGTTGGCGGCGCCAACTGGCTGGAGACCACCAACGTGCAACCAATCTTTAAGCTTTCGGCCCCAGCGTTCCGGCAACGGAGCTGAGACATGGTCGACTATCTCCTGGAAGGCCCGAAATGGGGTGCCTCGGGTTTGGGAGCCGCGGGCGGTGTGGTAACATGGGCGATCGACGCAACCGTGTCGGCGTCGTTTCTGGCCGACATCACCGCGGCCTTTGCCGACTGGTCGATCTACGGCAACATTCAATTCTCACGTGTCGCCTCGACAGCCTCGTCGATGATCGATTTCACCTTCGGCGCGATCGATGGACACGACAACGTCCTTGCCCAGACAACCTACTATTATTCCGGATCAGCGATGACGTCCGCGACCGTCGAGATGGACAGCGGCGAAGGCTGGTATATCTCGAACGGCCACGGCGTCAGCTATGATGGCCTGTCGTTCTTCGTGGTGGCGCTTCACGAAATCGGCCACGCCATCGGCCTCGACCACTACAACGCCGCGCCGGCGGTGATGAACGCCTACATCAATCCATCGGTCACGGATCTCAGGACGTCGGACATTGATGGTGTTCGCGCACTCTATGGCACAGCGCCCGCAACCGGTTTGGCCAGCGACAAGCTGGTCGATCAGAGTTTCTATTTCGCCAAATATGCCGACGCCGGCAGCAGTGGATTAAGCGCGGCGACGCATTACGACAATTTCGGCTGGCAGCAGGGCAAGGACCCCGACGCCTACTTCTCGACCAATGGCTACCTTGCGGCACATGCCGATGTCCGGACGGCCGGGGTCAATCCGCTGCTGCAATACGATCAGACCGGATGGAAGCTGGGCTACGATGCATCGGCCGCGTTCGATACGTCGCTGTATCTCGAGCACAACCCCGACGTCAAAGCGGCCGGCATGGATCCGCTCGCCCACTATCTCCAATACGGCAAGGCCGAGGGACGACCGGCCTTTGCAGCGGTTGGCCAGGCGTCATCGTTCACCCACGGCTCCTTCGACGCAGAGTTCTATCTTCTGAGCAATCCGGATGTCGCCAAGGTGGCCATCGCCGCCGGCGGCGACTCGTTCGCCTTTGCCTATGCCCACTATGAGCAGTACGGCTGGCACGAGGGCCGCAACCCGAACAGCCTGTTCGATGTGAAGGGCTATCTGAACGCGTATGCAGATGTGCGCAACGCAGGGATGGAACCGCTCACCCACTACGATAACTACGGCTGGAAGGAGGGACGCGATCCTTCGGCGGCGTTCGATACCAAACACTACGAAGCGAGCTATGCCGATGTCGCCAGCGCCCACATCGATCCGCTGCAGCACTTCCTCGCTTACGGCGTTCACGAAGGGCGCGCATCGTTCAGCGACGGGGTGATTGGCTGAACGTCGCCTCCCGCCATCCGCTGCCAGGTTATGGCACGGCGCTTTTCAGCCGGATCCCCGACAGCCACGAGCACACCGCGCCCTGTACCGCACCGACGATCCCGAATGTGAGTATCTGACGAACCGGAATCGGAACCGCCGTCCAGATCAACATCATCGCAATGCTCACCGCGTAGCCGACGACTGCGGATGTCACGACCTTCGGCCACAGCTGCATCTTGTCTTCCAGAAACCAGTCCTCAAGCCACATCACCAGCGAAGGAATTAGTCCGAACCAGTACGCGAATGGCAGGCCCATGATGAAGCCCGGAGCGCCGCCGATGGTCTTTCCAGAGGCAAGTTCGCGCAGTTCGAACACTGTGAAACCGACGGCAGGACCGAGCAGCAGGAAAATCAGAAAGCGTTTCATACCGTTCCTCCCGTCGACATCAGTTTATGCCGGCGACATCGCGCAGATAGTCTAGATCGGAATGCCCATCAATTTCGACAGCCGCTCGACGTTGAGATAATCGGCGCGATAGGCCAGCATGCCGGCAGCGAACAGCACCGCAGAGATGATCGTGGTCCAGAGCAGCTTGCGGCCCATCCGGGTCTCCACCGGCGCACCGGGATCGGTGCCATCGGTGCCCACGCCGTCTTCATGCTGGCTACGGACACCGAATGGCAGCGTCAGAAACAGCACGACCCACCAGATGACGAAGTAGATCGCGAGAGCGGTTGAGATCGTGTAGGCCATCGATCCCTCAGGACTGTTCGATTTCGACGAGCGCGCCGGAAAAATCTTTGGGGTGAAGAAACAGCACCGGCTTGCCATGGGCGCCGATCCTGGGCTCCCCGTCGCCGAGCACGCGCGCACCTTCCTTGATCAGCGTATCGCGCGCCGCGATGATATCCGGCACCTCGTAGCAGATGTGGTGGATTCCGCCATCGGCGTTACGCTCGAGAAATTTTGCGATCGGCGAGGCGTCGCCGAGCGGCTGGATGAACTCGATCTTGGTGTTCGGCAAGGTCGCGAACACCGTGATCACGCCATGCTCGGGTAGCGGCACGGCGGCGGAAATCTCGGCGCCGAACGCGGAGCCATAGATCTTCGCCGCCTTCTCCGCATCGGCCACCGCGATCGCCACGTGATTGAGCCGGCCCAGCATGGTGTCCTCCGTTGTTGTTTTTCGACGTTAGTTTTCGACTTGCAGGATGTGCACGTAGCACATCGTCTTCTTGCCCCACTGCTCGGAGAGCGACGACCGCACCGCACGCCGCACTGATTCCGCCATCGCATCGGGGTCGCGCTTGCGCGCCTTCGGCAGATTCTCGACCACATTGACGACGATGTCGAACACGATGTCGTCCATCGCTTCGCCCTTGGTGTTCTTCTCGGGAATGCCGATCAGGTCGACCGCGGGATCGTCGGCCAGCTCGCCCTTGTCGGTGACGGCAAGCGCCACGAAGGCGCAGCCGGCAAAGGCCAGCCGGCGCCGTTCCGACACCGCGCGCGACTTGGAATCCTCCAGGATCGAACCGTCCTTGTAGATCTTGCCCGACGGAACTTCCTCGATGATGGCAGGATCGCCCGGCCCCAGCCTGACCAGGTCACCGTTCTTGCAGATCAGCGTTCGCGGCACGCCGCAGGCGCGTGCCAGCTTGGCGTGCTCGTGGAGATGCAGCGCCTCACCGTGAACGGGGATCAACAGCTGCGGCCGGACCCAGGAGATCATGTCGCGCAATTCGTCACGGCGCGGATGGCCGGAGACGTGGACCAGATGGGTGCGGTCGGTGACCACCTCCACGCCCTGGGTGATGAGACCGTTGATGATGCTGCCCACCGCCTTCTCGTTGCCGGGAATGGTGCGCGACGAGAAGATCACGGTGTCGCCCTTGTTGAGCGTGACCATCGGATGATCGTCATTGGCAATGCGCGACAGCGCCGCGCGCGGTTCGCCCTGGCTGCCGGTGCACAGCGCCAGCACCTTGTCCGGCGGGAAATGGCCGTAGAGATCGGCGCCGCGAAACGCCTGCACGCCGTCGAGAAAACCGGTCTCGCGGGCGACCTGGACGACGCGCTCCATGGCGCGGCCGACCACGACGACCTCGCGGCCCGACGCTTTCGCAGCATCGGCGACGGCGCGCAGGCGTGCCACGTTGGAAGCAAAAGTGGTGACGGCGACGCGGCCCTTGGCGGCTTTCACAAGCTCGGTGATGGTTTTTGCGACTTCCATCTCGGAGGGCGAACGCCCTTCCCGCACCGCATTGGTGGAATCGCCGATCAGCGCCAGCACGCCCTCGTCGCCGAGTTCGCGCAGGCGGCGCTCGTCGGTGGGCTTACCGATGATCGGCGTCGGATCGATCTTCCAGTCGCCGGTGTGCAGCACGGTGCCGGCGGAGGTGTGGATGGCCAGCGCATGCGATTCCGGAATCGAATGCGCGACCGGAATGAACTCGACCGTGAACGGGCCGAGCTCGATGCGGCCGCCGGACGGCACCACGGTGACGGGGATTTTCGGCGGATTACGTTCGGAAGCGCATTTCGCCTCGAACAGAGCGGCGCTGAACTGAGTCGCGTAGATCGGGCATTTCAGCTTCGGCCACAGATCGATGATGGCGCCGAAATGATCTTCATGGGCATGGGTCAGGATCAGGCCGACGAGATTCTTGCGCTCCTTTTCCAGGAAGCGCACATCGGGCATCACCAGATCGATGCCGGGCAGATGCTCTTCATCGCCGAAATAGACGCCAAGATCGATGGCGAGCCAGCTGCGCTGATGGCGATTGCCCATGCCGTAGATCGACAGATTCATGCCGATCTGGCCGACGCCGCCGAGCGGCGCGAAAGTAAGTTCGTCTGGTCGTGTCATTGTGTTGCCCCTGCCGACGCGGTCGACCCGAAATAGACGTCACCGGCAGAAATCGGAATGCGCTTGCCGTCCGATGTGCTGACGATCAGACAGCCGCTCTCGTCGATGGTATCGAAAATGCCTGAAATGGTGGAAGTGCCGGACTGGACCGAGACCGGCTGGCCGAGGCCCGCCGCACGATCGAGCCATGACGTTCTGATCTCGCCGAAGCCGCGGCCATTATCCCAGATCCCGCGATATTCCGCCCAGGAATCCGACAGCGCGGAAAACAGGTCTTCTGCCCCGATATTGACGCCGAGCGCGTGCAGCGAGGTCGTCGGATACGGCGTGCCCTCGGGCGAAGCGACCACATTGGTGCCGATGCCGACCACGACAGCGAGCCGGTCATCGGCCACGGTTTCGGCCTCCAGCAAAATGCCGGCGAGCTTGTTGCGCCCCGCCAGCACGTCGTTGGGCCATTTCAGCGAAAACTTCATTTCTTCCGATCCAGGCGATCTGAGCAACGCCTCCATGCTGACCCGCTGAAGCGCGGCTTCCAGTGCCAGTCCCGCTGCAAAGCCAAGGGTGGCTGCGATGGCGGGCGACACGTCAATGACTTCAAGAATAGTACTGGCGAGATTACCCCGCGGCGCGATCCACGGCCGATGCCGTCGCCCGCGTCCCGCAGTCTGTTCCGACGTGACAAACCACATCGGGCCACGCTCGCCACTGCGGGCGCGGTCCATGGCTTCTACATTGGTTGAGCCGGTGCTGTCGAATGCGGCGAGCTTGTAGCCCGCCGACAAGGCTCGCGGACCGAGCGAAAAACCCATCTAGAACAGCGACTTCGCCGCAAACGAGGCGGCGCTGACCAACGGGGCGGGATAGACGAAGAACAGCACGTTGAAGATGCCGGCAACCGCCAGCACGGTGCGTAATTCGACTCGCATCGGGTCGAGCTTGCCGAGCGGCTCGTCGAAATACATCAGCTTGATGATGGTGAGATAATAATACGCCCCCACCACGCTGGCGAGCACGCCGACCACGGCGAGCGTGAACAGCCCGGCCTTGATGGCCGCGATGAAAACGTAAAACTTGGCAAAGAAGCCGGCCAGCGGCGGAATGCCGGCCAGCGAGAACAGGAACATGGCGAAGAAGAACGCCAGCAGCGGATTGGTCCGCGAAAGGCCCGCAAAATCGCTGATCTTCTCGACGGCCAAGCCGTTGCGCTTCATGGTGAGGATGATGGCGAAGGTGCCCAGCGTCATCGCCACATAGATCGCGATATAGACCAGCACGCCCTGCGCGCCTTCCACCGTGCCGGCAGCAAGGCCGACCAGCGCGAAGCCCATGTGGCCGATCGACGAATAGGCCATCAGGCGCTTGATGTTCGTCTGGCCGATGGCGGCGAACGAGCCCAGCACCATCGAGGCGATCGAGACGAACACCACGACCTGCTGCCACTGCAGCATGATGCCGGGGAATGCGGTCAGGGCGACGCGGGTGAATACCGCCAGCGCGGCGACTTTCGGTGCGGAGGCGAAGAATGCCGTCACGGGCGTCGGCGCGCCTTCATAGACGTCCGGCGTCCACATGTGGAACGGCACCGCCGAAACCTTGAAGCAGAGGCCGGCGAGCAGGAAGACGAGGCCGAACACAATGCCGACGCTGCCGGTGGTCGCCGCCGCGGCGATGCCGGTGAAGGTCACGGTGCCGGTGAACCCATAGATCAGCGACGCGCCATACAGCAGCATGCCGGACGACAGTGCGCCGAGCACAAAATACTTCAGGCCGGCTTCGGTGGATTTGGCGTTGTCGCGGTTGCTGGCGGCAACGACGTAGAGCGCCAGGCTCATCAGTTCGAGGCCGAGATAGAGCATGATCAGGTCGCCGGCCGAGATCAGCACCATCATGCCGAGGGTGGAGAGCAGCACCAGGATCGCGTATTCAAAGATCTTGCGGGACTGATGTTCGAGAAATTCGCGCGACAGGATCAGCGTCACGCCGGAGCCGATCAGCGCCAGTATCTTCAGGAAGCGCGCGAAATCATCGACGATGAAGCTGCCGCCGAAGCTGACCAGCTTGCCCGCGGGCAGCGTCAGTTCGAGGATGCCGACCACCGCCAGCAGACATACCGCCAGTACCGTCACCGGGCCGGTCGTCTTCGGTCCGCCATAGGCGCCGACCATCAGCCAGCACCATGCTGCCCACGGCCAGCACAATCTCCGGCAGCACGGGCAGCAGCGAATATCCGGCGGTCTCAAAAGTCATTGCGCGTTGTCCTGACCTGCTGCGTTACGGCAGCAGCGCGGCTGCCTTCACGGCAGTCACTGCGGTGGCATAATTGTTGACGAGGAGTTGCACCGAGGTCGCCGACATGTCGAGCACCGGCTTCGGATAGACCCCGAACAGAATGGTGAGAAGGACCAGCGGCACCAGCAGCAGGCCTTCGCGGAAGGTGATGTCCTTGATCCCCATCAGCGCCGGCTTGGTCAGTGCGCCGAACACCACCTTGCGGTAGAGCCACAGCGCATAGGCCGCCGAAAGAATGACGCCGAGGGTGGCAACGGTCGCGGTGGGGATGCTGACCTTGAAGGTGCCGATCAGCGTCAGGAATTCGCCGACGAAGCCGGAGGTGCCGGGCAGACCGACATTGGCCATGGTGAAGACCATGAAGATCAACGCATAGAGCGGC
Organism: Nitrobacteraceae bacterium AZCC 2146; assembly: GCA_036924855.1. Taxonomy (NCBI): domain Bacteria; kingdom Pseudomonadati; phylum Pseudomonadota; class Alphaproteobacteria; order Hyphomicrobiales; family Nitrobacteraceae; species Nitrobacteraceae bacterium AZCC 2146. The sequence goes on from JBAGRP010000001.1 coordinate 1,162,003, forward strand.
ATCCGGTTGACGAGGCCGCCATAGGCGGCGATCTCGCGGGTATGCAGACGGTCGTAGACGATGCCGACGCAGAGGAACAGCGCGCCCGAGACGATGCCGTGGGAAACCATCTGGAACACCGCACCGGCGACGCCCTGGGTGGTGCCGGCAAAGATGCCCATGGTGACGAAGCCCATATGGGCGACGGACGAATAGGCGATCAGCTTCTTGATGTCTTCCTGCATCAAGGCCACCAGCGAGGTGTAGACGATGGCGATGGTGGACAGCGTGAAGATCAGCGGCGCGAAGTAAACCGAGGCTTCCGGAAACATCGGCAGCGAGAAGCGCAGGAAGCCGTAGCCGCCCATCTTCAGCATGATCGCGGCAAGAATGACGGAGCCGGCCGTCGGCGCCTCGACGTGCGCATCGGGCAGCCAGGTGTGTACCGGCCACATCGGCATCTTCACCGCGAAAGACGCGAAGAACGCCAGCCACGCCCAGGTCTGCAGGCTGCGCGGCACCGCGGTGTGCATCAGCGTCGGAATGTCGGTGGTGCCGGCGTTCCAGTACAGCGCCATGATCGCCAGCAGCATCAGCACCGAGCCGAGCAGCGTGTAGAGGAAGAACTTGAAGGAGGCATAGACCCGGCGCGGGCCGCCCCAGACGCCGATGATCAGGAACATCGGGATCAGGCCGCCTTCGAAGAACAGATAGAACAGCACCAGATCCAGCGCCGAGAAGGTGCCGATCATCAGCGTTTCCAGGATCAGGAACGCCATCATGTATTCGCGGACGCGCTTGGAGATCGCCTTCCAGCTGGCGAGGATGCAGAGCGGCATCAGCGCCGTGGTCAGGATCACAAACGGCAGCGAAATGCCATCGACGCCCATGTGATAGGTGATGGCATTGGCCAGCCAGGGCGCCTTCTCGACGAACTGGAAATCGCCCTGCGCGGAATCGAAGCGCATCACCAGGATCAGCGACACCGCGAAGGTGATCAGCGTCGTCCACAGCGAGATCCAGCGCGCATTGCGATCGGCGGCTTCGTCGCCGCCGCGCGCCAGCAGGTACACCAGAATGGCGCCGACGGTCGGCAGGAAGGTGACGACGGAAAGAATGGGCCAGGTCATTACGGAAGCCGACGACATCACTGGCCTCCCAGGCCGAATATGAACCAGGTGATCAGCCCGGCGACGCCGATCAGCATCGCGAAGGCATAGTGATAGAGATAGCCGGTCTGGATCTTCACCGCGCCGCGGGTGATGTCGAGTACGCGCGCCGAGACGCCATCGGGGCCGAGGCCGTCGATGATCATGCCGTCGCCCTTCTTCCACAGGAAGTAACCGAGCCGCTTCGCCGGGCGGACGAACAGGAAGTCGTACAACTCGTCAAAATACCATTTGTTGAGCAGGAACTTGTAGAGCAGCGGATGCTGTCCGGCGAGTTCGACCGGCAGATACGGCCGGCGGATGTAGAACATCCACGACACCAGGAAGCCCAGCGCCATCATAACCGTCGGCAGGAAGGCAATGCTCTCGGGGATGTGGTGCATCTCTTCGAGAATGTGCGGGTGGTTCTTGACCGACTCGCGGAAGAACTCTTCCACACCGTGGCCGGCGAACAGTTCCTTGAACGGGAAGCCAGCGAGGATCGAGCCGGCGCCGAGCACCGCGAGCGGCACCAGCATCCAGTACGGCGCCTCATGCGCGGCTTCGTAATGCTTCTGGTCGTGCGGTTCGCCGTGGAAGGTCTTGAAGATCAGGCGCCACGAATAGAACGAGGTCAGGCCGGCGGCGATGATCGTCATCAGGAAGCCGTAGAGCGCGAACGGATTGTGCGACACGAAGGCGGATTCGATGATGGCGTCCTTGGAGAAGTAGCCGGCGGTCAGCGGGAAGCCGGTCAGCGCCAGCGTGCCGATCACCATCATGCTGTAGGTGAAGGGGATCTTGTCCTTCAACCCGCCCATGTTGCGGATGTCCTGCTCGTGATGCATCGCGTAGATCACCGAACCTGAACCCAGGAACAGCAGTGCCTTAAAGAAGGCGTGCGTGAACAGATGGAACATGGCGACCGAATAGGCCCCTGCCCCCAGCGCCACGAACATGTAGCCGAGCTGCGAACAGGTCGAATAAGCGACGATGCGCTTGATGTCGTTCTGCACCAGGCCGACGGTGGCGGCGAAGAACGCTGTGGTGGCTCCGACCAGCATCACGATGGCCTGCGCATTCGGCGCCAGCTCGAACAGCGGCGAAAGGCGGGCCACCATGAAGACGCCGGCGGTGACCATGGTCGCGGCATGGATCAGCGCCGACACCGGGGTCGGGCCTTCCATGGCGTCCGGCAGCCAGGTGTGCAGCAAGAACTGGGCCGACTTGCCCATCGCGCCCATGAACAGCAGCAGGCAGGTCAGCGTCAGTGCATCAGCGTGCCAGCCGAAGAAGTCGATGGTCTTGCCGGTCAGGCCCGGCGCGCCGGCAAAGATGGTGTCGAGATCGGTCGAGCCGATCAGCATGAAAACGGCAAAGATGCCGAGCGAAAAACCGAAGTCGCCGACGCGGTTGACCACGAAGGCCTTGATCGCCGCCGCATTGGCGCTCGGCTTCTGGTACCAGAACCCGATCAGCAGGTAGCTGGCCAGACCGACGCCTTCCCAGCCGAAGAACAGCTGCACCAGGTTATCGGCGGTCACCAGCATCAGCATCGCGAAGGTGAACAGCGACAGGTAGCCCATGAAGCGCGGCCGGTTCGGATCGTCTTCCATGTAGCCGATCGAATAGACGTGCACGAGCGACGACACCGTGGTGACGACGACCAGCATCACCGCGGTCAGCGTATCCACCCGCAGCGTCCATGACAGCTGCAGGTCGCCGGAGTTGATCCACGGCATCAAGACGATACGCGCATCGTAGTGCAGGAAGCCGACGTCGACCAGCGTCATCCAGGCCAGGCCGGCCGAGACCAGCAGCAGCGCCGTGGTGATCAGTTCGGCTGCGCGCGAACCCGCGGCGGCCGGCTCGACGGCGTGATGGTCGTCGTGGCCGTGATCGTCGGCGGCGTGATCGTCATGCGCATGCACGGCATGGGCGTCGCCATGGCCATGCGCGTCGTCGTGATGGTCGAGCTCGTCGCCGCTCGGGTTGCGCGCATGCGCGCCCGACAGGGAGATCAGGCCCGCGATGAGCGCGCCGATCAGCGGCAGGAAAACAAGAGCCTGGATCATAGTAGTGCCTTGTTAAGAGGCATGATCTCACGACAAACGGCCTCGTTTGTCGGGGAAAACCGGGATCCACTTTTCCGGATCATGCCCTCAGCCCTTCATCAGATTGATGTCTTCAACCGCGATCGAGCCGCGGTTGCGGAAGTACACGACCAGCACGGCGAGCCCGATCGCCGCTTCGGCTGCTGCCACCGTCAGCACCAGCAGCGCGAACACCTGGCCGACGATGTCGCCGAGAAAGGTCGAGAACGCCACAAAATTAATGTTCACCGCGAGCAGGATCAGCTCGATCGACATCAGGATGACGATGACGTTCTTGCGGTTGAGGAAGATGCCGAGGATGCCGAGCGTGAACAGGATCGCGCCGACCGCCAGATAATGCCCGAGACCGATGGTCATTTCACCCACTCCGCGGCGTCGGCGTCCTGCAGGCCCTGCCCCGACGCAACCTTGCGCACGTCCATGGCCAGTGCCGGCGTCCGCGCATTCTGCACATTGATGTCCTGCCGCTTGACCTTGGCCTTATGGCGCAGCGTCAGCACGATGGCGCCGATCATCGCCACCAGCAGCACCATCGCGGCGAGCTGGAAGTAATGGATGTACTTCGTGTAGAGCACCAGCCCGAGCGCCTCGGTGTTACTGACATTACCGGGGATGGCCGACGTGATCGATTTTGCGATATTCGGATTGATCACCCAGCCGCCGGCAACGAGTAGCAGTTCGGCGAGGAAGATGACGCCGATCAGGAGGCCGAACGGCAGATATTCGATGAAGCCTTCGCGCAGCTGCGTGAAGTCGACGTCGAGCATCATGATGACGAACAGGAACAGCACCGCAACGGCGCCGACATAGACGACGATCAGCAGCATCGCGAGGAATTCGGCGCCCATCAGCACGAACAGGCCGGACGCGTTGACGAAGGCCAGGATCAGGAACAGCACGGAGTGCACGGGATTGCGCGAGGCAATCACCATCACCGCACAGGCGACGCATACGCCGGCGAACAGGTAGAAGAACAATGCGGGAAGGATCATGAGGTCATCCTACCGGTACGGCGCGTCGAGTTCGATTGACTTCGCAATCTCGCGCTCCCAGCGGTCGCCATTGGCGAGCAGTTTCGCCTTGTCATAATATAGTTCCTCACGCGTCTCAGTCGCGAATTCGAAATTCGGTCCCTCAACGATCGCATCGACCGGACAGGCCTCCTGGCACAATCCGCAATAGATGCACTTCACCATGTCGATGTCATAGCGCACGGTGCGGCGTGTACCGTCGTTGCGGCGCGGGCCGGCCTCGATGGTGATGGCCTGCGCCGGACACACCGCTTCGCACAGCTTGCAGGCGATGCAGCGCTCTTCGCCGTTCGGATAGCGGCGCAGCGCGTGTTCTCCGCGAAAGCGGGGTGAAATGGGCCCCTTCTCGAACGGATAATTCAGCGTCGGCTTCGGCTTGAAGAAATAGCGCATAGCGAGAACGAACGCCGAGGCGAATTCCGCCAGCAGAAGCGAGTGAGCTGTTGCCCTGATATTCATAGCGACCTCATTTCGGAGCAAGCCCCCCGAATTGCAGCACCGCGGCGACGATCACGACCATCGCCAGCGACAGCGGCAGAAACACCTTCCAGCCCAGACGCATCAGCTGGTCGTAGCGGTAGCGCGGCACGATCGCCTTCGCCATCGCAAACATGAAGAACATGAAAAATACCTTGAGCACGAACCAGATGATTCCGGGCACCCAGGTGAACGGCGCGAACGGGATCGGCGACAGCCAGCCGCCCATGAACAGGATCGCGCCCAGCGCGCACATGGTGGTGATGGCGACGTACTCGCCGAGCATGAACAGCAGATACGGCGTCGAGCCGTATTCGGTCATGAAGCCCGCCACGAGTTCCGATTCGGCTTCCACCAGATCGAACGGCGGGCGGTTGGTTTCCGCCAGCGCCGAGACGTAGAACACCACGAACATCGGGAACAGCGGTAGCCAGTACCAGCCGAGCATGCCCCACTTGCTGTTCTGCGCCTCGACCACCGCCGAGAGGTTCAGCGACCCCGCGCAGAGCAGCACGGTGATGATGACGAAACCGATCGAGACCTCGTAGGACACCATCTGCGCCGCCGAGCGAAGTGCGGCGAGGAACGGGTATTTCGAGTTCGACGACCAGCCGGCCATGATGATCCCGTACACCGACAGCGACGAGATCGCGAAGATATAGAGCACGCCGACATTGATGTCGGCGATCACCCAGCCGAGATCCATCGGGATCACGGCCCAGGCCGCCAGCGCCAGCACGCAGGATACCAGCGGCGCCAGCAGGAATACGCCCTTGTTGGCGCTGGAGGGGATCACCGGCTCCTTCAGCACGAACTTCAGCAGGTCGGCGAAGGATTGCAGCAGGCCGAACGGGCCGACCACGTTAGGTCCGCGCCGGATCTGCACCGCCGCCCAGATCTTGCGATCCGCCAGCAGGATATAGGCAATCGCGATCAGCAGCACCACGAGCAGCAGCAGGCTCTGCGCGATCATGATGATCAGCGGCCACAGGGTGCTAGTCCAGAATTCAGCCATCGGTTTACTCCGCCGCCGTCAGCATCTGGCCCGAGGCCAGGCGGGAACATTCCGCCATGATGGCTGACGCGCGCGCGATCGGGTTGGTCAGATAAAAGTCCTCAACGGAGGACTTGAACGGCGTCTTCTCGACGCTGCCGGCCTTGCCCGCAAGGGTCTTGATCGCCGAAGCATCGCCGGCCTCGATCTGGTCGAGCCGGATCAGATGCGGTACCGCCTTGAAGATCGCCTGCCGCAACGCCGCCAGCGAATCGTAAGGCAGTTTCTTGCCGAGCACGTCAGACAGCGCGCGGATCACCGCCCAGTCCTCCCTCGCCTCCCCCGGCGGGAACGCGGCACGGGCCGCCATCTGCACGCGGCCTTCGGTGTTGACGTAGATGCCGGACTTTTCGGTGTAGGCTGCGCCCGGCAGGATCACGTCGGCGCGATGCGCGCCGCGGTCGCCGTGGGTGCCAATATAGACCACGAATGTGCCGTCGGCGACCTTCACGTCGTCCGCACCGAGCGAGAACAGCACGTCGAGCGCGCCGGCCGCGGTCATCTGCGCCACATTCAGGCTGCCGGCGCTCGGCGCAAAGCCGATGTCGAGCGCGCCAACCTTCGAAGCAGTGGACTGCAGCACCGCAAAGCCGTTCCAGCCGTCCTTGATGGCGCCGAAATCCGACGCCAGCTTCGCAGCCAGCGCCAGCACCGCGGCGCCATCCGCACGCGACACTGCGCCCGCGCCCACCAGCACGATGGGATTCTTCGCACCCTTCAGCACGTCGGCGAAGGCGTTCTTGCCGGCGGCAAGATCGCTCAGCGAATCCGGGCCGGCGCCGAGATAATCGTAGCGGTAGGTCAGATCGGCCTTCTCGCCGATCACGCCGACCTTCAGCTGACCGGTGCGCCAGCGCTTGCGGATCCGCGCGTTGAGAACGGCGGCTTCCTTGCGCGGGTTGGAGCCGACGATCAGCAGCGCGTCGGCCTGCTCGATGCCGGCGATGGTCGGGTTGAAGATATAGGAGGCGCGGCCGGCGGCCGGATCGAAGGCGCTGCCATCCTGGGTCGCCAGATTGGCCGAGCCCATCTTCGCCAGCAGTTCCTTCAACGCGAACATTTCCTCCACCGCGGCGAGATCGCCGGCGATGGCACCGATCTTCTTAGCCTCGGTGCGGGCCACCTTCGCGGCGATGACGCCGAAGGCTTCGGCCCAGGTCGCAGCGCGCAGCTTGCCGTTCTCGCGGATGTAGGGCCGATCAAGCCGCTGGGTGCGCAGGCCATCGACGATGTGGCGGGTCTTGTCGGAAATCCATTCCTCGTTCACCGCCTCGTTGACGCGCGGCAGGATGCGCATCACTTCGCGGCCGCGGGTATCGACCCGGATCGCCGAGCCGACAGCGTCCATTACATCGATGGACTGGGTCTTGCCGAGTTCCCAGGGCCGCGCCGCAAAGGCATAGGGCTTCGAGGTCAGCGCGCCGACCGGGCAGATGTCGACCAGGTTGCCCTGCAGTTCCGAGGTCAGTGCGGTTTCGAGGTAGCTGGTGATCTCCATGTCCTCGCCGCGACCGGTGGCGCCCATCTCCGGCACGCCGCAGACTTCGGTGGCGAAGCGGACGCAGCGCGTGCACTGGATGCAGCGGTTCATCGAGGTCTTGACCAAAGCGCCAAGGTACTTGTCCTCGACGGCGCGCTTGTTCTCGGCGAAGCGGCTGGAGTCGACGCCGTAGCCCATCGCCTGGTCCTGCAGATCGCACTCGCCGCCCTGATCGCAGATCGGGCAATCCAGCGGATGGTTGATCAGCAGGAATTCCATCACGCCTTCGCGGGCCTTCTTGACCATCGGCGACCGCGTCGAGATTTCCGGCGGCTCGCCCTTCGGGCCCGGCCGGCAATCGCGCACGCCCCAGGCGCAGCTGGCGACCGGCTTCGGTCCGCCCTTCACTTCGACCAGACACATCCGGCAATTGCCGGCGATCGACAGCCGCTCGTGATAGCAGAAGCGCGGAATCTCGGCGCCCGCCGCCTCACACGCCTGCAGCAGCGTGTATTCGGCGGGGACATCGATCTCTTTGCCGTCGATGATGAGTTTCGTCATGTCTGTTCCGTCGATCTCACGATGAGCGAAGCGTCAAATAAACCAAGAGCGCGAATGTGGTCGCGATCCCCATGATGATGTCGAGTCTGGCCAAGCCTGCCACAACGCGCAGAACGCGATTCATGGACTTTGATGCCATCGTCCCGACTTCCTCTGCCATTGCCCTATTCCGCCGCGATCATATGCGCGGGATCGAGAACTCCCTGGTCATCGACGGTGGCCTTGCGGCTGAAATCATCAATGCGGCGTTCGATCTCCGGGCGGAAGGCGCGGATCAGGCCCTGCACCGGCCACGCCGCGGCATCGCCGAGCGCACAGATGGTATGGCCTTCGACCTGCTTGGTGACTTCGAGCAGCATGTCGATCTCGCGCTTGTGGGCGCGGCCTTCGACCATGCGGTTCAGCACCCTCCACATCCAGCCGGTGCCTTCGCGGCACGGCGTACACTGGCCGCAGCTCTCATGCTTGAAGAAGTAGCTGATGCGGGCGATCGCCGCGACGACGTCGGTGGACTTGTCCATCACAATCACGCCGGCGGTGCCGAAGCTGGACTTGACGGCGCGGGTGCCGTCGAAATCCATGATCAGTTCCTCGCAATCCGCCGCCGGGATCAGCGGGCATGACGCGCCGCCGGGGATGATCGCCAGCAGATTGTCCCAGCCGCCGCGGATGCCGCCGCCGTGCTTCTCGATCAGTTCGCGGAACGGAATGCTCATGGCGTCTTCGACGACGCAGGGCGTGTTGACGTGGCCGGAGATGCCATAAAGTTTGGTGCCGACATTGTTCGGGCGGCCGATGCTGGCGAACCACGACGCGCCGCGGCGCAGGATGTCCGGCGCCACAGCGATCGACTCGACGTTGTTGACCGTGGTCGGGCAGCCGAACAGGCCGACATTGGCCGGGAACGGCGGCTTCAGCCGCGGCTGGCCCTTCTTGCCTTCGAGACTTTCCAGCAGCGCGGTCTCTTCACCGCAGATGTAAGCGCCGGCGCCGTGGGCGACGTAGAGATCGAACGGGAAGCCGTGGATATTGTCCTTGCCGATCAGCTTGGCTGCATAAGCCTGGTCGATCGCCGTCTGCAGGTGCTCGCGTTCCCGAATGAACTCGCCGCGGACGTAGATGTAGCCGACATGGGCGCCCATGGCGCAGCCGCGCGATCAGGCAGCCTTCGACCAACAGATGCGGATCGTGCCGCATGATCTCGCGATCCTTGCAGGTGCCTGGCTCGGACTCGTCGGCATTGACGACGAGGTAGCTTGGCCGGCCGTCGGACGAATCCTTCGGCATGAACGACCATTTCATGCCGGTCGGGAAACCTGCCCCGCCACGGCCGCGCAGGCCCGAGGCTTTCATCTCGGTGACGATCCAGTCGCGGCCCTTGTCGAGGATGGCCTTGGTGCCGTCCCAGCTGCCGCGACGGCGCGCGCCTTCGAGGCCCCAGTCCTCGAGGCCGTAGAGATTGCGGAAGATGCGGTCCTGGTCGTCGAGCATGGCTTCCTCGATCAGCGATTGGCTTGCTTGTAGGCGAGGATCGCGGCGCATCCGCCGAATACCACCGCCCACAGCAGGCTTGATTCAAGCGTGGCGTTCAAAAAGAAACGCTGCAGCAGGAAAATGAAAGTCGCAGCCGCAGCCACGTGCAGCAGGATGTAGCGCCAGTGCTTCATTGCCGCTCCATTCTGCGAAATAGCTTTTACAGACGCGCCGTTGCTCGTCATTTCTTGCCCTTCCGGGTCGCATCGTCAGCGGGCGGCTTCGGCGCCGGGCTCTCGCGTTCGCTGGCGGCCTTGGTCGGCTTCTTGGCGTCCGCGTCGGCGAGCACGGGCTCTTTGACTTCTTCCGGCGGCGCTTTCGCATGGGTCATCGCGCCGCCATCCTTCAGCGTCCGCGGACCACCCTCGGGTGCGGCGAACTGGCGGCCGATTTGCGAGCCCGGCTTCGGCGGCGTACCGGCAGCGAAGCCGTCGATCAGCTTGTTGAAGCTCTCCTTGGTGAGGTCCTCGTAGGTGTCGCTCCAGATCATCGCCATCGGGGCGTTGACGCAGGCGCCGAGGCACTCGACCTCTTCCCAGCTGAAGTCCCCGTCATCCGACAGATGGAACGGATCGTGGTGGATGCGGTGCTGGCAGACGTCGATGATGTCGCCGGCGCCGCGCAGCATGCAGGGCGTGGTGCCGCAAACCTGGATGTGGGCCTTCTTGCCGACCGGCTGCAGCTGGAACATCGTGTAGAAGGTCGCGACTTCGAGCACGCGGATATAGGGCATCTGCAGCATGTCGGCGACGACGCGCAATGAGGCTTCCGGGACCCAGCCGGCGTGTTGTTCCTGCGCCCGCCACAGGATCGCGATCACCGCGGAGGCCTGCCGGCCCGGCGGATATTTTTCGATCTGCTGCTTCGCCCAGGCCAGATTCTCCGGCGTGAAGCTGAAGGTCGCGGGCTGCAGTTCTTTCGGTGCCAGGCGGCGGACGGACATTGTCTAGTCTCTCATCGAGCGCGGCGCGCAGCGCTCGCATTCAGGCTGTTGATACGGTTGAGCCAGAACGCGCTTGCGGTGCCGAACACGTTGTAGCCGACGTGGGTGGACACCTTGATGCGATCCAGGATCGATAGTTCGGTCACGGTCTCGAAACGGTTGCTGACGGGATCGTGCACGATCAGCTGCAGCGGCGTGTGGTCGAGGATATAGCGCGACACCGTGTGGGCACGGTCATTGCCGTGCTCTTCGCACATGATCACCGAGTCGGCTTGCAGCAATCGCGTGCCGCCCTTGATGGCTTCGATCTCGACGCCTTCAACATCGAGCTTGATCAGGAATTTTCCGGTCGGCGAGACCTTGCCCTCATCGAGCAGATCGTCGAGCGCCAGCACCGGGACCTCTTCACCGCCGGCACTGGCATCGCCGGCGATGCTGAACGCCTCATGCTTGGTGCCGGACAGTTTTGCGGTGCCGCGGGCTGCGCCGATCGCGCATTTCATCGGCTCGAACCGGCCGCCATTGATCTTCGCGTTGTTGGCCAGCTTGGCGAAATTCAGCGCCGAGGGCTCGATCGCGATCGCCCTATGCGAACCGAACGGCGCACTCGACACCAGCACCGACCAATAGCCGTAGTTGGCACCGCAATCGAGCAGCGTGTAATCGACGTCGACCGAATCCCGGAACAGCAGCTCCAGCTCATCCTCATACGAAAACGTCTGGTTGAGCAGCTTGCTCCAGTAGCCGTCGCCGTAGGGAAATGCGAACAGCGCGTCCGGATTGAGCTTCACCACGATGTCGCGTTCGGGCAGCGTCTTGCGCAGCAGATTGGCGCACATGTTGTAGCCGCGATGCGAGAACGACGACGACAGCTTGCACCCTGCCACCAGCGCCAAGGCAATCGCGCGCTCCCAGGGATTCACGCCCTGGAGAACGCCGGAGGCCCGGTCAAACTGGATAGGAGGCTGCGCGGAAATCACCGATCAACCTCTCCGAACACGATGTCGAGCGAGCCGAGGATTGCCGAGACGTCAGCCAGCAGATGGCCCTTGCAGATGAAATCCATCGCCTGCAGGTGGGCAAAGCCCGGCGCGCGGATCTTGCACTTGTAGGGCTTGTTGGTGCCGTCGGAGACCAGATAGACGCCGAACTCGCCTTTCGGCGCCTCGACGGCGGCATAGACCTCGCCTTCCGGCACCCGAAAGCCTTCGGTGTAGAGCTTGAAGTGGTGGATCAGCGCTTCCATCGAGCGCTTCATCTCGCCACGCCGCGGCGGAAACACCTTGTTGTCCTCGACCGCGACCGGGCCCTGCCCGTCCGGCGCGCGCAGCTTGGCGATGCACTGCTTCATGATCCGCACCGACTGCCGCATTTCTTCCATGCGGATGCAGTAGCGGTCGTAGCAGTCGCCGTTCTTGCCGATCGGAATGTCGAAATCCATCTCGGCGTAGCATTCATAGGGCTGCGCCTTGCGCAGATCCCAGGCCGCGCCGGAGCCGCGCACCATGACGCCGGAAAATCCCCACTCCCAGGCCTGCGCCAGCGAGACCACGCCGATATCGACGTTGCGCTGCTTGAAGATGCGGTTGCCGGTGAGCAGCGTTTCAAGATCGGCCACCACCTGCAGGAACGGATCGCACCAGGCGTCGATATCGTCGATCAGTTTCGGCGGCAGGTCCTGATGCACGCCGCCAATCCGGAAATACGCCGCATGCATGCGGCTGCCGGAGGCGCGCTCATAGAACACCATCAGCTTTTCGCGCTCTTCGAAGCCCCATAGCGGCGGGGTCAGCGCGCCGACATCCATCGCCTGCGTGGTGACGTTCAAGAGATGCGACAGGATGCGGCCGATCTCGCAATACAATACGCGGATCAACTGGCCGCGGCGCGGCACCGTGATGCCGAGCAGCTTTTCCGCCGCGAGGCAGAACGCGTGTTCCTGATTCATCGGCGCGACGTAATCGAGCCGGTCGAAGTAGGGAATCGCCTGCAGATAGGTCTTCTGCTCGATCAGCTTTTCAGTGCCGCGGTGAAGCAGGCCGATATGCGGATCGACGCGCTCGACCACTTCGCCGTCGAGCTCCAGCACGAGGCGCAACACGCCGTGCGCCGCCGGATGCTGCGGGCCGAAGTTAATGGTGAAGTTGCGGACGTTCTGTTCGGTCACGACTTGACCTCCGCCTTCTCGTCACCGGGCAGGATCGGATAATCCGCGCCTTCCCAAGGCGAGAGGAAATCGAATTTGCGGAATTCCTGATTGAGCCTGACGGGCTCATAGACCACCCGCTTCTCTTGGTCGTCGTAGCGCACTTCGACGAAGCCGGTGAGCGGGAAATCCTTGCGCAGCGGATGGCCGTCGAAGCCGTAGTCGGTGAGCAGGCGCCGCATGTCGGGGTGACCGACGAAGATCACGCCGTAGAGATCATAGGCCTCGCGCTCGAACCAGTCGGCGCCGGGAAACACCGAGATGATGGAGGGCACCTGGGTGGTTTCGGAGGCTTCGGCCTTGATCCTGATCCGCGCGTTCAACGTCGGAGACATCAAATGGTAGACGACGTCGAAGCGCTTTTCGCGCCCGGGATAATCCACCGCGGTGACGTCGGTAAAATTGACGAAGCGGCAGCCGGGATCGTCGCGCAGGAACCGCACGACGTCGACGATCTTCGAGGCCTCAACCGCGAGGGTCAGTTGGCCAAACGCAACGCTGTGCGCGAGTGCGGCGCCCGGCAGCGCCGCGACAATCGTCTGACCCAGGTTGTCGAGCCTCACATCGTCCATGACAAAGCCTTAGCGTTCAATCGTGCCGGTGCGGCGGATCTTCTTCTGCAGCAGCAGCACGCCGTAGAGCAGCGCTTCTGCCGTCGGCGGGCAGCCGGGCACGTAGATATCGATGGGTACGATGCGGTCGCAGCCGCGCACCACCGAGTAGGAATAGTGGTAATAGCCGCCGCCATTGGCGCAGGAGCCCATCGAGATGACGTAGCGCGGTTCTGGCATCTGGTCGTAGACCTTGCGCAGCGCCGGGGCCATCTTGTTGGTCAGGGTGCCCGCCACGATCATCACGTCGGACTGCCGCGGCGAAGCGCGCGGCGCGAAGCCGAATCGCTCGACGTCGTAGCGCGGCATCGAGACCTGCATCATCTCGACGGCGCAGCACGCCAGACCGAAGGTCATCCACATCAGCGAGCCCGTGCGCGCCCAGGTGATCAGGTCGTCGGTCGCCGCGACGAAGAAGCCCTTGTCGGACAGCTCGTGATTGACCTCGAGGAAATACGGGTCGTTGGCGCCGACCGGCTTGCCGGTCGAGGGATCAATGATCCCGGTCGCTGCCTGCGAGACCGCCGGCGCGACAAGACCAGGACGGGTGGCAACGGGGCTCAATCCCATTCGAGCGCGCCTTTCTTCCATTCGTAGGCGAAGCCGACGGTAAGAACACCAAGGAATACCATCATCGACCAGAACCCGGTGGCTCCCAGCTTGCCGAAGGCCACCGCCCAGGGAAACAGGAACGCGACTTCAAGATCGAAGATAATGAACAGGATCGCCACCAGGTAGAACCGCACGTCGAATTTCATGCGAGCGTCGTCAAAAGCATTGAATCCGCATTCATAGGCGGACAGCTTTTCCGGGTCGGGCTGCTGGTAGGCGACGATAAAGGGGGCGATCAGGAGCGCCACGCCGATGAAGGTCGCGATGCCGATAAAGACCACAAGAGGAAGATAATTCTGCAAGATGCCGTTCATCGGCGATCCCTATCCCCATGGCCAGGATTCGGCCACAGATTCGAACATTGGAATGGTTCTGAGGCTTAGCGCAGCGCAACAACAGGCGCAAGACAAGGGATGTTGAGGGCTGAGATGCGCCGCGTCGCTCTCTACGTCGTAGCTACAACATGCACACGCGCAAGAGAAAGCTCGCAAGCCGACCTCATTCCGCGTCCGCCCGGCGCCACTTCCAGCTTCGCCCGTTTGCGTGCAGCGGCTGCGCTATCGCATTGTCCATCCCGGCTTTGGCGCAGCTGGCGGATCGCCGCGCCCAGTCAGCGATCTGGCCGCGCAGCGCGACGATCCGCAGCGACGCCGGCTCCCCTATACCGGGCATGCCAGCGCCTCCCGCTCGGCGATCAACGCCAGCAATTCGGCCTGCATCCGCGCCAGCCGCGCGGCGGCGTGGGCGCAGTCCAGCCCGGCATTGCTAAGCAGCCGGGTGTCGGACTGCATCCCGCGCATCTGGAAGCGCAGCCGCGAAATCCTGAAATTCAGCTTGGCGAGTTGGGTCATTCGCGCTATAGAACAAAACAAGAACATTTTAGCAAGTGACGCGTTGAGCCCGATACACAATTTTGGAGGTTCCAATGGCCCGCACCGCCCTGTCCACCGCCGAGCAGACCTATAAGGACTTGCCCGACCGCCTCGCCGCCCCGATGAGCCGCGGCCAGGCGTTGACGCTGAGATCGCTGGCGATCGAGGCCTACCAGCCAAAACTGTTCGCGCCCGACCTCACCCGCGGCGAAGCGGCGCGACGGATCGAGGCGCTGAAGCAGGAAATCGCGCTGGCGGATTCGTTCTGAGCAACAGGGCTCGGCGCGGCTCGTTCACGCGAGCGCAGCGCTCGCAACGCCGCTGTTGAGCACCGTTGCCCCTCGGGATGGACCTGCCCTGACCCGGACGAAGTTGCCGCCGCGCGATTACGCGTGGTGATGTGGCTGTTTGAATCGATGGAGGAACTCGGGTGCGGCGCGACCATTCCCGAATGGAATGGCGCGAGAGACGGGACTCGAACCCGCGACCTCTGCCGTGACAGGGCAGCGCTCTAACCAACTGAGCTACTCCCGCGTGGATCGTCTAAAATCCCGCAGTGGAGGTGGACATAAAGGGGGGACCATTTGAAGTCAAGGACGTTGCGAAACCCGCTGCGATCCAGCCTTTTTATGGCGGTCGATGCAAATAAGCCCCTGTTTTCAGGCAAAACAGCGTAGGCAGCGCGCCCCCGAATCGTTTAAGCCCTGCTACGTCTCATCTTTCCAGACTGACACCAACAAAGAGGGCCAAAAACATGGCGAAAAAAGCAGTCACCGCGACCTCCACCGTCAAAGCGGTCACCCCGCCCACCGTCACGCTCAAGCATCTCGCTGCCGCCTTGGCCGAAGAGCATGAATTGTCGAAGAAGCAGACCGAAGCCATTCTCGGCGACATGGTCGGCCGCATCACCAAGCACCTCAAGAAGGGTGAGCGAATCCGCATCGTCGGCCTCGGCATCCTCCAGGTCCGCAAGCGCGCCGCCCGCATGGGCCGCAACCCCGCCACCGGCGAAGCAATCCAGATCAAGGCCAGCAAGAAGGTCGCCTTCCGCGCCGCCAAGGAGCTGAAGGAAGCCGTCTGATCGACGTCTTTCTGCACCAGGTTATCATTCCGGGCCGCGGCGTCGCCCGGCCCGGAATGAACGTTTGTGTTGTCAGGTCTCGGGCGTGGAGTGGTGAATTTTGACAGCGACATCGTCCATCAATTTCACCCACGACGTCACCGCGCGCTTCCTGCGCTACGTCATCATCGACACCCAATCTGACCCGACCTCCGCCACCTGCCCCTCCACCGAAAAACAAAAAGACCTCGGCCGTCTCCTCGCCAAAGAGCTGCAGGAGATCGGTCTCGCCGATGCTCACATGGACGAGCTCGGCTACGTCTATGCGACGATCCCGGCAACCTCGGACAAAAAAGTCCCGGTGATCTGCTTCTGCTCGCACATGGACACCTCGCCGGATTGCACCGGCAAGGACGTCAAACCGCAGATCGTGAAGAACTACCAGGGCGGCGACATCGTGCTGCCAGGTGATGCCACGCAAGTGATCCGCGCCGCCGACAATCCCGCGCTCGCCGACCAGATCGGCCACGACATCGTCACTTCGGACGGCACCACGCTGCTCGGCGCCGACAACAAGGCCGGCCTTGCCGAGATCATGGAAGCTGCGCGCTTCTTGATCACCAATCCGCAGATCAAGCATGGCACCATCAAAATCCTGTTCACGCCGGACGAAGAGATCGGCCGCGGCGTCGAAAAGGTCGATCTGAAAAAACTCGGCGCCGATTTCGCCTACACCGTGGACGGCGAAACCGCCGGGCATCTGGAGGACGAGACGTTTTCCGCCGATGGCGCCGTGGTCACCATTGAGGGCGTCAGCACCCATCCCGGCTTCGCCAAGGGCAAGATGGAGCACGCCATCAAGATCGCTGCGGCCGTCGTCGATCGCCTGCCGAAGGATTCCTGCTCACCGGAGACCACCGACGGCAAACAGGGCTTTCTGCATCCGATCGGCATTACCGGCGCGCTGGAAAAGGCGACGTTGAGTTTCATCGTCCGTGATTTCACCGACGAAGGCCTCGCGGAAAAGGAAGAGCTGCTGCAATCCATCGTCGATGAGGTGATGCGGGACTATCCGCATTCGACCGCATCCATCACGATCAAGCCGCAATACCGCAACATGAAACAGGTGATCGACCGGCATCCGCACATCGTCGATTACGCCATGGAGGCGATCCGCCGCACCGGTCTCGTGCCGAAGCGCACCAGCATCCGCGGCGGCACTGATGGCTCGCGGCTGTCCTTCATGGGACTGCCCTGCCCCAACATTTTTGCGGGCGAACACGCCTTCCACGGCCGTACCGAATGGGTAAGCCGCCAGGACATGGAAAAGGCCATGCAGACCATCGTCCACCTCGCGATGATTTTTGAAGAGCGGGCATAGCATAGGCCACTTCGACGCAAATCAGCGGTTTCACTGCCTTGCGTGCACCGCCGCTGGCGGGCTAAATGGACTTCACGGGCGGTTAGCTCAGCGGTAGAGCATTCCCTTTACACGGGACAGGTCGGCGGTTCGATCCCGTCACCGCCTACCATCGGACAATTGAGCATGTGGCGCTAGTCGCATACAGGCGCGACCCTGACCAATTCTTTCCATTCGACACAAGGCTCAAAGTGCGACAGTCAACGACGGTAGTCCCGCTGATCGCAACCATGGCAGCGGCTCTGATCTTCGCCGTCGGCTATTGGACCAATCCTGTTGTGCCGTGGCCGTCGGGGCTTCCAGGGTGGCACGATTGGACGGACCAAACGGAATATCTGCGTAGCGCCTCTGCCTTTTCCCACCTCAATTTTGAGCCCCAAAACCATAACTACCCACCGCTTTACGCGCTGCTGGCGTCGCCATTCTCAAGGCTGTGGCCAAGCGACCCGTTTATTTTCTTGGACCTCGTTTGCATGTGCACCTCGGCATGGCTCTTGGCTGCCATTTTCCAACGCGATCTGCCGCCGCTCGTTGCCCTGCTTGCCACCGTCTTGATGCTGAGCAATTCGTGGATTCGGGACGTGTTCATTATCCCGTTCACATCGACGCTCGTCGCCCCGCTTGTCCTGGCGTCGGTCGCCCTACTCCAAAAGGCAGAAGCGAGCGTCGATATTCAGGAGCGGCAGTCTTTTTGGTTTGCCCTCTGCATAGGCCTCGCAATTCCGGCTCGCCCTCTCGATGGTGTTATCGCGGGCCTGCTTGTCCCGTTTTGGCTATTGCTTATCTTCCGGCAGTTCCAGTCAGGCAAGACGACGGGAAAATCGCTGCAGCGCCATATCGTCTTGCTGGCAGCGGGCGGTCTAATCGGACCACTGATCTTGCTGGCGAACAACCTTTTCATCTTTCGAAGCTGGAAATCAGGTTACATGGGGCTGGCCAAGAGCCTGGATCTCTCCACCGTCCCGCAAAAATTCGTATCGATTTTCCTAGATGCCGGGTCGCTCTATCTTGCCCCTGGACAAGCCATGCTGACGAGGCTGCCTTGGGTACTGCCGCTGATAGCCGGCGTCATCCTTTGTGTTTTATTCGGCAAGGTGTGGCAGCGAGCGGCGGCGGCAATCGTCATCGCTTCTTTTGCGCTCTACCTCTCGTTTACTGACCTGCTGCCGAATGGGCTGTTTCGCTTCTCGAACTACCACTATTTCCGCTGGCCCATTCTCTTGGGCTCGATGCTGGCGCTGGTCGCGGTCATCCCCATGTTTCGCGCCGGAAAAAACACCCGCAGAATCACTATCGCCGCAGTTTTTATCGCAACCGCCGCACTCTCTGGCGTGCACCTGAATTTGACGGATTGGCCAATATCCGTTCGACAGGATGGAAATTTGTTGGCGTTCGAGGTGGGCAGTGCTGCGCCATTCGATTTCCTCGATTTGTCGCCGGCAAAAGGTGAATGGGCACCAACTTACTTCACCAACCCTCGGGCTGAGCTTAACGGCCGCGAACTCGCCGAAATGAGGGATATCAAGGTTATCCCCTCCAGCATTTTCCCGAATGATTTGGGAAACGGCCCGGGCGCAAATAATAATACAGTGCGCTTGTTGATGCTTAAGCGCGCTTTTGGAAACTTACTAACAATCCGCGTGGATAAGTTGCCGTTCAAGTTTGATGGAATACCGGCTGCACGGGTAGGAATCTACAGCTACGGCTGGGGCGTGCCCAAGTGGCTTGCCGCACCTCAATAGTCCCGTTAGGTCGAGACGCACGATTCTCAATGGACGACCCGCTCACCAGCGCACCGACTGGCTTGGCACGATGAAGGCCGTGGTGATCTGTTCGCTGGAAGGGCTGGTCAAATAGCAGATCGATCCGAATACGGCGATCAGCAAGGCGATGACTGCGATCAAATCGATTGTCCTGGCGTCGTGACCTTCCCGTTCAATCCGAGGGCGCATTGCTCTGCACTCCCTTTTTTTAGTTACACCGTGAAAGGTACTCCCCGCAGGATATTGTTCGCGCGCTATCTTGGATGGCCAGCATTGCACAAAGCGCCGCAACACGGTTTGCTGCGCCGCGAGACTGTATCGGCCGATCAAGGGAGCTTATGAGAGCCGCAATCCTTCTTATCGCGCTGGTGATGGGTTTCGCCGCACCCGCATACGCTGCCGACGACATTGTCGCGGCGCAGAATGTCATCCGTTTGCAGGCTGAGGCATTCGGCCGTGACGATGCAGCAGCGGCCTATTCCTACGCCGCGCCCGAGATCCAGAGCATGTTCCCGGAGCCCGGCGTTTTCATGGATATGGTCCGCAATGGCTACGCCCCGGTTTACCGCCACAAGAGTTTCGAATTCGGCGAGGCGCGTAACGTCGACGGCCGGATCGAGCAGGACGTTCACATCGTCGATGCCGATGGCGTGCCCTGGGACGCGCTCTACACGCTGGAGTCGCAGCCCAATGGCAGTCTCAAGATCATCGGCTGCGTTCTGAAGGCCGTCGGCCGTTCGGTATAACAAAAAAGCGGCGCCCCGAAGGGCGCCGCTGATGTCGTTCTAGACGATGTGTTCCTCAGTGGGCCGTAAGCCCGCCTGCGGCCTCGTCGGTCGCGTCCGGCTTCACCGGCAGCTTGGTGTCCTCTTCCCAGATGATCGCCTTCGGCGCCCTCACCAGGGCGTTGGCGATCACCTCGTCCATCCGAGCGACGGGGATGATGTTCATCCCGCCCTTAATGGCGTCGGAGATCTCTGTGAGATCCTTGGCGTTGTCCTCGGGGATCAGCACCGTCTTGATGCCGCCGCGAGCCGCCGCCAACAGTTTCTCCTTCAAGCCGCCGATCGGCAGGATCCTGCCGCGCAGCGTGATCTCGCCGGTCATGGCGACGTCGTGCCGGATCGGGATGCCCGTGAGCACCGAGACGATCGTCGTCGCCATCGCCACGCCCGCCGAGGGACCATCCTTCGGCGTCGCACCTTCCGGCACGTGGACGTGGATGTCCCGTCGCTCAAACAACGGCGGTTCGATCCCGAAGGTGATCGCACGCGAGCGGACATAGGACGCCGCCGCGGAGATCGATTCCTTCATCACGTCACGCAGGTTGCCGGTGACGGTCATGCGGCCCTTGCCCGGCATCATGACGCCTTCAATGGTCAGCAGTTCACCGCCCACATCGGTCCATGCCAGCCCGGTCACGACGCCAACCTGGTCGTCGCTCTCGATCTCGCCGTACCGATACTTCGGAATACCGAGGAATTCCTCGAGATTCTTCTCTGTGACCTTCACCACCTTCTTCTTCGAGAGCATCAGCTCCTTCACGGCCTTGCGGGCCAGTGTGGAGAGCTCGCGCTCCAGATTACGCACGCCCGCTTCGCGGGTGTAGCGGCGGATCATCAGCAACAGGCCTTCGTCGTCGATCGACCATTCCTTCGCATCCAGACCGTGCTTCGTGAGCGCGTTCGGGATCAGATGTTTGCGGGCGATCTCGACCTTCTCGTTCTCGGTGTAGCCGGCGATCCGGATGATCTCCATGCGGTCCATCAGCGGGCCGGGAATATTGAGCGTATTCGCGGTCGTGATGAACATCACGTTGGAGAGATCGTAGTCCACTTCGAGATAGTGATCGGCAAAGGTGCCGTTCTGCTCGGGGTCCAGGACCTCCAGCAGGGCCGACGACGGATCGCCGCGGAAATCGGCGCCCATCTTGTCGATCTCGTCCAGCAGGAACAGCGGGTTCGAGGTCTTCGCCTTGCGCATCGACTGGATGATCTTGCCGGGCATCGAACCGATATAGGTCCGGCGATGTCCGCGGATCTCCGCCTCGTCGCGCACGCCGCCGAGCGACACGCGCACGAACTCGCGTCCGGTCGCCTTCGCGATCGACTTGCCGAGCGAGGTCTTGCCGACGCCGGGAGGTCCGACGAGGCACAGGATCGGGCCGGTCAACTTGTTCGCCCGCGTCTGTACCGCGAGGTACTCCACGATGCGGTCCTTGACCTTCTCCAGTCCGTAGTGATCTTCATCGAGCACGGCCTGCGCCGCGGCAAGATCCTTCTTGACCTTGGACTTCTTGTTCCACGGGATCGACAGCAGCCAGTCGAGGTAGTTGCGCACGACGGTCGCTTCCGCGGACATCGGCGACATCTGGCGCAGCTTCTTCAGCTCGTGCTGTGCTTTCTCGCGGGCTTCCTTGGAAAGCTTGGTCTTGGCGATCTTCTCCTCAAGGTCGGCCAGCTCGTCGCGACCTTCGTCGTCGCCGAGTTCCTTCTGGATCGCCTTCATCTGCTCGTTGAGATAGTACTCGCGCTGGGTCTTCTCCATCTGGCGCTTGACGCGCGAGCGGATCCGCTTCTCAACCTGCAACACCGAGATCTCGCTCTCCATCAGGCCGAGCACCTTCTCGAGGCGAGCGGTGACGGACAGCGTTTCCAGGATCGCCTGGCGGTCCGCGATCTTGACGGCGAGGTGCGACGCGACGGTGTCGCTGAGTTCGGCGAAGTCAGTCTTGGCCTGAACCACTCCGACAACTTCGGCGGAGATCTTCTTGTTGAGCTTCACATAGCTCTCGAAGTCCGAGACCACCGAGCGCGACAAGGCTTCCGCCTCGACGCTGGTCGCGTCGGTGTCGGCGAGCGCGGTCGCGGTCGCTTCGTAATATTCGGTGCGATCGGAATACTTCTCGACCTTGGCGCGCTCAAGCCCTTCCACCAGCACCTTGACGGTGCCGTCGGGCAGCTTCAGCAGCTGCAGCACGCTGGCCAGCGTGCCGATCTCATAAATGGAGTCCGGGGCCGGATCGTCGTCCGACGCATTCTTCTGCGTAGCGAGCATGATCAGCGCATCGTTCTTCATCACTTCTTCGAGCGCGCGGATCGATTTCTCGCGACCAACGAAGAGCGGCACGATCATGTGCGGGAAGACGACAATGTCGCGAAGCGGCAGGACTGGATAAGCGTGGCTTTCGCCGTGAACGATGGTTGGCCGGGGTTTTGAGGCAGTCATGGCCCATTCCTTTTGCTGTGCCCCCTTGCACGCAGTCCGCCATTTGCGCAACCGCCACAAGGTGCCGATGTTTTCCGTCTTGTTCGGCCCGTCAGGCTCTACTTGTCCGGATGTTACTGGCGAATCTTGGAGGAGGATTTATGTTCGCCGATAGCATAAGGTGGCTATGGCCCGGGGGGGTGTCAAGTGACGGAAAAACACCAGTAACTAAGGCGGATTGCAGTGAATCGGCCTGCGCAAAGACGGCCGCCGACAGGCTCGGCAGCCGTCTTGTTGCGTCTTCGCAAGTCGCCAGAAACGCCTGTGATCAGGCGCTGGCGCTGCTCTCGGCGGTACGATCCGAGCGGTCGGCGTAGATGTAGAGCGGACGTGCGGTCCCCTCGACGACTTCACGCGAGAT
Source organism: Nitrobacteraceae bacterium AZCC 2146 (assembly GCA_036924855.1). Taxonomy (NCBI): domain Bacteria; kingdom Pseudomonadati; phylum Pseudomonadota; class Alphaproteobacteria; order Hyphomicrobiales; family Nitrobacteraceae; species Nitrobacteraceae bacterium AZCC 2146. The sequence goes on from JBAGRP010000001.1 coordinate 1,184,495, forward strand.
CACGACTTCTTCGACGCCTTCCAGACCCGGAAGATCGAACATGGTCTCAAGCAGGATGCTCTCCAGGATGGAGCGCAGTCCGCGCGCGCCGGTCTTGCGCTCGATGGCCTTGCGGGCCACCGCGCCAAGCGCCTCGTCGGCGAAGGTCAGCTCGATATTCTCCATCTCGAACAGGCGCTGATACTGCTTGACCAGTGCGTTCTTCGGATCGGTCAGGATCTTCTTCAGCGAGGCCTCGTCGAGATCCTCGAGCGTGGCGACCACCGGAAGGCGGCCGACGAATTCGGGGATCAGGCCGTACTTCAGCAGATCCTCGGGCTCGACGTGACGGAAAATCTCGCCGGTGCGGCGATCTTCCGGCGCCAGAACCTGGGCGGCGAAGCCGATCGAGGTCGAACGTCCACGCGCCGAGATGATCTTCTCCAGGCCCGAGAACGCACCACCGCAGATGAACAGAATATTGGTGGTGTCGACCTGCAGGAATTCCTGCTGCGGGTGCTTGCGGCCGCCTTGCGGCGGCACCGAGGCAACCGTGCCTTCCATGATCTTGAGCAAGGCCTGCTGCACGCCCTCGCCTGACACGTCGCGGGTGATCGAGGGATTGTCGGACTTGCGCGAGATCTTGTCGATTTCGTCGATATAGACGATGCCGCGCTGCGCCCGCTCGACATTGTAGTCGGCCGACTGCAGCAGCTTCAGGATGATGTTCTCGACGTCCTCACCGACGTAACCGGCCTCGGTCAGCGTCGTCGCGTCGGCCATCGTGAACGGCACGTCGAGGATGCGGGCGAGCGTCTGCGCGAGCAGCGTCTTGCCCGAACCGGTCGGTCCGATCAGCAGGATGTTCGACTTCGCCAGTTCGACGTCGTTGTGCTTGGTCTGGTGGTTGAGGCGCTTGTAGTGGTTGTGCACCGCGACCGAGAGGACCTTCTTGGCATGGCTCTGGCCGATGACGTAGTCATCGAGAACCTTGCAGATTTCCTTCGGCGTCGGAATCCCGTCGCGCGACTTGACCAGCGAAGATTTGTTTTCTTCGCGAATGATGTCCATGCAGAGCTCGACGCACTCGTCGCAGATGAAGACGGTGGGACCCGCGATCAATTTGCGAACTTCGTGCTGGCTCTTGCCGCAGAACGAACAATACAGCGTGTTCTTGGAGTCGCTGGTGCCAACCTTACTCATTCTATTCTCCGTCCGCCGTTCGATCTTGTTCGCTCGGTTGCCCCATTACGGAACTTATCCGTAGATAGAGCAAAATCCGTACCAAAAAAGACCCTCGTTCCAGAATGCCGCACGAATCACGGCTAACTCGAATCTCCCGCGATACTAACCGATCCGCTCTAGCGAACCATGCTGCCAGCCGATGATCAAGAATTCGCTAACCAGCACGGCCCCTGTCACCGTGACAATAGCGTGATTTACGGCCTTTGCGCGAGCGCAGGCCCGAAATCAGCGCAGCGTTGCGCGAATGACACCATCCGGCGAGCACGAAAGCGGAACTTTCGTGTCGGTAGGCGTCGGCACGGAGTACCAATCAAGGCTGATCTTGGGACAGGCGGCGCGCGGGCGCCGTCTGTCTCGGTCGGTTGAAGCCGTCGTTACGGCGCCCTGCTTAAGGTGCTTTGGGCGTCGACTCTTCGGCGCGCTTGTCGATCACCTTGTCGATGATGCCGAAGTCGCGCGCCATGTCCGCGGTGAGGAATTTGTCGCGTTCCAGCGCTTCCTCGATCGCCTGATAGCTCTGCCCGGTATGCTTCACGTAGATCTCGTTCAGCCGCTTCTTCAGGTTCAGGATTTCTTGGGCGTGAAGCATGATGTCGGTGGCCTGGCCCTGGAAGCCGCCAGAGGGCTGATGCACCATGATGCGCGAGTTCGGCAGCGAGAAGCGCATGTCCTTGTGGCCGGCGGCGAGCAGCAGCGAGCCCATCGAGGCCGCCTGCCCCGTGCATAGCGTCGACACCGGCGGACGGATGAACTGCATCGTGTCGTAGATCGCCAGACCCGACGTCACCACGCCACCGGGCGAGTTGATGTACATCGAGATTTCCTTCTTCGGATTCTCGGCTTCGAGAAACAGAAGCTGGGCGACGGTTAGCGTCGACATGCCATCCTCGACCGGACCGGTCACGAAGATGATGCGCTCTTTCAGAAGACGCGAGAAAATATCGTAGGCCCGTTCGCCGCGGTTGGTCTGTTCGACCACCATCGGCACCAGGTTCATGTAGGTTTCCACCGGATCGCGCATTGATCACCCGAAAGGTTAGAGAAGACTTGGGTTGGCGGAGACGCACGTCCATCGGCAAGACTGGAACCGGTTACGGTTTTGCCGGATGGGAACGAACGCCCCGTGATGCAGGAATAACAAACAGAGCCCACAGATATGAGCCAATCGAGCGACAACAAGGCCGGCGGCCGTTGATGCCGGTGGAGACCAGTTCAAGCCGATTCTCGTGGCCACGGCAAAGCGATGCAGCCCATCGCCCGCCGGTATCGCCGGATATAATTAACGCCGGCCGGATGCCCGGCCGGCGTTTTACGGGAATGAATTAAGCCGCGGTTTTCTCGGCGTCGTCGTCCTTGTAGAGTTCCTCGCGAGAAACCTTCTTCTCGGTGACGTTGGCCAGCTCGAGGATGAAATCGACGACCTTGTCCTCGTAGATTGGTGCACGAAGCTGCGCCAATGCATTGGCATTGTTGCGATAAAAGTCCCAGACTTCCTTCTCGCGGCCGGGCATCGAACGGGCCCGTTCGACCACCGCACGGCTGACTTCGTCGTCGGTGACGGTGATCTTGTTCTTCTCGCCGATCTCCGACAGCACGAGGCCGAGGCGGACGCGGCGGTCGGCGATCTTGCGATATTCTTCCATGGCGGCTTCTTCGGTGGTGTTCTCGTCGGCGAAGGTCTTGCCAGTCGATTCCATCTCCGACTTGATCGAATTCCACATCAGCTTGAATTCTTCCTCGATCAGCGACGGCGGCGCGCCGAACTGATGGGTCTCGTCGAGGCGGTCGAGCAGCAGACGCTTGACGCGCTGGCGGGTCGCTCCGGCGTATTCCGCGGTCAGCCGCTCGCGGGCGGCTTCCTTGAGCTTGTCGAGGGACTCCAGACCGAGCGTCTTGGCGAACTCGTCGTCGATGACGGTCTCCACCGGCGATTCGATCAGCGTCGCGGTGGTCTCGAACTCGGCCGGCTTTCCGGCCAGGGTTTCGCTGGCGTAGTTGATCGGGAACGACACCTTGAGGGTGCGGGTCTCGCCGGCGCCGATGCCGATCAGCTGCTCCTCGAAGCCTGGGATGAAGGTGTTGGAGCCGATCAGGACCTGGATGTCCTCGCCGGTGCCGCCGTCGAACGCCACGCCGTCGATGGTGCCCTTGAAGCCGACGGTGACGCGGTCGCCGGATTCGGCCTTGGCGCCCTCGGCCTTCGCCGTGAACGAACGGTTCTGGTCGGCGACGCGCTTGATGGCCTCATCGACGTCGGAATCCGAGACGTCGGCGACCGGCTTTCTCGACGGTGAAGCTCTTGAAGTCAGCGAGCTGGATCGCCGGCACGACTTCGATCGCCACGGTGTAATTCAGGTCGGACTTGCCGGAGAGGATGTCTTCGACTTCCTTCTGCTCGGTCGGCATCGTCACCTTGGGCTCGGTGGCGAGGCGGAAGCCACGCTCGGTGAAGATCTGCGAATTGGTGTCGCGGATCAGCTCCTCGACGGTCTCGGCGGCGACCGAGCGGCCATAGAGGCGCTTCAGATGGCCAACGGGGACCTTGCCCGGGCGGAAGCCGTTGAGCTTGACCTTGCCCTTCATGTCGTCGAGGCGCGCATCGACCTTGGCTTCGATGTCGGCGGCCGGAACGTTGACCTGGAATTCGCGCTTCAGTCCGTCGGAGACGGTTTCATTCACCTGCATGGCGTCAATCTTCTTCCCGCTGGTCCGGCTCAAGCGCTCGGACGTTGTAAAATCTGTGCGACATCGGGCCGGAGCCTTTCGTCGGTCGTGGCGGACCCATTTCTCAAGGCAGTCTCTTTTTCAAGAATTGCCTTGCGGAAACGTGCCCGGAAAACTCGTGTTCAAACGCTATGAGCGCCTGGTGCGGGCGGAGGGACTCGAACCCCCACAACTTGCGTCGGCGGCACCTAAAGCCGCTGCGTCTACCAATTCCGCCACGCCCGCGAGAAACACCGTCCGGCCGCGATGCCGCGAGCGGCGGGCTTATAACATGGGGATGATGGTTCGCATCAAAAAAATGGCCTTCGCAAGCCTGACGGGGCAATCAGGCGATTGCTGGACATCCCGGCCGGAAAATGGTCGGGATCGCATATGACCAGACCGATCCTTCCGGTATCCCGCCGCACCCTGCTCGCCGGGCTCGGCGGCACGATTCTCGCTCCGTTGGCTCCTGTAGTGGGCCTCGCGCAAGCGCGGCCTGTCCTCGCATTGCAGGCCAGGGCCGGCACCGTCTCGCTGCGGCCCGGCGTGGAGACGGCAACCTGGCTGCTGACATCACCGGCGCCGGACGGCCCGCCGCGCTTCAAGCGCGGCGACGAACTTGAGGTTTCGCTGGAGAATCAACTGCCGGTCCCTGTCGCCCTGAACTGGCCCGGCATCGACGGCGTGGCATCTGCCGAACCGCTGCTCGGTCGGCCTGCACTGGCTCCCCGCGGCAAGGACGCCTTCAGGCTGCTGCTGCGCCACGCCGGAACCTCGCTGATCGACACCCGCCTGCTCGGCGACGACCAGGCGCGGCCGGCGCCGTCGCGGGTATTGATCGTCCAGGAGACAGAACCGGTCGCCGTGGATCGCGACGAGGTGCTGCGGATCGAGGATTTTCGGCTGCGGCCGGATGGCAGCGCCCTCGCACCCGGCGTCGATCCGAAGGATGCTACCGCTCTGTTCACGATCAACAGCAAGGCTAGCCTCGACCTCACCGCGCGCGCCAATGATCGCCTCAGACTCCGCATCATCAATGGCTGTCAACGCAATGTAATCGCTTTTAAAATCGAAGATCACGAGGTTCGCGTGATGGCCATCGATGGCCAGCCCGCGGAGCCGTTCCCGGCCCGCAACAGCCAGCTGGTGCTGGCGCCGGGCACCCGGATCGACGTCTTCATCGACGCGGTCCGACCTGCCGGCTCGACCTCGAACATCCTCCTGCACGACGGCAAGGAGCCACGTCCGATTGCGAGACTGATTGTGTCGGCCGATGCTCCGATCCGGGACAAGCCGCTCCCGATCGCCGCGCCATTGCCGTCGAACGGCTTGCCGGCACAGCTTGATCTCAAAACTGCATTGCGGGTTGATCTGGCGCTGGGCGCGCCAGCCGCATCCCAGCCGGACTGGATCAAACCGACCGATCTCGCCGCCGCCTCCGCGCCAACGTTCCGCACCAAGATCGGCCGTACCGTGGTGCTGGCGCTGACGAACCGCGCGGCGATCCCGACCGTGTTCCATCTGCACGGTCACCATTTCCGCCTGCTCGATCGGCTCGACGACGGCTGGAAGCCGTTCTGGCTCGACACGCTGGCGATCGACGCCGGCCAGACCCAGCGCATCGCCTTCGCCGCCGAACATGCCGGGCGCTGGCTGATGGAGGCCATGGCCACCGACTGGGCCGCGCCGCGGCTGCTGCGCTGGTACTCGGTGGAATAGCCCCCCGCTCAGTACTGCAACTCAAAGCGGTCATAGAGCCGCCGGAACACCGCCGGCAGCACCTCTGGCAGATCCTCGGCGATCAGCCCCGGCCCGGCCTCGCTGCCGGCCTCGCCATGCATCCAGACCCCGATGCAGGCTGCCTCGAAGGCCGGGACACCCTGCGCCAGGAAGCCACCGATGATGCCCGCCAGCACGTCGCCGGAGCCTGCCGTCGCCAGCCAGGGCGGCGCGTTGGCGGCGATGGTGGCACGGCTATCGGGCGACGCCACCACGGTATCCGGCCCCTTCAGCAGAACCACGGCACCGGAGCGTTCGGCCGCTATCCGCACCCTTTCAAGCTTCGAACGAGATGGAGCTTCGCCACTGATGTCACTGAACAGGCGTGAAAACTCGCCTTCATGTGGGGTCAGAACGACCTGCGCTTCACCCATCGCTTTGATCGCGTCGAACAGCCGCTCCGGCGCGTCGGCAAAGCTGGTGAGCGCGTCCGCATCGAGCACCGCGTGGCGTTTGGCCGCCAATAGCGCCAGCACGAAATCGCGGGTTTTCTCGCCGACGCCGGCGCCCGGTCCGATCACGCAGGTGTTGACCTTGCCGCCGATCAGCTCGGCAAACTCCGCCGTGGTATCGACCGGGCGGACCATCACCGCGGTCAGTGCGCCAGCATTGACCGCCAGCGCGTCGCGCGGCGACGCCACCGTGACCAGCCCCGCCCCGGCCCGCAATGCCGCGCGGGCGGCGAGCCGCGCCGCGCCGGTGGCGGCGATGTTGCCGGAGACCACGACGGCGTGGCCATGGGAGAATTTATGGCTGTCGATCCGCGGCACCGGAAAGGAACTGGCCCAGAAATCCGGAACGTTTTCGGAAGCCATCGGACGGATCTGCGCCAGCACGTTCGCATCGATGCCGATATCGACCACCCGCAGCTGTCCACAATGCACACGGCCGGGCACCAGCATGTGCCCCGGCTTCGGCCGGAAGAAGGTGACGGTCTCCAGCGCGCGAACGGCAGCGCCCATCACAGCGCCGGTGTTGCCGTTGATGCCGCTCGGCAGATCGACCGACAGCACCGGCACGCCACTGGCGTTGATCGCCTCGATCATCTCGAGTGGGTCACCCTTCACCGGCCGGTCGAGCCCGGCTCCGAACAGCGCATCGATGATCAGCGCGGGCGTGCCGATCGAGGCGGGGTCGCAGGGCAATACCCTGCCCTTCCACGCCTGTGCCGCCAGCGCCGCGTCGCCCTTCAGCGTGGTGCGGTCGCAGAGCAGGATGACCGACACTTCGCGTCCCCGCCCCGCCAACTCCGTCGCCGCGATAAAACCGTCACCGCCGTTGTTGCCGCGCCCGGCGATCACCAGGATCGGCCCGTCTTCCGCCAGATCGCTGGCCGCGTCCGCCACCGCACGCCCGGCGTCGCACATCAGATCAAAGCCGGAGGTGCCGCCGGCGATCGTCAGCTGATCCGCCTGTGCCATTTCGGCTGTCGTGAGAACTTCCATGGAGCTTCCTGAATGACGCCTCATCATGAGGCAACGGGATGAGGCCAAGCATTTCCACGCCGAGAAATGCATGTGATTTAGGCTATTTGCCTATTGCGAAGTCAAAAGCATCGGGATACCCCTCGCTTCGACTGCACCAATCAGTGGTAATGAACTGATTATGCTCCTTAAATAGCCGGACCGCCAACTTGGCACGGACCCTGCTTTTGAGGTGATCAACTTCGGATCCGTCGCGCTCACCCGGCAAATGGTTATAGAGGTGGCCGACCGTACCCCCGCATGCGGCAAGAAATTGCCAAGGCGGTGTGACGGCAGCGCATTAACGCCCGAAACAGGGTATCGAACAGACTGCGCGATATGCGCAATGGTAAAGCAACGTGCGGCCTGAATAGTGGAAGTGCCGGGGAGACGCTCAGTGAAAAAGATCGAAGCCATCATCAAGCCATTCAAGCTCGACGAGGTGAAGGAAGCGCTTCAGGAAGTCGGGCTGCAGGGTATCACCGTCACCGAGGCCAAGGGTTTTGGCCGGCAAAAGGGCCATGCCGAACTCTACCGCGGAGCGGAATACATCGTCGACTTCCTGCCGAAGGTGAAAATCGAGATCGTGATCTCCGACGATCTGGTCGAGAAGGCCATCGATGCGATCCGCCGCGCCGCCCAGACCGGCCGCATCGGCGACGGCAAGATTTTCGTCTCCAACATCGAGGAAGCCGTCCGAATCCGCACCGGCGAATCCGGGCTGGACGCTATCTGAGCCGGGTGCTATCCGACTTTCCAAGTCTTCAAGACACAAGTCTTCAAGACACAAGGCTTCAAGACGTCACCAAAAGGTCGCTTCGGCGGCCTCGTCTTGTTCACGACATATCGTCATGACCTGTTCGTCATGGCCTGTCGGTAAATCCTGGACATCGGCCCGCAAAAATTAAGGGGAGCACATGACGACCGCCAAAGAAGTCCTGCAGTCCATCAAGGACAATGACGTCAAATACGTCGACCTGCGGTTCACCGATCCGCGCGGCAAGTGGCAGCATGTCACTTTCGACGTCTCGATGGTCGACGAGGACATGTTCGCCGAAGGCACGATGTTCGACGGCTCGTCGATCGCCGGCTGGAAGGCGATCAATGAATCCGACATGATGCTGATGCTCGACCCGGCCACGGCAACGATCGATCCGTTCTTCGCCGAGACCACCATGGTCATCACCTGCGACATTCTCGAGCCCTCCACCGGCGAGCCCTACAACCGCGATCCGCGCGGCATCGCCAAGAAGGCTGAAGCCATGGTCAAGTCCATGGGCGTCGGCGACACCGTGATGGTCGGTCCGGAAGCCGAATTCTTCGTGTTCGACGACGTCCGCTTCTCCTCGTCGCCCTACAACACCGGCTTCAAGCTGGATTCGTCGGAACTGCCGACCAATTCCGACACCGAATATGAGGGCGGCAATCTCGGTCATCGCATCCGCACCAAGAGCGGCTACTTCCCGGTTCCGCCGCAGGATTCGGTGCAGGACATGCGTTCGGAAATGCTCGGCGCCATGGCCAAGATGGGCGTCAAGGTCGAAAAGCATCACCACGAGGTGGCATCGGCCCAGCACGAACTCGGCATGAAGTTCGACACGCTGACCTACATGGCCGACCAGATGCAGATCTATAAGTATTGCATCCATCAGGTCGCGCACATCTACGGCAAGACCGCCACCTTCATGCCGAAGCCGGTCTACGGCGACAACGGCTCGGGCATGCATGTGCACCAGTCGATCTGGAAGGACGGCAAGCCGGTGTTCGCCGGCAACAAGTACGCCGACCTCTCCGAGACCTGCCTTAATTACATCGGCGGCATCATCAAACACGCCAAGGCCATCAACGCCTTCACCAACCCGTCGACCAATTCCTACAAGCGTCTGGTCCCCGGCTATGAAGCGCCCGTGCTGCTCGCCTACTCCGCGCGCAACCGTTCGGCCTCCTGCCGCATCCCCTACACCACTTCGCCGAAGGCCAAGCGCGTCGAGGTTCGCTTCCCCGATCCGATGGCCAATCCGTATCTCGGCTTCGCCGCGATGCTGATGGCCGGCCTCGACGGCATCAAGAACAAGATCGATCCGGGTCCGGCGATGGACAAGGACCTGTACGACCTGCCGAAGGAAGAACTGAAGCAGATCCCGACGGTGTGCGGTTCGCTGCGCGAAGCGCTGGAAAACCTCGACAAGGACCGCGGCTTCCTCAAGAACGGCGGCGTGTTCGACGACGACTTCATCGACGCCTACATCGAGCTGAAGATGACCGAGGTGATGCGCTACGAAATGACCCCGCATCCGATCGAATTCGACATGTACTACTCGCTCTGATTTCGCTCGCGGGGCCACCCCGCAAGCGTCACGGCCCGAGAAGATCAAGACGATCAAGGCGCTCCGGAAACGGGCGCCTTTTTCGATGATGGAACCTCGCGTCAAAACATGCGCGCGATCCTGCTTGATCCCGGGCGGTTTTGCCGAAAGAGTACCAGTACAATTCGCATCGAGGATCGAACGTGACCCCTGAAGACAATGTCCGGAAGCGCAGCGATCTGGCCTGGTCGATCGCCGTCGGTGGCATCGCCACGGTGGCGTTCGCAGTCTTCGTCCTGTTCGCCTGGTACTTCTCGGCCACGCTGTTCCTGATCTTCGCCGGCATCCTGCTGGGCGTCGGCCTGAATGCGCTCACCGAACTGTTCGGCCGCATCATGGGCGGCCCGCACGCGCTGCGGCTGACCGCCGTATGCCTGCTGCTCGCGGCACTTTTTTCGGGCGTGATCTTCCTCGGCGGCGCCACCATCGCGGACCAGGCCAAGGTGCTGAGCACCACGCTCAAGTCGCAGATCGTCAACGTCAAATCGTTCCTCGACCGGCATGGCATCGACACCAGCTATCTCGACTTCGGCAACCTCGGTGCCGCGGACGCCTCGGCGAGACTGGAAACCCCCTCGTCCGCGGCACCGTCCTCGCGCAGCAACCTGCCGAGCGCCGGTACTCTCGCATCGAGCGGCGGCGCAATCGTCAGCCAGACGCTGAAAATCATTCTCGGCACCGTCGGCGCGCTCGGTAATTTCTTTATCGTGCTGTTTCTCGGCCTGTCGTTCGCCGCGCAGCCCAGCGTCTATCGCAAGGGACTGTTGCATCTGACACCGCCGCGGCATCGCGCGCCGGTGACGGCCATTGTCGACCGGATCAGCGATACACTGGAGCGCTGGCTGATCGCGCAGATGATCACGATGGTTGCGGTCGGCGCCGTGACCTGGATCGGCCTGATGCTGATCGGCGTTCCCAGCGCCTTCATCCTCGGCGTCCAGGCCGGATTGCTGGCGTTCATTCCCACCGTCGGTGCGCTGCTCGGCGGGCTGATCGTCGTGCTCGCCAGCCTCGCCTCGGGCTGGGTCGCTGCGGCCAGCGCCTTCGTGCTGTTCCTCGGCGTGCACGCGATGGAAAGTTATGTGCTGACGCCGATCCTGCAGCGGCAGGCGCTCGACATTCCGCCAGCCACGCTGTTTGCGTTCCAGATTCTGCTCGGCGTCGTATTCGGCGTCTGGGGGCTGGCGCTGGCCTTGCCCGTGCTGGCAATCGTCAAGGTCGTCATCGACTTCCTGCGCGAAGACGACGACACGTCATCTTCGCCCATCGCCAAGGCGGCCTGAGCTTTAGTTCAGGCGGCAGTCGTAAGCACCGTCTCGGTATGCTCGACTTCGGGCGGCGCTGCAAAATACGGTCCGACCAGCGCGCGCCATTCAGCGAAGTCCGGCGAGCCGCGGAAATCCACGGTGTGATTTTCCAGCGTTTCCCATTTTGCCATCAGCCGATAGCGCGACGGCTTTTCGACCGACTTGTGCAACTCGAAGCCCTTGCCACCCTTGGCGCGCAGGAACAGCGGACGCGCTTTCGCGACCGCGGCTTCAAAATCCTTCTCGGTGCCTGGCTTGACGTCGATTTGTGCGATTTCGGTGATCATGATGGCGCGGCCCTTCATTGCGGTCGCTGTGTTTAGCGCAAACGCCCTGCCGGGAGAAGCTTGGTCCGGCGCAACAAAAGGCGCCTCGCGGCGGCCAGCTGCATCATCCTCGTCGCCGATCAGGCGAACAGAAGTACGGTGCCCACGATCATCAGACTGCAGCCGACGAAGGCAATCATCGGCCAGCGGCTGCGCTGTGCCCCGTAGCGACCTTGCGCACGGCGCTCGGTGATGACGGCGGTCTCGTATTCGTCCGAACTCGAGAACATGCAGGCAAAGCCGCTGCGCGCCGAAGCGGCGGCCGCTTCAAGCGACATCAGAGCGGAGTTCGAAGCGGTGTCGTGCGATGTAATCATGCCACGACAATACAGATCGAATGGTAAACAGATTCTTAGCGCGCGCTTGAAGCACTCATGGTGACGCCGCCGCGCACCACGCTGGCGGGTTTCGGCGGCGCCATTTGCCCCGCGACGTTGCGCCGTCCCTGCTCCAGCGACAGCGGCTGCTCTTCCGCGGCCTGGACCCGGTTGCGACCGCCGCGCTTGGCCTGATACAGCGCCGTGTCGGCCGCGGCGAGCAGCACCTCGAGTTCGGTGCTGGCAGGACCGCCGGCAACGCCGATGCTGACGGTGGTCACCACCGGTGCCTCATCGACTTCGATGCCGCACGTCGCAAAGGATTCCCGCACACGCTCCGCGGCGAGAATCGCTTCTTCGAGATTGCACGGCAGCATCGCCGCGAACTCCTCACCACCGATCCGGCCGGAAAGGTCGGTGATGCGCAGCGTATTGGTGATGACCGTCGCGAATAGTTTGAGAATCTCGTCGCCGGCCGGATGGCCGAAGCGATCGTTGATCGACTTGAAATGGTCGATGTCGAAAATCATCACGGTAATGGGTCGGCCCGCCTTGGCTTCGCGCTCGATCATGCGCGCGGTGGCCTCGGAAAATCCGCGGCGGTTGAACAGGCCGGTGAGCGGATCGCAGGAGGCCGCCGCCTTGTGCGCACTCACGGTGCGTTCCGACACCAGCATGAAGATCACAAACACGGTGCCGACAGCATAGAGCACGAGTTCGATGGCGAACGCCGTGACCCAGACGCTGTTGTGGAAATTGCTTTGGTCCGCCTGCAGCAGGTCGCCAAGCAGGATCGGCAGCATCAGCGCGAAACCATGCAACAGCGGCACCACGAAGGTCGGCCAGCGCCTCTGTATCGACCTGCGCCGCTCCGACCACAGCTCGCTGGCGGTCAGTACCGCATACAATGCGACAATGCCGGCACCGATGGTCATGCGCAGCATTGACGCTTCCGGCGGTAGGCTGACGATCGCCGCGATCCAGGCCAGCGCGCCCAGGAACAGACCTGCCCAACTTGGCTGGCGGCCATGAAAGACACGCGCGGCGTTCCACACCATGGCGCAGGCGACGAAGCCCACGGCGTTACAGGCCAGCGACAGCGCCTCGCCCAGCATCGTGCCGGCAAGCGTCCACAGCGCCACGGAGACCGCGCCTAGCAAATAGGCAAAACCCCACCAGTTCAACGCGGGGATCTTCTCCTGCCGTCCGAAGAACAGCAGCATCCCACCCAGCATCGCGGCAACCAGAGTTGCGACCAGATAGAGAGTGGACGAATCGAGCGACATGTTGGGGCCACCGGCGATTGTTGCAGGATTTCCGTCGTTTGCGACGGAATGGCATTCTCGCGCCATCGGCAAGCATATGAGGGCATCGATTGGAAAACCGTTTGCGCGCGTGCAAAAGTTTTCACGAAAAACTGGATCAATTCGTCTACATCCGGAACACGAAAAAGGGCGCCCGAAGGCGCCCTTTTGGATTGTATACGCCGCTTTCGCGACAAATTTGAACGAAACGATTAGCGCTTCGAGAACTGGAAGGACTTGCGGGCTTTCGCCTTGCCGTACTTTTTGCGCTCGACGACACGCGAGTCGCGCGTCAGGAAGCCGCCCTTCTTCAGGACGCCGCGCAGATCCGGTTCGAAGCACGTCAGCGCCTTCGAGATGCCGTGACGCACCGCGCCCGCCTGTCCCGACAATCCGCCACCGGCAACGGTGCAGATCACGTCATACTGGCCGGCACGGGCTGCGGCGACCAGCGGCTGCTGGATCAACATGCGCAGCACGGGACGCGCGAAGTACACTTCGACTTCACGGGTGTTGACGAGGATCTTGCCGGCGCCCGGCTTGATCCAGACGCGGGCAACCGCGTCCTTGCGCTTGCCGGTCGCGTAGGCGCGGCCCTGCTTGTCGATCTTCTTGACGTACTTCGGCGCGTCCGGAGCGGACACCTTCAGCGACGACAGCTGATCGAGAGACTGCATGGTATCCGACATTATGCGGCCCTCTTGTTCTTGCGGTTCAACGCGCCAACATCGAGCGCTTCGGGTTGCTGAGCTTCGTGCGGATGCTCGGCGCCGGGATAGACGCGCAGATTGCCGAACTGGACGCGGCCAAGCGGCCCGCGCGGAATCATGCGCTCGACGGCCTTCTCGACAACGCGCTCCGGGAAACGGCCTTCGAGGATCGACTTCGCAGTACGTTCCTTGATGCCACCGATGAAGCCGGTGTGATTGTAATAGACTTTGTCTTCACGCTTGCGGCCGGTGAAAACCACCTTGGCGGCATTGATGATGATGACATGGTCGCCGCAATCGACATGCGGGGTGTAAGTCGGGAGATGCTTGCCGCGCAGTCGCATCGCGACCAGCGTGGCGAGCCGGCCGACCACGAGACCAGTGGCGTCGATGACGATCCACTTCTTCGTGATCTCGGCTGGCTTTGCCGAAAACGTCTTCATGTGAGAAATCCGTGTGAAAAGGAGACATCGGCGCAAACCCGCCGAACTAGGCGCGTTTCTAGATAGGCGAGCGGATTCCGTCAATGCCAAATCGTGCAAAATTATAAAGCAAAAACATAGCGTTATAAATACGGTTCTATAATACCATCAAATTCACCCAACATTCGGAATGGAATAGGTGGAGGTCACGTGGGCGATTGGATCCGGCGAAGTGCCTGATAACAGGGTCACTTCCCCCACCGCGAGGCGCTTTCCGAGCTTCAACAGCTTCGCCGCGGCCAGCACATCTTGCCCGGGCTGCCCCTTGCGCAGGAAATTGATGTTGAGATTTGTGGTGACCGCGAGGCCCACCGGCCCGATCGCCGACAGCAGCACCACGTACATGGCGAAGTCGGCCAGCGCCATTAGCGTCGGTCCGGACACCGTACCGCCGGGCCGCAACATCCGCTCACCATAGGCCTGGCGCAGCAGGCAGGTAGTGCCGTCGGCGCTTTCGATGGCAATGTCGCCGCTGCCGAACGCCTGCGGAAATTCCCTGTGCAGGAATGTCTCCAGTTCCGCCACGCTCATTTTCGCGCTCGTCATGTGTCTCCGCCCTGCTCTCGCTTGCTGGCCTCTGTTACAATATGGTGACGGCCCTGCCCAGCGATGGAAATTAAGTGATGGCCCAGCCTGCACGCGCGGCGACCGCGCAACCTCCGATTCTTTTGCGCGAGACGATCGGCAGTATTGCCGTGCTGACGTTGAACCGGCCCGCGGCGCGCAACAGCCTGTCCCAAGGACTGATCGGCGAATTGCACGCCGCACTCGATGACATCGCCGGCGACCGCGCCGTGCGCGCGGTGGTGATCGCCGCGAACGGCTCGGCATTCTCCTCCGGCCATGACCTGAAAGAACTGACCGCGCGCCGCGCCGATGCCGATCGCGGCCGCGCCTACTTTGCGCACATGATGTCGATCTGCAGCGCGATGATGCAGGCCATCGTGCTGTTGCCGAAGCCGGTGGTCGCCTCGGTGCAAGGCGTCGCCACCGCCGCGGGATGCCAGCTGGTCGCGAGCTGCGATCTCGCGGTGGCTTCGGAAGCTGCGACCTTCGCGACGCCCGGTGTCGATATCGGGCTGTTCTGTTCGACGCCGATGGTGGCGCTGTCGCGCAACGTGCCGCGCAAGCAGGCGATGGAGATGCTGCTCACCGGCGAGCCGATCTCGGCCGAACGTGCTCGCGAAATCGGTTTGATCAACCGCGTCGCACCCGCCGGCACTGAACGCGACGCGGCAATCGCGCTGGCGCAGCAGGTGGCGCGCAAATCCGCCCACACCGTCAAGCTCGGCAAGGCCGCCTTCTACCGCCAGGCCGAGATGAGCCTCGCCGACGCCTACCGCTTCGCGGCGGAGGTGATGACGGAGAACATGATGGCTGTTGACGCCGAGGAAGGCATAGGCGCTTTCATCGAAAAGCGCGATCCGACCTGGCAAGACCGGTAATTGAAATGAACCACGACCACTATAATGACGCCTGGATCCGCGAGATCCTCAACACAGTCAAAACCGTCGCGATGGTCGGGGCATCGCCGCAGAATGTGCGGCCGAGCTATTTCGTCTTCAAATATCTCGCCGAGCGCGGCTACGACATGATCCCGATCAATCCCGGCCAGGTCGGCAAGAGCCTGATTGGAAAACCGTTCGTCGCCTCGTTGCGCGAGATCGACCGGCCGATCGACATGATTGATATATTTCGCAACGCCGACCACGTCATGCCGATCATCGACGATGCCCTGACGCTGAGCCCGCTGCCGAAAGTAATCTGGATGCAGCTTGGTGTCCGCAACGACGAGGCCGCGGCAAAGGCCGAGGCCGCGGGCATCAAGGTGGTGATGAACCGCTGCCCGAAAATCGAATATGGCCGGCTGTCGTCGGAGATTTCCTGGATGGGCGTCAATTCGCGCACGCTGAGTTCGAAGCGTGCGCCGATCCCGACCCAGGGCATGCGGCTGTCGCTGAATCGCGCCAGCGTTGGCGGCGGTGGCACCGACGCCGCAGACCGCGCGGCAAAAAACAAGAACGACGCCGTCTGACCGTACGATCCGACAATTTCTTTTCGTAGCGATGACACAGCGCAGCATGGCTGTTGCGAAGTCACGACAAAATACCGCCTCGCCTTGACGGCGACCGCCCGCGCCATCAGCATGCCGCCAACAATCCGACCATTTTACAGGGAGTGACAATGAACGATCGTATTCCGGGGTTTGCCACCCTCGCCGTCCACGCCGGCGCGCAGCCCGATCCCACCACCGGCGCGCGCGCGACGCCGATCTATCAGACCACCTCGTTCGTGTTCAACGATTCCGATCACGCGGCCTCATTGTTCGGCCTGCAATCCTTCGGCAATATCTATACCCGTATCACCAACCCGACCACATCGGTGCTGGAAGAACGCGTCGCAGCCCTTGAAGGTGGCACCGCGGCGCTGGCGACCGCGTCCGGCCACGCCGCGCAGGTGGTGGTGTTCCAGCAGCTCTTGAAACCCGGCGACGAATTCATCGCCTCGCGCAAACTCTATGGCGGCTCGATCAACCAGTTCAACCACGCCTTCAAGAGCTTTGGCTGGAACGTGGTGTGGGCCGACAGCGACGACGTCGCCAGCTTCGAGCGCGCGGTGACGCCGCACACCAAGGCGATCTTCATCGAATCGATCGCCAATCCCGGCGGCAGTATCACCGACATCGAGGCGATCTCCGCCGTGGCGCGCAATGCCGGCGTACCCCTGATCGTCGACAACACGCTGGCGACGCCGTATCTGATCCGCCCGATCGACCACGGCGCCGACATCGTGATCCATTCGCTGACGAAATTTCTCGGCGGCCACGGCAATTCGCTGGGCGGCATCATTATCGATGCCGGCACCTTCGACTGGTCGAAGGACAACAAGTATCCGATGCTCAGCGAGCCCCGCCCGGAGTATCACGGCATCAAGCTGCAGGAGACGTTTGGCAATTTCGCCTTTGCGATCGCCTGCCGCGTGCTCGGCCTGCGCGATCTCGGCCCGGCGCTGTCGCCGTTCAACGCCTTCCTGATCATGACGGGCATCGAGACCTTGCCACTGCGCATGCAGCGCCATTGCGAGAACGCCAAGGCGGTGGCGGAATTTCTGTCAGCGCATCCGGCGGTCGCCGCTGTCCATTACGCCGGCCTCGCGAGCAGCCCTTATTACACCCTCGCCCGCAAATACGCGCCGAAGGGCGCCGGCGCGGTGTTCACCTTCAGCCTGAAGGGCGGCTATGAAGCCGGCGTCAGCCTGGTGTCGAACCTGAAATTGTTCTCGCACCTCGCCAATGTCGGCGACACCCGCTCGCTGGTGATCCACCCGGCCTCGACCACCCACAGCCAGCTCGACGACGACGCCAAGACCCGCTCCGGCGCCGGACCGGACGTTGTCAGGCTGTCTGTAGGCATCGAGGACAAGGAAGACCTGATCGCGGATCTGGAGCAGGCGCTGAGCGCGTAAATTATCATTCCGGGGCGTGAGCAGCGTCAGCTGCGAGCGAACCCGGAATCCAGAGATAGCTGAGCAGTTCGGGATTCCGGGTCTGCACTCCAGCCTGCTTCGCCGTCTGAAGCGCATCCTCAGACACGCCAATTGGCGTGTCGGGGAATGACAATCCGAGTAGCCTGCCCTCAGCCCTTTGCCCGCAACGCGGCCGCCTTGTCCTCGCGGATCAGCCGGCTGTTGCGCCGGACGATGGAATAGGTCGCTAGCGCGAACAGGATCACCAGCAGCTGGATCGACAGCGCTTCGACGCTCGGGTTCAATCCGATTGTGCTGAGGAACGCGGAGCCCTTCACGTCCGTGACCGAGATGATCGCCTGCTCCTGGAATTCCTGCACCGCCTCGCCGATGAACTTGATCGCCATCGCGAACAGGAATGCCGAGGTGATGATGAACAGCGGACGCAACGGGATCTTCTGGGCAATCAGATTGATGAAGTAGAACAGCACGACAAGACCTGCAGTCGCGGCGGCCAGGCCGCCAAACAGCCCGACGCTCCAGCCGCCTTCGGTAGTGGCGAGCGCATTGATGAACAGTACGGTTTCGGCGCCTTCGCGAAACACCGCGAGGAAGGCCAGCGTCGCCACGGCCAGGCCGGTGTCCTGCGCCAGCGCATCGTCGGCCTTGTGGGCGAGATAATCCTGCCAGCCGCGCGGATCCTGCTTCACCATCAGCCAGCCGCTGACATAGAGCATCAGGCTCGCCGCAAACAGGATGATGACGCCTTCGAGAACGTCGCTGTGATCGCCGGAATTGAACACGGCGAACAGCCACGCCGCGACCAGGCTGGCGAAGATCGCCGCCACCGCTCCGGTATAAAGCGCGGCCACGCGATGGCCGCCGCCGGCCTTCTTCAGATAGCCGGCGAGTGCTGCGATCACCAGCATGGCCTCAAGGCCCTCGCGCAGCAGAATGACGGCCGCCTGGATGAATGCAGAAGACATGGACCAATCCGTCTGTGACGACCCGCCCCGAAAAGACGTTGTCAGGTCCACTGGAAATACAAACTTGCTGCTGCAAATAAAGGGCTTGTGCGACCCCAGCGATTAGAATCGCTCAATTCAGCCGCGGTGGCCAACCGCCAGGTTGAGTTTCTGCGCCGACGGCACCGGCCGTCGCGCCGACAACCGTTCGACCTGCAGGATTGCCAGCGTCAGCACCAGGATCGCTACCGCCTGATGCGCCAGCGCCAGCCCGATCGGCACCTGATGCAGCAGCGTCAGAATGCCCAACACCGCCTGCAGCGTCATCGCCGCCGCCAGCCACAGCGCGCCGTTGACGGCCGCCGAGCCAGCCCGCGACCTGATCGCATCGGCCGCATGCAGGATCGCCAGCGCAAACAGCGTATAGGCGGTCATGCGATGCTCGAACTGCACCGTCAGGGTGTTGTCGAACAGGTTGCGCCACCACGGCTGCTCGAAGAACAGCCGCGCCGCCGACGGGATCAGCGCACCGTCGATCTCCGGCCAGGTGTTGAACACGCGGCCAGCACGCAGCCCCGCGACCAGCGCACCGAAATAGAGTTGAAGGAACGTCAGCGCCAGCAGCACCACGCTGGTGACGCGCAAACGCGCGGGTGCCGGCAGCGGCGCGCGGTCGCGCAATCGCCGCAGCGTCCAAACGATGGCGGCGAAGATGACCAATGCGAGGATCAGATGCGTCGCGAGACGATATTGCGACACCTCGACCCGCTGGGTGAGACCCGAGGCCACCATCCACCAGCCGACGCCGCCCTGCAGCGCGCCGAGGCCGAAGATCGCCCACAACCGCTTCTTCAGATCCGAGGTCAGCACGCCCGACCACAGGAACCAGAGGAACGGCAGCAGATAGACCACGCCGATGACGCGGCCGAGCAGCCGGTGGCTCCACTCCCACCAGAAGATGGTCTTGAACTCGTCGAGGCTCATACCGGAATTGAGCTCGCGATATTGCGGGATTGCCTGGTAGGCCTCGAATGCCTGGGTCCAGTGTTCCTGCGTGAGCGGCGGCAGTGTGCCGGTCACCGGCTTCCATTCGACGATCGAAAGCCCGGATTCGGTCAACCGCGTGGCGCCGCCGACCAGCACCATCAGCACGATCAGCGTGGCGACGGCGATCAGCCACCATCGTACCGGCCGCAGCCGCTTGTCGCGTGGGTGGGGCATGCCGGTCATCGGGAACAGTCTCGGAATTCAATGTCTTGAATGGATTGTCGCGCACCTTATAGTCCGCCCGTTGGCGCCTGCAAAGCCGCGCGCCCTGCCCTGTCTCAGCCCGGACCGCACATTTCCGTCATGACCATCCGCACCCGCAAATTCTTCGGAACCATCTTCCTGCTCGTCCTCGTGGTGGTCTGGTCGCTGCTCGGCATGACCGTGGCGCAGGCGCCGTGGCTGGCCGCTTCCGGCTGGTATCAGGCCATTTTCTACGTGGTGGCGGGAATCGGCTGGGTGCTGCCGGCGATGCCGATCATCAGCTGGATGGCGCGGCCGGACCCGGAACAGGCCGGCTAGCCTTAAGCGTCGAACATCACGCCCGACAGCATCACGCGCAGCGCCCGCAGCGAGCGCCGCCGGCCATCCCAGGCTATGCGCGGCAAAGCATGCAGATTGGACCGCCCATCGGGCTGCACCACGCCGGGTACGGCCGTCACCGCGCTGGCAAACCCTGCTTCCGCCGCCATCGCGACGTGACGCGGGTTGAATGATCCGCGGTCGCCAAACGGATAGGCCAGATGCAGCGGATCGCGACCCAGCGCCGCCTGTGTCACCGCCCGGCCCATGGTGATTTCGCGTAGCGCCGCGGCATCCTTCAAATTGGCAAGGATCGAATAGTTCACCGTACAGGTTCCGATCGTCACCAGCGGATCGGCGGCGAGCTTGGCGACATCGTCCCAGTCCATCGCCGCCTTACGCGACACCGTGGCGAGATCGACGGAATAGCGGGTGCAGAGATCGTTGATCGCCGTCGATAGCTCCGGCGGCGGCAGCGTCCGCATCCAGCTGTCGAGATAATGATGCAGCTGAACTTTCTCCGCGAGATCGCCCGCTGCAAAATGCCGCTCCTGCGCGTCGATCATCAGGCTGATGCGATGATGCGTAGCGATGACCTCTTCCAGCGCCAGCCACCAGGCTTCGCCGAGGCCGTCGGGAAACGCCGTCGGCAGATATACCGTGAACGGCACCTCGTGGCGCGCCAACACCGGATAAGCATGCGCAACGACATCCTTGCAGCCGCCATCGAAGGTCAGGCAGACAAAACGCCGCCCCGAACGCGGCTGCCCCGCACGCCGGCACGCCTCTTCGATCGAGACGATATCGAACTTCCAGCGTTTCAGCTTGCGGATCATGCGATCGAGAAATTGCGGCGTGATCTCCAGGGATTTCAGCGGCTGGAAGCCACTGGATCGCGCCGGCCGCACCCGCTCGAATTTGAGGATGACACCGGCGCCGCCTTTCTGCCATTCCAGCAGCCGCGCGAAGCCGCTGAACCAGGCGAGTTCAAGCTTCAGGCTCGTCAGCCATCCCGCCTTGTGTGACACCGCGCAGTCCCCCATGCGGTCTGTCACCGCCCGCTCCCAGCGCATTGTGATTACTGTTTGTTGACATTTCTTTGCAAAGGTCGGCCGAAATCGAAAAATGTAAATAAATCTCAAACAGGCTTCGCGATGACCATGGCTGCTGTGATGGAAAGTCCAACGGCGGCAAGGCCCGATGCAAGTCGCATCGCGCGCGTCGACGTCATCAAGGATTTCCGCACCGCCGAAGCCATCTGGCGCAACCTGGAATCACCTGAACAGCTATCGACGCCGTATCAGCGCTTCGATTTCCAGCTCGCCTGGCAGACCCATATCGGCGAACAGGAAGGCTTCCGGCCCTTCATCGTCACCGCCTACGATTCCGAAGATCAGCCATTGCTGCTGCTGCCGCTCGGCGCCAGGCAGGAGAACGGCGTGCGGGTCGCGGGCTATCTCGGCGGCAAGCACGTCACCTTCAACATGCCGCTGTGGCAGCGCGACTTCGCAGCCAGCGCCGGCAAGGCCGACATGGATGCGCTGCTGCGCGGCATCCAGCAGCATGGCGAAAAGATCGACGTGCTCGCGCTGGCCCGCCAGCCGCAGCGCTGGCTCGGCATCGCCAATCCGATGGCGCTGCTGCCGAGCCAGGCGTCCACTAACGATTGTCCGGTGCTAAACATGGTACCCGGCGCGCCGCCGACCGATCGCATCAGCAATTCATTTCGCAAACGGCTGAAGAGCAAGGAACGCAAATACGAAGCCGTGCCCGGCTATCGCTACCTCCTCGCGTCAGGCGACGCCGACATCAAGCGCGTGCTCGACGCGTTCTTCACCATCAAGCCGCTGCGGATGGCCGAGCAGAAGCTGCCCAACGTGTTCGCCGAGCCCGGTGTCGAGGATTTTATCCGCGGCGCCTGCCTGGCGCCGCGCGCGGGCGGCCACGTCATCGATATCCATGCGCTGGAATGCGACGAGGAAGTGATCGCGCTGTTCGCCGGCGTCGCCGACGCCGGCCGCTTCTCGATGATGTTCAACACCTACACAATGTCGGCCAATTCCAAATACAGTCCCGGGCTGATCCTGATGCGCACCATCATCGACGCCTATGCCGAGCGCGGCGTCACCTCGCTCGACCTCGGCATCGGCTCGGATGACTACAAGAAGATGTTCTGCAAGAACGACGAGCCGATCTTCGACAGTTTTGTGCCGCTCACCACACGGGGCAAGCTTGGCGCCATGGGCCTGTCGTCCTTCGCCCATGCCAAGCGCCTGGTGAAGCAGACCCCGGCGCTGCTGCAGATGGCGCAGCTGCTGCGCAACGCGTTCCAGCGCTGAGCTCTTCCCTCCGACTACTTCCTTGTCATTCCGGGGCGCGAGCAGCGCTAGCTGCGAGTGAGCCCGGAATCCAGAGATGGCTGAGCAGATCGGGATTCCGGGTCTGCACTCCAGCCGGCTTCGCCGTCTGAAGTGCATCCGCAGACACGCCAATTGGCGTGTCGGGGAATGACAACTCAGGAAAGTTGACGGCCTTGTCAGGCCGCCACGACGCGTTCGCCGAGCGCGGCAGCATCGGCCGGCTGCGGCGCCGAGCGCAGCATCACCACATCCGAAAAGCCGACGGCCTTGAGCTGCTCGCTCATCAGGTTGCACGCCTCGAGGCTCATCGACGCATCCGGCACGACCACGGCGCGGGCCTGCGAGGTCAGCAGTCCGGCCGGCAGATCGGCCGCGGTGCCGGCATCAAGCAGGACGTGGTCGTAGACGCGCAGCAAGGCGTCGAGCGCCATGGTCAGCCGCGGCGATTGCAGCAGCGCGCGATCGGCGCCGGCACGGCCCGCGCTCACCATGTGCACGCGCGACATCTTGTCCTTGGTGATGACCTGGCCAAACGACGCCTCGCCGAGCATCAGTTCCGCCAGCCCGGGCGCCGCGGGATCGTTGGACACCGCTTCCAGCGTCGGCGACGACGCGGCGAGATCGACCAGCACCACCTTGGCGCTGCGGGCCAGCAACCGCGCCAGCGTCAAGGCGGTCAGCGTGATATTGTCGTTATGGCTGGTGCCGAGGATCGTAATCTTGCGGGCGCCGGCAGCACGGAGATCCTGCGCGAGCTGTTCGATTTCACTGACACCGGCAGCCAACTCCGGATGGGTGTCGCGCACCATTGGTTCCGGCACAATCGCGGGCGCGGGCTCGACCACCGGCGCGGGCTCCGGCTGTGCCGCGCGCACCGGTACCGCCGCGGCGGCAACCACAGGCGCCGCAGCTCTCGGCGCGGTCATGCGCAACAACTCGCTGGTGACGATGCTGCCGGCACTGAGCAGCAGAGTCGCCAGCGTCGCGATCAGCACGATCGGCAGCTTCTTCGGATAGGCCGGCGTGTTGGAAACGATGGCGCGGGAAATGATCCGGCCGTCGGCCGGCGCGGCCTCGATGTTCTCCCGCGTCGTCGCCTCACGGTACTTCGCCAGATAGGATTCCAGCAGATCGCGCTGCGCCTTGGCTTCGCGCTCCAGCGCCCGCGCCTGCACATCCTGTCCGTTGGTGGAGGTCGCCTGGCGCTTGACCTGTTCAAGGCTGTTGCTGAGCCCCTCGACGCGACCGGCAGCGATGCGGGAGTCGTTCTCCAGCGAGCGTGACAGCTTGGCGGCTTCCTCGCGGAGCTGACGATCGAGGTCGGACAGTTGCGCCTTCAGCTCCTTGATCCGTGGATGGTTGTCGAGCAGCGTCGAGGACTGCTCGGCGAGCTGCGCACGCAGCGTCACGCGCTGCTCGGACAAGCGCCGGATCAGTTCGGAGTTGAGAACTTCGGACGACTCGATCGGCTTGCCGGACTGCAGCATGTCCTTGATCATCCGCGACTTCGACTCGGCGTCCGATTTCAGCGCGCGGGCATTGTTGAGCTGGGTGTTGATCTCGCCGAGCTGCTGGTTCGACAGCGAGGTGTTGTTGGTGCCGATGAACAGGCTGGATTTCGAACGGAAATCTTCCGCCCGCGATTCCGCGTCGGCGACCTTCTTGCGCAGGCCGTCGATCTCGCCGGACAGCCACTGCCCCGCCGATTTCGCCTGCTCCTGCCGCGCCGCCTGCTGCATGGCAAGAAAGCCGTCGGCGATCGAATTGGCGACACGCGCCGCCAGATCGGGATCGTACGACTGGAATTCGATCACGATGACGCGCGACTTGTCGACAGCGTAGGCGGTCAGGCGCTCGTAATAGGAATCGAGCACGCGCTCTTCCGGCGTCATCGAGAACGGGTCGCGGCCGATGCCGAACAGCGCCAGCAGCGTCTTCACCGGCGACATGCCTTGCAGTACCGGATCGAATTCCGGCCGCTCGGCCAGCTTGTTCTTCTTGATGATCTCACGCGCCAGATCGCGCGACAGCAACAGCTGCACCTGGCTGGTCACAGCTTCCGGATCGAGCGCGGTGCGCTCGTCGTTGCGCTCGCCATTCGGCCGCAGGAAAATATTTTCGCGCCCGTCGATCAGGATGCGGGCTTCGGACTTGTAGCGCGGCGTGATCAGGTTGACGGCGGCGATCGACAGCACGGCGGCGATCACGGTGGGAACGATGACCCAGGCCCGCTTGCGCCGCAGCGCCTGCCACAGTGCACGGAGATCGAGATCGCTGAGTTGCGGCGCGGGTGCCGATACAGACTTTGAAACGGCAAGCTTTGAAACTGCGGGCTTGGAAACTGCGGGCTTGGAAACTGACGGCGCGCTGGGTGCGGCCGGTGCCTTGTCGGCCTTCCGGAACAACGCTCCGATCTTGCCTGCACGCCAGAATGCCAAACGCATTGCATACCCCTACCAAACGCTACGACGCTTCACTCCACTGCGTCGATTAAATTCGATTAAGGTTGCCGCCCGGTTAATTCGAGCCTTGATACCAGTATCATTTCACCCGCGAGGGCTCACGCTTTGTTAACCACGAGGCCTCTTATTGGATTCGATATTTCTCAGGATTTTTCGATGCGATCCGCCCGCGCCGTCATTGTCTCCGTTGTGGCCGCGCTGGCTCTGTCCGGCTGCATGCGCAGGTCCGGACCCGTCGCCATGGTGCAGCCGCAAGGCAATCTCGACGCGATGGCCTATGACCAACCGGCCTACGCGCCGGTTCGTTACGGCGTCCCCGCTCCGATTTACGACCCCGACTATCACCTCGATGCCGGCGACCGGCTGCGCGTGGTGGTCTACGGTCAGGAGGGCCTCACCAATTCCTATGCCATCGGTGCCGGTGGCAACATTACCATGCCCTTGATCGGTAGCGTGCCGGCGCGTGGCATGACTCCGGCCGGCCTTGCCGCCAGCATCACTGGCCGTCTGCGCAACGGATTCATCCGCGAGCCTTCGGTGGCTGTCGAGATCGAGGCCTACCGGCCGTTCTTCATCCTCGGCGAAGTCGCCGCCCCCGGCCAGTATCCCTATGTGCCGAACATGAGCGTCGAGAGCGCAGTGGCCATTGCCGGCGGCTTCTCGCCGCGCGCCAGGCGCGACGAAGTCACGCTGACGCATCCCACGGCGGACGGCGTGTACCGCGCGGTGGTGCCGCTCGGCACGCCGATCAGTCCCGGCGACACCGTGCTGATCAGCGAGCGCTGGTTCTGATCATGCCGGACATGCCCGACAAACCGCTTCGCATCCTCCACGCTGTCCGCGCCCCGGTCGGCGGCATCATTCGCCACATTCTCGATGTCGCCAATGGCCAGGCCGATCGTGGCCATCAGGTCGGCATCGTCGCCGATAGCCTGACCGGCGGCGAGCGCGCCGACGCAGCTTTGGCCGAGATCGCGCCGCGGCTGACGCTCGGCGTGCACCGCCTGCCGATCCACCGCGAGCCGCATCCGACCGACCTCCTGATCTGGGGGCAGTTCATGCGCCTGGTGCGGCGACTGAAGCCGGACGTGCTGCACGGACATGGCGCCAAGGCCGGCGCCTTCGTCCGTTTCAAGACGAAATCCATCAACACTATTCGCGTCTACACCCCCCATGGCGGCTCGCTGCACTACCCGCCGAACACGCTGAAGGGCGCTTTCTACAGTCGCCTCGAACGCGCCCTGATGAATCATACCGAGCTGTTCCTGTTCGAGAGCGCTTTCGCGCGCGACACCTATCAGCGGGTGATCGGGACGCCCTCCGGCCTGGTCAAATGCGTCTTCAATGGCGTGACGCCGCAGGAATTCGAGCCGGTTGCTCTTGCTGACGATGCTTCCGACGTCGCTTATGTCGGCGAATTCCGCCACATCAAGGGCGCCGACCTGCTGGTCGATGCGGTGGCGCAATTGCGCGCCGACGGCAGGCCGGTGACGCTGATGCTCGGCGGCGACGGCGAGGAAACCGGCAGGCTGAAGGCGCAGATCCAGCGGCTTGGCCTGACCGAAGCCGTACACTTCATCGGCCACGTCAAGGCGCGCTACGGCTTCTCGAAAGGCCGCCTGCTGGTGGTTCCGTCGCGCGGCGATTCCATGCCCTATGTCGTAATCGAAGCCGCCGCCGCCGGCGTCCCGATGATCGCCGCCCGGGTCGGTGGCATTCCGGAAATCTTCGATACTCATACTGATGCGCTGTTCGCCCCCGCCAATGCCGGCGCCATGGCCGACGCCATCCGGACCGCGCTCGACGATCCCGCTGCGACGCTGGCCCGTGCGCATTCGCTGCGCGAGCGCATCTCCCTGCACTTCTCGCAGGACGCCATGGTCGAGGGAGTCATAGAAGGTTATCGCGAAGCATTTGCCAAACGTTAACCGTTCTTAACCCGTAACCAAATCTTCCGATTTGTCCGCTATATTATGCGAAAAGCAGTACGCTTGACGCGCAGGATCCGCACGTCGACGCAAGAACGGACATGTTTACGTGGAACCGATCAACGCACGCTCGATGCTGGACGCGGTCACGACCGCGCCCTCCGACCAACGGCAGTTTGAACGCCGCCGCCGGTTGACGCCCGCGGCCCAGGAAGTCGCCAACCAGAAAGTCCGCGCGGCCTATTCGCCGATCGTCATCACCGGCGCTGTACGCATCGCCGACTTCGTCGTCCTCAGCGTCGTCGGCATCGCACTTTATCTGGCCTATGTCGCGCGTCTCGACGGTTTCGCCTGGGAGTACATCACGGCGATTGTCGCCATGGCCGCAACGGCGGTGATCTGCTTCCAGGCCTCCGACATCTATCAGGTGCAAATCTTCCGCGGCCATCTGCGGCAGATGACCCGCATGGCGTCGGCTTGGGCGGTTGTGTTCCTGCTGTTCATCGGCGTCTCGTTCTTCGCCAAGCTCGGCGGTACCATCTCGCGGGTCTGGCTCTCGGCATTCTTTATCGTCGGATTGGCGGCACTGATCGCACAACGCGCGGTGCTGCGTGCGCTGATCCGCCGCTGGGCCCATCAGGGCCGGCTCGATCGCCGCACCATCATTGTCGGCGCCGACATCAACGGCGAAAACCTGATCAAGGAACTCAACGCCCAGGAAGATTCCGATCTGCAAATCCTTGGCGTGTTCGACGACCGCAACGATAAGCGTTCGCTGGAGAGCTGCGCCGGCAGCCCGAAGCTCGGCAAGGTCGACGACATCATTGAATTCGCGCGCCGCACCCGCGTCGATCTGGTGCTGTTCGCGCTGCCAATCTCGGCAGAAACGCGAATTCTGGAAATGCTGAAGAAGCTGTGGGTGCTGCCGGTCGATATCCGGCTGTCCGCGCACACCAACAAGCTGCGCTTCCGTCCCCGCTCCTATTCCTATCTCGGCAAGGTCCCGACCCTCGATGTGTTCGAGGCGCCGATCACCGACTGGGATCTGGTGATGAAGTGGCTGTTCGACCGCATCGTTGGCGCGCTGATCCTGCTGGCGGCGCTGCCCGTGATGGCGCTGGTGGCGCTGGCGATCAAGCTCGACAGCCCGGGCCCGGTGCTGTTCCGGCAGAAGCGCTTCGGCTTCAACAACGAGCGCATCGACGTCTTCAAGTTCCGCTCGCTGTTCCACGATCAGGCCGATCCGCTTGCCAAAACGGTCGTCACGAAGGGCGACAAGCGCGTCACCCGCGTCGGCCGCTTCATCCGCAAGTCCAGCCTCGACGAACTGCCGCAATTTTTCAACGTCGTCTTCAAGGGCAACCTGTCGCTGGTCGGCCCGCGTCCGCATGCGGTGCAGGGCAAGTTGCAGAGCCAGCTGTTCGACGAGGCCGTGGACGGCTACTTCGCACGCCACCGCGTCAAGCCCGGCATCACCGGCTGGGCCCAGGTCAATGGCTGGCGCGGCGAAGTCGACAGCGAGGAGAAGATCCAGAAGCGTGTCGAGTTCGATCTGTATTACATCGAGAACTGGGCGGTGCTGTTCGACGTCTACATCCTGTTGAAGACGCCGGTGTCGCTGATGACCAAGAACGAGAACGCCTATTGAACGGCGCCGTTACCGGGGAAATTATCATAACCGCCATGGCGCTACACCACTCGTCAACACTGCCTCGGTAGGGTTGTGACGCCATGACCTACACCGCAGCGGCCGATCGTCCATCTGCTTCCCCGACGGCCCAGCCCGGCGTCGCGACGCTGCAGCATGCCCTGCTGTGGTCGATGGGTTTTGGCGGCGCCATCGTTTTCATCGAACCCAGCCCCTACGAAATCGCCACCCTCACCGCCATGGTGGTGTTCTTCGCGGCGGGCCTGCGGATGCGGCTGGTCTTCATTCCGCTGCTGATGCTGCTGTTCCTGGTCAACATCGGCTACACCATCTGCGCCGCATTTCTGCTCGACACCACCGTGATCCTGAACTGGATCCTGACCTCCTGGTACATGGCGGTGACGGCGATCTTCTTTGCGCTGGTGCTGTCCGAGGACACCGCCGCGCGGCTCGACCTGTTGCGCCGCGGGCTGATCGCCGGCGCGCTGGTCGCCTCATTGTCCGGCATCGCCGGCTATCTGCATCTGATCCCCGGCGGCGGCGAGTTGTTCACGCTGTATGGCCGCGCCAGCGGCACCTTCAAGGATCCCAACGTGCTCGGCGCGTTCCTGGTGCTGCCGGCGCTGTTCGCGCTGCAAAGCGTCGTCAGCGATGGCTTCGGCCGCTCCTTCCGCAGCGCCATTGCGCTGGGCATCATGACGCTGGCGGTGCTGCTGGCATTTTCCCGTGCCGCCTGGGGACTGCTCGCCATCGCCTCGGCCTTCATGCTGTTCATGATGGTACTGACCAGCCCGTCCCGCAAGCAGCGTTCGCGCATCATCATCATGGCCATCGCGGCGGTGCTCGTCGTCGTCGTCGTGATCGCCGTGCTGCTACAATTCGACTTTATCGCCGACATGTTCAAGCAGCGCGCCAGCTTTGACCAGAAATACGACGAAGGCCGCTTCGGCCGGTTCGGCCGTCACGTCCTCGGCGCGCAGATGGCGCTCGACCTGCCGTTCGGTATCGGCCCGCTGCAATTCACAAAATTCTTCCCGGAAGACACCCACAACTCCTATCTGAACGCCTTCATGTCCGGCGGCTGGATCTCCGGCATCTGCTATCCCGCGCTGATCTTCATGACGGTCATTCTCGGCTTCCGCTATGTCTTCGTGCGCGTGCCGTGGCAACGCGCCTATCTCGCGGTGTTCGCGGCCTTCCTCGGCACCGTCGGCGAGGCCTTCATCATCGACACCGACCACTGGCGCCATTTCTGGATGATGCTCGGCGCGATGTGGGGCATGTTCGTCGCAGCCCAGCAATATATGGCCACCGTGCCGCAAGTCGTTGAAATCGACGAACCGGACTCAACCGGACTTCGCCCCCTATGACACCTCCGCCGATCCGTATCGCCGTCCTGGTGCCCTGCTTCAACGAGGCAGCGGCCATCACCACCGTAGTCGCCGATTTCCGCACCGCCCTGCCGATGGCGGAGATCTATGTCTACGACAACAATTCGTCGGATCGAACCATCGAGATCGCCCGCGAGGCCGGCGCGCAGGTGCGCAGCGAGCGCCATCAGGGCAAGGGCCACGTCGTCCGGCGGATGTTCGCCGACGTCGAGGCCGACATCTATCTGCTGGTGGACGGCGACGCGACCTATGATGCCGCCAGCGCGCCCCGCATGATCGAAATGCTGATTGCCGATCATCTCGACATGGTCGTGGCGCATCGCGTCGATCAGGTCGAGGCCGCCTATCGGCCTGGTCATCGCACCGGCAACTGGCTGCTCACGGGGTTTCTGACGACGGTGTTCGGTCAGGGATTTGAGGAT
The DNA here is from genome assembly GCA_036924855.1 of Nitrobacteraceae bacterium AZCC 2146. Taxonomy (NCBI): domain Bacteria; kingdom Pseudomonadati; phylum Pseudomonadota; class Alphaproteobacteria; order Hyphomicrobiales; family Nitrobacteraceae; species Nitrobacteraceae bacterium AZCC 2146. Next base: position 1,214,689 of record JBAGRP010000001.1, read on the forward strand.
ATCCTGTCCGGCTACCGGGTGTTCTCGCGGCGCTTCGTTAAATCGTTTCCGGTGCTGTCGGACGGCTTCGAGATCGAGACCGAACTCAGCGTGCATGCGCTCGAACTGGCGATGCCGGTGGCGGAGATCAAGACGCCGTATTTCGCGCGGCCGGAAGGCTCGTTCAGCAAGCTCAACACCTGGCGCGACGGTTTTCGCATCCTCGGCACCATCCTGAAACTGTATCGTTCGGAGAAGCCGCTGCGGTTCTTCGGGACGCTGTCGATCCTGCTGGCGACCATATCGGTCGCGCTGTCGATTCCTGTCGTGATCACCTATGTCGAGGAAGGCCTGGTGCCCCGGCTGCCGACCGCCGTGCTCTCGGTGGGCATCATGCTGGTCGCCGTGATCTCGATGTTCGCGGGGCTGATCCTCGACACCGTTTCGCGTGGCCGCCGCGAAGCCAAGCTGCTGCGCTATCTGGCCGAGCCCTGGCTGGCGCGCTGAGAGCGAACTGCTTCCATCGCTCGATGATCACAGCGCGACCGCGCCGAACGAACTCGGCGCGGCTGCGGCGATAGCAACGCCTCGGCTTGATCGCGGCGTTGGATTGAACGATGCTCCCGCTCCATCGCTGCCCCGCCCGAAGGATCCTCAATGACTCACCACCATCTGCCCGCCAGCTCCGAGAATTGTCACTGGGGCTTCTTCGACGCCGCACTGAAGCCAGCGCTTGTGGTGAACAGCGGCGACGAGGTCACCATAGATACGATCAGCGGCGGACCCGAGGCGTTGCCGGACAAAAACAAATTTCACATCCCGCCCGAACTCGCCGAAGTGCATGCCCGCAACGAACGCATGGTGCCCGGTCATATCCTGACCGGTCCTGTCGCGGTGGGCGGCGCCGAGCCCGGCGACATCCTGGAGGTCGAGATCCTCGACATTCAGCTTCGGCAGGATTGGGGCTACAATCTGATCAAGCCGCTCTCCGGCACCCTGCCCGATGATTTCCACGAACTGCGTTTGATCAACATCCCGCTCGATCGCGCGCGCATGACCGGCCAGATGCCGTGGGGACTTCAGCTGCCGCTGGCGCCGTTCTTCGGCGTGATGGGCGTAGCGCCACCTCCAGCCTGGGGCCGAATCACCTCGCTGATCCCGCGCGCCATGGGCGGCAACCTCGACAACAAGGAACTCGCGGTCGGCGCCAAATTGTATTTGCCAGTGTTCGTGCCGGGCGCGATGTTCTCGTGCGGCGACGGTCACGGCGTGCAGGGCGATGGCGAGGTTTGCGTCACCGCGATCGAGACGGCATTACAGGGCCGCTTCAGGCTGACCGTGCGCAAGGATCTGCGCTTCAGCTATCCGCGCGCGGAAACCGCAACGCACTACATGACGATGGCGATGGATCCGGATCTCGACCAATGCGTGGTGAAGGCGCTGCGCGACATGATCGTGCTGCTCGGCGAGAAACGCAACCTGTCGCGCGAGGATGCCTACACGCTCTGCAGCCTCGCCGCCGACCTGCGCGTCACCCAGACCGTCAATGGCTCGAAAGGCATCCACTGCATGATCGCCAAATCGGTCGTGCACGGATGAAGCTGGGCCGGGCGCGGCACCACCGCAGCTTTGACCGGACCAGCACCTTCCGAATCATTGATGAAATTTTTTAAGATTTCATTAACTCTGCTGGCCCAGTGTGGGGGCATCTAAGCGCGGACCGGATGTACGTCCGCGTCAGATGGCTCGGAGCTCACGCTCCGGGCCATTTCCATATCAGGAACTTCCATGCCGGGAATACGGTGTCCAACCGATCAATGCCGTACCGCGCTTCTTGCGCCCCGGCCGGATCGAAGCTACAGGATGCCACATCGGAGCGTGGCGCAGCCCGGTTAGCGCACTAGTCTGGGAGACTAGGGGTCGGAGGTTCAAATCCTCTCGCTCCGACCATCTAACGAACTGATTTATCTGATCTTTTCCTCCGCGTACCGGCGCAGAGGCCATCAGCCCTCTTTCATCACCGTATCCAGCACCTGCCGGCAGGCGACCAGGTCCTGCAGCACGGTTTCGAGCCGGGCGCGATCCAGCCGCGGCGCCGGGCTGGGCGCAGCTGGCGCCGGCCTGCTGTCCATCGCAGGTGCCTGCGGCCGCGGCGAATCCACCCGCGGCCGGGGCGCGGCGATCTCCGGCTCGCGACGCACGGTCATTTCAGGCTCGCGCCGCGCCACCACGGGCGCGGCGGCCTCTTCTTCCTCGTCCTCGTCGATATCGGCTTCCGGTTCCGGCGCGTCGTCATGATCATCCTCGATCACGCGCCGCTTCGCCCCGCCGTCAGCTGCGAAGGCCGGCGCAGCCGCGCCGTCGACCAGCCCCTGCACCGCCTTGATGCCGTTCTCTTTCAGGATTCGCTGCACGCCGCGGATGGTGTAGCCCTCGCCGTAGAGCAGCCGGCGAATGCCGCGCAGCAGATCGACGTCGTCCGGGCGGTAGTATCGCCGGCCGCCCGATCGTTTCATCGGCTTGATTTGGGTGAAGCGGGTTTCCCAGAAGCGCAGCACATGCTGCGGAATGTCGAGGTCGTCGGCGACCTCGCTGATGGTTCGGAACGCATCCGGCGCTTTGTCCAAAGGCAGGATCCCCAAAGTTTATCGCAAAGTGCTTGCTCGCGATCTGGTTGTTCGCGAACTCAGTCGTCGTGTTCGTCTTTGCCGTTGCCGACGGCGCTCTCGCCGTTGATCCGCTGCTTCAGAATCGCGGATGGCTTGAACACCATCACGCGGCGTGGCGAAATCGGTACTTCAGTGCCCGTTTTCGGATTGCGTCCGATCCGCTGGCCCTTCTTGCGAACCATGAAGGAACCGAACGACGACAGCTTCACCGTCTCGCCCTTCTCGAGGCAATCCGTGATTTCCTTCAAGACCAGTTCAACGAACGCGGACGACTCCGTGCGCGACAGACCTACCTTTTGGTAGACCGCTTCGCACAGATCGACGCGTGTGACTGTTTTTCCCGTGCCCGTCATCGCCTGCCCCAACTCTCGGCGAACAAAATTCATGTCGGAAATTATGAGGTTACCGCTCCCCGGTCAACAGCGCTCATTGATGCAACCGCATCGAAGATCATGACAATGCGAGATAATTTTTATGCTTGCGCCTACCAGCGGATCAGCGCCGAGCCCCAGGTGAAGCCGCCGCCCATGGCTTCGAGCAGCACCAGATCGCCCTTCTTGATGCGTCCGTCGCCGACCGCGACTGCCAACGCCAGCGGAATCGAGGCTGCAGAGGTATTGCCGTGCAGATCGACCGTCAGCACGACCTTCTGCGGTGCAATATGCAACTTGTGCGCTGACGCATCGATGATGCGCTTGTTGGCCTGATGCGGCACGAACCAGTCGATGCTGTCGGCAGTGGCACCGGTAGCATTGAAGGCATCGACGATCACGTCGGTGATCATGCCGACCGCATGCTTGAATACCTCGCGGCCTTCCATCCGGAGATAGCCCACCGTCTGGGTCGAGGACGGCCCGCCATCGACAAACAGTTTGGCTTTGTGCCGGCCATCGGAGCGCAGATGGGTGGTCAGGATGCCCCTGTCGGAGGGCTTGCCCGGCTGCTCTTGCGCTTCCAGCACGACGGCGCCGGCGCCATCGCCGAACAACACGCAGGTGCCGCGATCGGTCCAGTCCAAAATTCTTGAAAAGGTTTCGGCGCCGATCACCAGCGCGCGCTTGAAGGCGCCGGTGCGCAGGAAATTATCCGCGGTGGCGAGTGCGAACACGAATCCCGAGCACACCGCCTGCAGGTCGAAGGCGGCGCCGTGGTTGATGCCGAGCGCGCTCTGAACCGCGACCGCGGTGGCAGGAAACGTATTGTCCGGCGTCGAGGTCGCCAGCACGATCAGATCGATCGACTGCGCATCGATGCCGGCATGGGCGAGCGCGGCCTGCGCCGCCTTGATCGCCAGATGCGAGGTGAATTCGCCGTCAGCGGCAATGTGGCGCTGCCGGATACCGGTGCGCTGGACAATCCACTCGTCGGAAGTATCGACTTTCGATGCCAGTTCGGCATTGGTCAGGATCCGCTCCGGCAAATAGGAACCGCAGCCGAGCACGACCGAACGTATCGCAGTCACGAGACAGCCTCCTGCGCAGCGGGCGCCGAAGCGAGTGCGCCGCCGTCGCGATTGAGCATTTGATTGATCTTGGTAAGGAGATCGTAGCGGACCATGTCATAGCCAACATCCACCGCGTAGGCAAAGCCGTCTGCGTTGGTGCCGCCGTGGCTCTTTACAACGATACCCTTGAGCCCCAGAAACACGGCGCCGTTGGATTTGCTCGGGTCCATCTTGTCGCGCAGCGCCTTGAAGGCGTTCTTTGCAAATAGATAGCCGATGCGGGAGCGCCAAGTCCGATTCATCGCGCCGCGCAGATATTCCGCAATCTGCCGCGCGGTGCCCTCGGCCGCCTTCAGCGCGATGTTGCCGCTGAAGCCTTCGGTGACAATGACGTCGGCGGCGCCCTTGCCAATTCCGTCGCCCTCGACGAAGCCGATGAATTGCAGCTGCGGCAGATCCGCGGCGCGCAGCAATTCCGCCGCCTCGCGGATTTCTTCGCCGCCCTTGATCTCTTCGACGCCGATGTTGAGCAGACCGACGGTCGGCCGTTCCAGATCGTACAGCGCGCTCGCCATGGCGCTGCCCATCACCGCCAGTGCTTTAAGATGGTGGGCGTCGCCACCGATCGTGGCCCCCAGATCGAGCACCACGGAATCGCCGCGCATCGTCGGCCATATCGCCGCGAGCGCCGGGCGGTCGATGCCGTCCAGCATGCGCAGGCAGAAGCGCGCCATGGCCATCAGCGCCCCGGTGTTGCCCGCGGAGACCGCGACGTCGGCCTCGCCCTTTTTCACGGCGTCGATCGCCAGCCACATCGACGATACCTTGCGGCCGCGACGCAGCGCCTGGCTCGGCTTGTCGTGCATGCTGACGGCGACGTCGGTATGGATGATCTTCGATACCGCTTTCAGTGCGGGGTGATGAGCCAGTTCCTTCTCGATCAACGCGCTGTCGCCAAACAGCAGGAATTCACTGTCGGGATGCCGGGTCAATGAGATGGCGGCGCCGGGAATGACCACCGATGCGCCGATATCGCCACCCATGGCGTCAAGCGCGATGCGAACCTTTTTCGGCATGAACGTCCCGGAAACCTGTCTCTTGCGGCCATAACCACGCTGGCCGCGGAGCAAAGCTCACCACAGTGGGTGGCGAGCGGTGAAGATATGGCAATAACCCCTGTTCGGACCGGGACAATAGCGTTTCCGTGACCCGATACAACATCTTGACCGGACGCTTTTCTCTCGCCAGCCGCCGAAAGCCCGGAATCGGAACCGGGCTTGATCGGGCCCTCCCCGCCCGTGCGAGCAGGAAGCCGCGCCAGACTTTGCCCGATTTAGCTCAGCCGCCCCGGGGTTTCTTCGGAACCGGGGCGCTGGCATCACCCTTCAGCGCTTTCAGGGCCGCAAAGGGGTGCTCGTCAGGGTCGATATGCTCGACGGGAGGCTCAAACACCGCGTCCGGCTTGCGCGGATAGGGATCGAGACCCAGAAACAACGCATCCGTCGCCAGCCGGCCGAGATCGATGAAGCCATTCTCGATCGGCTCCGGCGGGTCCGGGGTCTCCTCGTCGCTCTCGATGTCCTCGTCGACCGATTCGGCCAGTTCGCGGATCTGCGACGGCGGCGCGAACATCAGGTCGATGGCCTCATCGAAATCGCTTTCGATCGGATCCAGCGTCACCACGCAGGTCTGGCCAACCCGGCCCCAGACGCGGCCGGTGACATGGACATGGCCGCCCTTGACCGGGGTGAGCAGCAGCGAGGCCTTGGCCGACGGCACACCCAGCAGCCCACCCAGGGTCGCCATCGCCTCGCGCTCCTGCGGCCCGGCCTCGATGTCGCGTGCGACGCCGGTCTCCGGGATCTGGATCACCGCAATCGGCACGCTCCAGGGGTTGGAGGTGTCTGTCATGCGATCGGGTCTGCTCATGTCGATACCATGGTTATCGCGGGCGACGGGAATCGCCACGCGCCTGTTGTCAGTGTTGTCTGGTCGAGCGCCGCGAGGCTAGCAATCGCCGCCTCGACATAGGCGGCGAGCCGCCGCGCGTTGTCGATGTCGGTGCCATTGTAGATATTCTTCGACAGCGCCAGCGCCAGTGGCTCCCTGCCTGCGCCCAGAGCCATATCATACGCCGCGGTGCGGCCATAAAATGCCCGGCCGAATTCCTGCATTTTCTTCGGCACCCGGAGATCGCTGGTGCCCAGTTCGCGCAGATTGGCGTCCATGTCGCTGCAAAAATGGTCGAATAGCCCCTGTGATAGCGGCCCCTGCGGAAGGCCGTCCTTCGGCTTCAGATGGCGCAGCACCATCCAGAGGTGCAGCAGCAACATATCGAAACGGCCATTAACCGTGTCCGGCGCGCCCAAGTCCCGATAAAACAAGGGTTCTCGCGCCTGCGCCACGATCATGCCATAGATGGCTTCAATGGTGCCGCGCAACGGCGTCGGGGTTTTCCTGAAGTGATTGAACGGCCAGACCATCTTGAGTTCCTCAGGCGGGCCCCTCGGGCACGCGCATGTTGCATTCAGAGGTTCTGCCCGGTACGTCAACGCCTCGCACGATGCAAGAGGACGGGGTTCGCTCCACGATGACAATTTCGAGCCATACCAGCGCCCATGCGCAGCCGGCGCGCGGTTTGCGCCGCCCCTGGCGCCGTGTGCGCGGCGCTCTTGCCGCAGCCGCCGTCTGCATGTCGCTGGGCGCCTGCGCCGAGCAGTACCAGAAGGGCTACATCCTGCCTATCGGCGCGCTGGAGCAGATCCCGATCGGCGCCAGCCAGGATCAGGTGCTGATCGTGATGGGCACCCCCTCCACCGTCGCCACCCTGAGCGGCGAAGTGTTCTATTACATCTCGCAGCGTGCTGAACGCCAGGTCGCGTTCATGCCGCAGAAGGTCACCGACCAGCGCGTCATCGCGATCTACTTCGACAAGAATCGCAAAGTCGAGCGGCTCGCCAATTACGGCCTGCAGGACGGCAAGATCTTCGACTTCATCAGCCGCACCACGCCGACCTCCGGTCAGGAGATGAGCTATCTGACGCCGCTGTTCAAGCTGATCAGCTTCCGCTAGGCGCGCTGCATCAGCATCGAATTGCAAAACCCCGCGGCATGCCGCGGGGTTTTTGTTGGCACCGCTGCCTGTGCCAATGCGTCGGCTTGCCGTCCCCGCGCCGCGTCTCTACGCTGCCACCAAGACCAAAAATCATACCGATAAAAATCTTTAGGGAAGAAACATGACCACACTCATCACGCGCCGCAGCGTGCTGTCGGCCGCTGCCGCGCTCTCCGCCACCGCCGCATGGCCGCGCGTGGGCCACGCCGCCGGCGACTGGCGTCCCAGCGAAACCGTCCGCATCATCGTGCCCGCCGCTGCCGGCGGCAGCACCGACGTGATGGGCCGCCTGCTGGCAGCGCATCTGCAGAATGTCTGGGGCCAGTCCGCCGTGGTGGAAAACCGCTCCGGCGGCGGCGGCACCATCGGCACCGCCGAAGTCGCGCGGCAGAAGGGCGACGGCCACACCATCCTGGTCGGCAATCCCGGCCCCAACGCCATCGCCTACAGCATCTTCAGGAACCTGTCCTACAAACCCGAGCAGTTGCAGCCGGTCAGCAACATGATCCGGATCCCGAACATCGTCTGCGCCCATCCCTCGGTGCCGATCAAGACCATCCCGGAGCTGATCGCCTACATCAAGGCCAATCCCGACAAGCTCAACTACGGCTCCTCCGGCGTCGGCCAGAGCCCGCATCTCACCGGCGCGTGGTGGCTGCAGCTCACCGGACTGAAGATGCAGCACGTCCCGTTCCGCGGCGCCGGCCCGGCGCTGCAGGCCGCCCTCGCCGGCGACGTCCAGATCCTGTTCGACAATCTCTATCCATCGCTGCCGCAGGTGCTGGACGGCAAGCTCAACGGTCTCGCCGTCACCACGCTGGAGCGAAATGCGCAGGCGCCCAACATCCCCGCGATGCGCGAGACCGCGCCCGAGCTGGCGAAGTTCGACGTCTCCTCATGGTTCGGCGTGTTCTATCCGAAGAGCACGCCGGCAGCGGCGGTGGATTCCCTCAACAAGGAAATCAAGGTGCTGCTGGAGCGCGAGGACACCAAGAAGACCATCATGGCGATGGGCGCCGTGACCGACTACGGCACGCCGGCGCAGTTCTCGACTTTCATCGAAGCCGAAACCGCGAAGTTCAAAACCATCATCGACAAGGAAGGCTCTGCAGATGGAGGTGAAGTGACCCCTTCATCGCCAATGCCCGTGCAGTAGCAAGCATCGCAATCACGACATCGGGAGACAACCATGAAACTTGAAGGCGGATGCTACTGTGGAGCGGTGCGCTACGCAGCCGAGGGCAAGCCGATGATGAAGGCGCAGTGCCATTGTCGCGAATGCCAGTATATCAGCGGCGGATCGCCAAACATGTTTCTCCTGATGCCGCCCGATGGCTTCAGCTACACCAAGGGGAAGCCCAGGCAGTTCTCGCGCGACGATCTCGAAAAGGCGGTGACGCGGGAATTCTGCGCCGAATGCGGCACGCATCTGACGACGCTGCGGCCGGGCCTGCCGGCCGTGATCCTGAAGGTCGGCACGCTCGATGATCCCAGCCTTTTTGGCAGCCCGCAGATGGCGATCTTCACCATCGACAAGCAGGCGTTCCATCATATTCCGGACGGCCTGCCGACCTTCGAGCGTCTGCCGCAACGATAGCGGCGCGTTACGCGGCAGCCGGAGCACATCCTTCGTCATTGCGAGCGAAGCGAAGCAATCCAGCAATGCGATGAACTGCTTCGTCGCTGCGCTCCTCGCAATGACGGAGAGCCTCACGAAAGAAAAACCCCGCGGCTCGCACCGCGGGGTTTTGTTAGTTCATCCTTCCCTAATCAGTGCGCGAGGATCGCCAGCAGCAGCAGCGCCACGATGTTGGTGATCTTGATCATCGGGTTCACCGCCGGGCCCGCCGTGTCCTTGTAGGGATCGCCGACGGTGTCGCCGGTCACCGCGGCCTTGTGGGCATCAGAGCCCTTGCCGCCGTAATGGCCGTCCTCGATGTACTTCTTGGCATTGTCCCAGGCGCCGCCGCCCGAAGTCATCGAGATCGCCACAAAGAGACCGGTGACGATGACACCGAGCAGCATCGCGCCGACCGCCGAGAACGCCGCCGACTTGCCGGCCGCGCCGCCGCCCGCAATCGCGTAGATCAGGAAGTACACCACGATCGGCGACAGCACCGGGAGCAAAGACGGGATGATCATTTCCTTGATCGCCGCCTTGGTCAGCAGATCGACGGCCTTGCCGTAATCCGGCTTGTCGGTGCCCTGCATGATGCCCGGCTTCTCGCGGAACTGGCGCCGCACCTCCTCGACGATGGCGCCGGCCGCACGGCCCACCGCGGTCATGCCCATCGCGCCGAACAGAAAGGGCAACAACCCGCCGAACAGCAGGCCAACCACCACGTAAGGATTGTTCAGCGAGAAATCCGGCAGCACGCCCTGGAAGTACGGATATTTTGCCCCGTTCGCGATGAAGAATTTGAGGTCTTCATTGTAAGCGGCAAACAGCACCAGCGCGCCCAGACCGGCGGAGCCGATCGCATAGCCCTTGGTGACCGCCTTGGTGGTGTTGCCGACCGCGTCGAGCGCGTCGGTGGCCTTGCGGACTTCCTTCGGCAGACCGGCCATTTCGGCAATGCCGCCGGCATTGTCGGTGACCGGGCCGAAAGCGTCGAGCGCCACGATCATGCCGGCCAGCGCCAGCATCGTGGTGGTGGCGATGGCGATGCCGAACAGGCCGGCCAGGCTGTAGGTGACCAGGATGCCGGCGATGATCACCAGCGCCGGGCCGGCGGTGGATTCCATCGAGATCGCGAGGCCCTGGATCACATTGGTGCCGTGGCCGGTGACCGACGATGCTGCGATCGACTTCACCGGGCGATATTGCGTGCCGGTGTAGTATTCGGTGATCACGATGATCAGCCCGGTGACGACGAGGCCGGCGATGCCGCACTCGAACAGCGCGAGGCCGGTGTACTTCACGCCGGCGAGCGGGCCGAAGCCGATCAGCCAGTAGATGACGGCTGCGACGCCGAACAATGAAAGCACGCCGGTGGCGATCAGGCCCTTGTACAGCGCCCCCATGATCGACTGGCTCGAACCCAGCTTGACGAAGAAGGTGCCGGCGATCGAGGTCAGGATGCAGATGCCACCGATGGCCAGCGGCAGCGTCATCATGTTGACCAGCAATGGCGAGGTCGCAAAGAAGATCGCGGCCAGCACCATGGTGGCGACCGCGGTCACCGCATAGGTCTCGAACAGATCGGCGGCCATGCCGGCGCAGTCGCCGACATTGTCACCGACGTTGTCGGCGATGGTGGCGGGATTGCGCGGATCGTCTTCGGGAATGCCGGCTTCGACCTTGCCGACCAGATCGCCGCCGACGTCAGCGCCCTTGGTGAAGATGCCGCCACCGAGACGCGCGAAGATCGAGATCAGCGAGGCGCCGAAGCCGAGCGCCACCAGCGCATCGACCACGGTGCGGCTGTTGGCAGCGAGATCGAGCACATGGGTGAGGTAAGCAAAGTAGATGGTGACGCCGAGCAGCGCGAGGCCCGCCACCAGCATCCCGGTGATGGCGCCGGCCTTGAAGGCGAGTTCGAGGCCGCCGGCCAGCGACACCGTCGCCGCCTGTGCAGTGCGGACATTGGCGCGCACCGAGACGTTCATGCCGATGAAGCCGGCGGCACCCGACAGCACCGCGCCGATCAGGAAGCCGAACGCCACCAGCGTGCCCAGGAAATACGCCAGCACCACGAAGATCACGACGCCGACGATGCCGATGGTCAGATATTGCCGCTTCAGATAGGCCTGCGCACCCTCGCGCACCGCCGCCGCGATTTCCTGCATCCGCGCGTTGCCGGCATCTGCCTTCAACACCGATGCCGTCGCCCAGATCGCGTAAACGATCGAAAGTGCCCCACAGAACACAATCACCCACAATGCTGTCATGGAATGCCTCAGTCCTTCCTGCCCCGCGCCCTGTTCCGGACGCATAAAAAGGAGGCCTGCCCCACGTGAGGACGGCCTCTCGTGAGTGCAAGCATGGCAAAATCGCCTCAAGGGTGCAACGCTGCGAAAGACCTAAACCGGGATTTTTGACGGGATGCAGGGGAAGACATTTCCACGAGTCGTCCCGGACAAGCGAGCGTAGCGAGCGCAGATCCCAAGGGATTCAGGTCTGAATCCCGGAGGACCCATAACCCCTTGCATTCATGGTTACAGAAGGCCTCTGCCCCAGTGGCTCAACGAGAGCGCACGGCGTATGTATCCCCGCTCGCGCTCGCGAGAGCTCGCTTGGCCGGGACGACGTGTGGAGAGGTGGAGCGCGAACGTATCGTCAGAAGTGGCTGTAGGACAGCCGCTTTAGAGCAATCTCCCGGCCCTGCACATCGAGAAAGCGAGGGGCGGAGGACCCGGCGACGACCGTGCCGATTGTCGCAATGGAGACGCCGGCCAGCCGCGCCGCGTGCGCAAACGCCGCAAAACGATCCTCGGGAATCGTGCAGATGATTTCATAGTCGTCGCCGCCGGCGACGATGGCTTCGATGCCTACAATGCCGCATTCGACGAGGAATTTCACCGGCGCCGACAGGGGTATCGCCTGCGCCTCGATCGTCGCCGACACACCCGATGTCGCGCACAGTTTCGCGAGATCGCCGGCCAGACCGTCCGACACATCCATCGCCGCGCTGGCATGATCGCGCACCGCCTTGGCCAGCGCATTGCGCGGCTGCGGCACGCGGTAGCGTGAGACGAGCGCGCCAGTCATCGCAACGTCGCCGGCGAGCGCTTCCGCCGCGGCGGCGCCTTTCAGCACGGCCAGGCCTAGCGCGGCATCGCCGATGGTCCCCGTCACCACCACGCGGTCGCCGACTATGGCGCCAGCCCGCCGAACCATCTTGCCCACCGGCACGCGGCCGAACGCGGTGATCGAAATCATCAGCGGCCCCGGCGTGTAGACCGTATCGCCACCGAGCAATGGACATTCAAAGAGCGCGGCGTCCTCGCCGAGCCCGCGCGCGAATTCTGACAGCCAGCCGTGATCGGTCGCGCGCAGCGCCAGCGTCAGCACGAAGCCGGCCGGTGTCGCGCCCTTGGCGGCGAGATCGGAGAGGTTCACCCGCAGCGCCTTGCGCGCGATGGTGTCGGCGGGATCATCTGGGAGAAAATGCACGCCCTCGACGATGGCGTCGGTGTTGACGACCATGTCGCAGCCTTCAGCCTTGAGCACGGCAGAGTCGTCGGTCAGGCCGAAGGCACCGGGATCGGTGGCGAGCGGCTTGAAATAGCGCGCGATCAGGGAGTCTTCGCCGGATGCGTTGGATCCGGCGGCCATGGTCAGTGGCCCGCGCGCACGAACTCGTCGGCGCGAAACTGGCGGGCGATCTGGTCGAGCACCGCATTGACCATGCCGGTCTCGTCGCCTTCGACGAAAGCGTGGGCGACATCGACATATTCCGAGACAACGACACGCGCCGGCACATCCTTGCGATGTTCCAGCTCATAGGCGCCGGCGCGCATCACCGCGCGCAAGATCGCATCGATGCGCTGCAGCGGCCAGCCCTTCGACAGCGCCTCGTCGATCAGGGGATCGAGCTTGTTCTGGTCGCGCAATACGCCGGCGACGATGTCGCGGAAGAACGCTTCCTCGGCGGGCAGGTACTGGTCGCCCTCGACCTCGTTGCCGAGCCAGTGGCTTTCGAACTCCGCAAAGATGTCGTTGATCCCCGCGCCGCCGACGTCCATCTGGTACAGCGCCTGCACCGCGGCGAGGCGCGCCGCGCCGCGCCGGTTGGCTTTCTTGTCACCAGCGGGTTTCTTGATTGCGGGCTTTTTGATCTCTGCCATCTCTTCTCAGCTCTTCGCCAGACGGCGTTTGATCCGCAGCATCGCCAGCGCCGCACGCGCCGCGTCGCCGCCCTTGTTCAATTCACCGGCGCGGGCACGCGCCCAGGCCTGTTCGTCGGTGTTGACGGTGATGATGCCGTTGCCGAGCGGGAAGCGCTTGCTCACGGCAAAGTCCATCAGGCCGCGCGAGGATTCCATCGAGACGATCTCGAAATGGATGGTCTCGCCACGCACCACACAGCCCAGCGCAATTGCCGCATCATAAGGCTTGCCACTCTTTTCAGCAGCCTCGATCGCAATCGCGATGGCCGCGGGAATTTCCAGCGCGCCGGGCACGGTGATGACGTCGTGGGTCACGCCGGCCGCTTTCAGTTCCAGAACCGCGCCTTCCAGCAAGGCGTCCTGAATGTCATCGTAAAACCGCGCTTCGACAATCAGCGCACGCGCGCCGGAAATGTCGGTCTGGTCTTTTAATTGCGCGCGCCGTGCGTCTGCCATTTAGTTGCAATCCAGAATTATATGCGTGTTGGGGTGCTTTTAGGCGCAGCAGCCCGTGCTGCCAAGGCCTGAACCTATTTCATTTCCGACAGCCGCGCGGCGTAGCGCGCCATCAGATCCACCTCGAGATTGACCTCGCTGCCGGCGCGCCAGTCGGCGAGCGTGGTGGCGCTCAGCGTATGCGGAATGATCAGCACCGAGAAATCCGCGATCGCGACGGTATTCACCGTCAGCGACACGCCATCCAGCGTCACCGAGCCCTTGGTGGCGATGAAGCGCGCCAGCTCGCGCGAGGTGCGCAGGGTGAACCGGGCCATGTCGGGCAGTTCGTCCCATTTGACGATCGTGGCGATGCCGTCGGCATGGCCGGAGACGATGTGGCCGCCGAGTTCATCGCCGATCTTCAGCGCGCGTTCCAGATTGAGCCGCGTCCCCACCTTCCAGAGTCGTGCGGTGGTCATACCGAGCGTTTCGGCGGCGGCATCGACGTCGAACCAGGTCCGGCCGCCGGCCGTGCCGGAGCCAACCACTGTGAGGCAGACGCCGTTGCAGGCGATCGAGGCGCCATCCGCAATGGTGGTCTGGTCGTAGCGGCACAGGATCCGCAGCCGATGCAGCTGGCCCTGCGCAACGGGGGTCAGGCTTTCGATCTCGCCGATATCGGTGACAATGCCGGTAAACATTAGGCGCGCTCGTAAATGGTGAGGGTGTCTTTTTCAATGCTTTCGCTAGCACGGACCTTGAGGCCGGGCGACCCGGTGATGGCTGATAGCGGCAATGCATCGAGCGCGGCGATGCCGTCGTCGCCGATCGGGTTGGGCCCGCGAAACAGCCAGACTTCGTCAATGAGGTTTGCGGCCACGAACGACGCCGCGACGCGGGAGCCGCCTTCCACCAGCAATTTCGTAATGCCCTTCTCCGCCAGCGCCTGTAGCACGGCGGCGAGATCCAGCCCCGGCGGCGTGGTCGTCGTCGCCACGCGCAGCACATGCGCACCGGCGGCGCCGAGCTTCATCGCCGCGGGCGCCTCCGACAGGCTGGAGGTCATCACCCACAATGGCGTCTCGCGCGCCGAATGTACCAGTTTGGTCGTGCCGGGCAGCCGCAGCGCGCGGTCCAGCACCACCCGCACCGGCGAACGCTGGATCATGCCAGGCAGACGGCAGGTCAGCACAGGGTTGTCGGCCAGAACGGTGCCGATGCCGACCAGCACCGCGTCGCACTGCGCGCGCAGCAGATGCACGCGCGAGCGCACCGCCTCGCCAGTGACGGCAACGGACCTGTGGCCGGCGGCGGCGATCTTGTCGTCCGGCGATACCGCCAGCTTCAGCACTACATAGGGGCGCTTGTCGCGGATGCGGCGAAAGTGCCCGGCGTGGTCGCGCGCAGCTTCTTCAGCGCCAATCGCGACATCGACCTTGATGCCGGCGGCGCGCAGCCTTGCATGGCCCTGCCCCGCCACTTCCGGATTGGGGTCCTCGATCGCAGACACCACCCGCGCAATTCCCGCGGCAATGATCGCGTCGGCGCAGGGCGGCGATTTGCCGAAATGCGAGCACGGCTCCAGCGTCACATACAGCGTCGCGCCGCGAGCAGCCTCGCCAGCTTGCGCCAGCGCCACCGGCTCGGCATGGGGCCGTCCACCCGGTTGCGTCCAGCCGCGGCCGACGATGACGCCATCCTTGACGATGATCGCGCCGACCGCCGGATTGGGCCAGGTGCGGCCCTGCCCGCGCCGGCCGAGCGTCAGCGCCAGCTGCATGAACCTGACGTCAATCGCTTTCGCTTCAGCGGATTTCTGGATGTATTGCTCTTCCAGAATCCGGAAGATCATTTCCTGACCACCACTGGCCGTGGCTCGTCATCGCCGGACAGTTCGCCGAGCACCGCCTCGAAATCCTTGGCCTCGCGAAAATTGCGATACACCGAGGCGAAGCGGACATAAGCGACGTCGTCGAGGCTCCGCAGATGCTCCATCACGATCTCGCCGATGGTTTCCGAGGAAATCTCCGCCTCGCCGCCGCTTTCCAGCTCACGCACGATCGCCGAGACCATGGTCTCGACGCGCTCGGGATCGACCGGCCGCTTGCGCAAGGAGATCTGCAGCGAGCGCACCAGCTTGTCCCGGTCGAACGGCACGCGGCGGCCGTTGCGCTTGATCACCGTGAGTTCGCGCAGCTGCACCCGCTCGAAGGTGGTGAAGCGGAAGTTGCAGGCGACGCAGACCCGCCGCCGCCGGATGACGGCGGAATCCTCGGTGGGACGCGAGTCCTTGACCTGCGTATCGAGGCTGTTGCAGTTCGGACATCGCATTCCAAAGGACCTTACTGCAAGACTTACTGATAGATCGGGAAGCGATCGGTGAGCGCCTTGACCCGTTCCTTGACGGCAGCCTCCACCAGCGGCGCGGTGCCATCGGTGCCCTGCGCCACCGCGTTCAGCACTTCGGAGATCATCTCGCCGACCTGCTTGAATTCGGCAATACCGAAGCCGCGCGTGGTCGCCGCCGGCGTACCCAAGCGGATACCCGAGGTGACGAAGGGCTTTTCCGGATCGTAGGGAATGCCGTTCTTGTTACAGGTCAGGCCAGCGCGGACCAGCGCCTTCTCGGAGACGTTGCCCTTGAGGCCCTTCGGCCTGAGGTCAACCAGCATCAGATGGTTGTCGGTGCCGCCGGAGACAATGTCGAACCCGTTGGCGCGTAGCGTCTCGGCCAGCGCCTTGGCGTTCTCGACCACATTCTTGGCGTAGACCTTGAAGTCCGGCTGCAGCGCTTCCTTGAAGGCCACCGCCTTGGCGGCGATGACATGCATCAAGGGGCCGCCCTGCAGGCCCGGGAAGATCGCCGAGTTGAACTTCTTCGCCAGCGCCTCGTCATTGCTGAGGATCAGGCCGCCGCGCGGGCCGCGCAGCGACTTGTGCGTGGTGGTGGTGGTGACATGAGCATACGGCACCGGCGAGGCATGGACGCCGCCGGCGACGAGACCGGCGAAATGCGCCATGTCCACCATCAGGTAGGCGCCGACGCTGTCGGCAATCTCGCGAAACCGCTTGAAGTCCCAGGCCCGCGAATAGGCCGAGCCGCCGGCCACGATCAGCTTCGGCTTCACCTCTTCGGCCTGCTTGGCCACCGCATCCATGTCGATGATCTGGTCCTCGCGCCGCACCGTGTAATGCGCCGGCTTGAACCACTTGCCGGACATGTTGACCGGCGAACCGTGGGTGAGATGTCCGCCGGCGGCGAGATCGAGGCCCATGAAGGTGTCGCCGGGCTGCAGCAGCGCCAGGAACACCGCCTGATTCATCTGGCTGCCGGAATTCGGCTGCACATTGGCGAAGCCAGCGCCAAACAGCTTCTTGGCGCGCTCGATCGCCAGCGTCTCGGCGACATCGACGAATTCGCAGCCGCCGTAATAGCGGTTGCCTGGATAGCCCTCGGCATATTTGTTGGTCATCACCGAGCCCTGCGCCTCCATGACGGCGCGGCTGACGATGTTTTCCGACGCGATCAGCTCGATCTCGTGGCGCTGCCGGCCCAATTCGCCCTTGATCGCCGCGGCGATCTCCGGATCGGCCTCACTGAGCGGGGCGGAAAAGAACGAGTCGGGCGCGGAAGCGGTTTTGGCCGAGGAGGTCATAAGCGGAATATCTCCACCGCCGCAGCCTCTTGCAGGGTGCGGGCGGTCACGAGTGACGATCAGAAGCGGCGCGCGCCAGATACCACATCTGGCCGGATTGGCCAAGGTTTTGCGGTTCAGGGGCAATATTTAGGCAGGAGACGGAGATGGGCAACCGCCGGTCGCCGCTATTTCGCGAAACGGTAATCCCCGCCCCTGGCAATCCCGCGCTGGAACGCCGGGCGGGCGTGCATGCGGCGGATCCAGCCCGCCAGATCGGGATACGGCCCAAGCTTGCCGAACGCCTTTGCCATCTCGCCGACAAAGCTCATCTGGATGTCCGCGCCGGTCAGACTGTCGCCGACGAAGAACGCCCCTTAATGCCGCACAGGATCGCGCGGCGCGCCGGATCATCCAGGACTACGAGATGCGGACGTGTAGGGCGAGTGCGTGCCCCGGCTCAGCACCGCGCCGCTGTAGCGGCGTGGTGTGCTACTGATCCAGAACCGCAAAACACTCGACTTTCGTCATTCCGGGACGCGCCTTGGTCGGCGATAGCCGACTGAGGCGCGGGCCCGGAATCCATACTCCCTGCAGTGGTTATGGATTCCGGGCTCGCAATGCCGGCGCCATGGCGCCGGCATTGCGCCCCGGAATGACGAGCGAGGGAATGTCGAAGAAAAAACTCACATCGTCAATTGACAACAATCCTACCTTGATTATATTCCCCTGCATCCCGTTCGCGAGGGGCGCTTCATGAGGCGTCTTGCGGTGGAATTGGGAATGCGGCGCCTGCGGGCGTGGGGAGGACGCATCCCCGCGCACCCGGGAGGCCCTGGGTAGCTGTCCGACCCCACTACGGGGGTCTGCTCTTCGTGAGCTGGACGGGTGCGGGTGAAGGCGGGCGAAAGCCGGCCGGATAGATGCCCAGTACCCGGAAGCACGGCCCCGGCGCCCAAAATCGCCGCGGTAGCGCGCCGAAAGGCGTTGCGCGATTGCAGCTTTGTCGCCGATGTGGCGGAGCGGATCGCGACACTATTACCCCGCGCCTTTCGGCGCGCTGCCACCCCTCATGGTTCGAGGGGAAACCACCCGCACAACTCGGGCTCGATGAGCCGCGAGAATGTGAGGCTTGGCTGTTTGAAATTCGAATCCGCGAAACATCTGGCGCACCGCGCCTGCACGAACCGCGCCCCTACAGCAATCCGAGTTCGCGCAATTCCCTGCGCATCGGTTCCGGCATCGCCTCGATGCTGGCGGCGGCCTTGCCAAGGTCGGGCGGCGCGTCGCTTTGCGTGAGATAGCGCCAGCCCTGGAACGGCCGCAGCGGCCGCGGCGACACCGCGAAGACTTTCGGCTGCAGGACCAGCCGGCAGCGGTTGATGCCGTCGCGGTCGCGGAATGGCTCGATGGCGATCAGCTTCTCGCGCACCGCGATCTCACCCTTGATCACCCAGTACAGCGAGCCGCCGTCGAGCAGTTCGGCGTCGCGCTTCGGCACCATGCGGGTGATGTGGATGTGATGCTGCGGCGCACCGCTTTGCTTCGCGGCAGACACGCGTTCTGCGACGCGAGTTTTGAAATCCTTGATGGATTCGCAGCCGACGGCGAGCTTGATGAGATTTAAAGGCATGGGTCCGAAGTCGGCATCGCAGCGGGGATTTACAAGCCTCAGTTATCGGGCGCGGCGGCGGCCGGCGCAAGCTGCACGGGCGCAGCGGGCGCCTGGGCCTGTGGACGGGCCGCCTTCGGCGCCGCCGGTTTCTTCGCCGCAGCGGGTGCGCCGGGCGCGGCGGCCGGCGCAGCCGGACGCAGTGGCGCCGCTTGCGCGTTGGCGGTCGACGGCGACGGACGCGGTGCGGCCAACGGCGGCTCCGGTGTCATGATGTTGACCGGCGGGATCGAGGATGCCGAGGGAAAGTCGGCGGTGGTGGGCTTGCCGGTCGGCACCGACACCGGCAGCGAGGCCGATGCCGCCGCCGGCGGCGCGTTCCAGGTCGGCGCATAGCGCGTGATCAGGCCGTCATAAGTGCGCTCTTCCATATTGGCGGCGATCTGGTTGTGGTCGGTCAGCGACGCATAGGCCGGGCAGTTGCCCGCCTGGCAATGGTCGCGGGTCTGCAGCACATGGGCGATCAACCCGTAACGGTCGCGCTCCACCGCGCGGCGCAACGCCATCAGCTCCGGCGTCAAATTCTTGTTGGCAGCAATGAGGTCGCCATAGGCGGTGAGCCGGCTGATCTTCACCGACGCATAGGACACCGCCGACGCGGCGGTGTCGGCGGAACTGAACAGCGCCTTCTCGCAGGCCGCCAGCACGGCGTCTCCGGCGAGCTCATCGAGGCACGATAGCGCCGGCAGCGACACGGCGATCGGCGGCGGCGCGGCCGACTCGCCAGCTCCACCCTGCCCGGCCGGCCCAAAACCGCGAATCGTCGCGGCGCCCGCCACCGCGATCGCCAGCAGCGTGATCACCGTCAGCGCACCGTTGGCGACGGATTTCTCGGCGCGCAGCAGCGTGATCAGCACGATGAGGCCGAAAAAACAGGCCGCGGCCAGCGTCAGCCACATCGGAAAAGTCGGCGAACGCCAGAGTTGATCGAGCGATGTCGCCCATGCCCAGTTCATCGAGTCGTCCCCGCTCGCGTGAAAGCTTCACATTCGTGGCTGCAATGAACCCGCAATATGCTGTTGTTGTGGCGAAACCCGGTCGGCACTCAATCGCCCTCGAAGCGCTCGATCACCAGCGTCTCGGCGAGACCCTCCTTGGTCCATTGCTGGAACGCCGGCAAGGCCCGCATCGCATCCATGTACCCGCGCGCTTCCGGCGTCACGTCGATGGCATAGCTGAGAAACCGGTGCACCACCGGCGCATACATGGCATCCGCACCGGTGAATTCACCGAACAGATACGGACCGATCTTGCCATAGCGCTCGTGGCACTCCGCCCAGATCTCCTGGATGCGCTTGATGTTCGCCTTGGCGTCGTCCGACAACGCCTTCGCCTTGACCGGGCGGTGCAGGTTCATGCCGCATTCGTTGCGCAGCGCCATGAAGCCGGAATGCATTTCGGCGGAAATCGACCGCGCATGGGCGCGGCCGGCGCGATCCTCTGGCCACAGTCTGGCCTCCGGGAATCGCTCGGCGGCATATTCGATGATCGCCAGCGAATCCCACACCGTGACATCGCCATCGACCAGCGCCGGCACCTTGCCGGACTGGCTAAAGCCCAAAATGCGCTGCTTGTCGGCGGCGCCGGTATAGAGCGGAATCACCACCTCGTCGAAGGCAATATTGCACGCTTTCAGCGCCAGCCATGGCCGCATCGACCACGACGAATAGTTCTTGTTACCGATCACCAGCGTCAACGACATCGTCTACTCCATATGCGCGACGCGAAGTTGCCACGCATGCACCATCGCAATCAAGCCGCGCGCGCACGCCGGTTGCCGCGACTCCCGACGCGTGGCACCATCGCGGCTTCTCTGATGGGTGATTTATGCTCGAATATTCCTGGGTCGATGTGTTCGCGGTCGGGTTCTTCATTCTCGAATGGACCACCTATGCGATCACGCTGGAGCATTCGGCCTATGGCCGCGACAGCCTGTCGGCGCGGATGAACGTCTATCGCGAGGTCTGGATCCGCCGCCTGCTGGAGCGCGAGGCGCGTATCGTCGATACCCACATCATGACCTCGCTGCAAAACGGTACGGCGTGGTTCGCTTCGACCACGCTGATCGCGATCGGCGGCTCGCTGGCGCTGCTGCGCGCCACCAACGAGGTGATGCCGATGCTGCAAAGCCTGCCCATCGGTTTCAGAGCCGCGCCGGCGATGTGGGAAATCAAGTGCATCGGGCTGATCCTGATTTTCGTCTACGCCTTCTTCAAATTCGCCTGGTCCTACCGGCTGTTCAATTATGTCGCGATCCTGATCGGCGCGATGCCGCTGGCCTCGAAGCGCGATACGCCGGAAGCTGAGGCGCATGTGATCCGCACCACCAAACTGTTCGGCGCGGCGGCGCGGCACTTCAACCGTGGCCAGCGCGCGTTCTTCTTTGCGCTCGGCTATCTCGGCTGGTTCGTCAGCCCGTGGGTGTTTCTGGCCTCCACCGCGGCGGTGGTGATCGTGACCTGGCGGCGGCAGTTTGCCTCCAATGCCTGGAAGGCGATGGGGCAATAATCACTCCGCTTACCCGCCGGGGAAATCCTGCGGCGTGAAGGGGAGATCGAGCACTTTCCACTCGTTGTATTTGTCCGCCGGCAGCATCGCGTAAGGCTGGCAGGCCTCCAGCGCGCGCATCGCCGCCTGCATCAGCAGCGGCCCTTTCGCCGAGGCGCTGGCCTCGATCAGGCTGGGTTCGGTGATCAGCTTGCCATTCGGCGCAAGAAACGCCCGCATCACGATCCGGACCTTGTCGGTCGGCGCAACCGCGGCCGGCAGCGTCGAACACGTCTTCAGATGCCGCCGGAACGCGGCGATATCCAGCGGCGCGATGTCGGCCTTGCTGAACGCGGCCGAACCGCCGTTGCCATCCGGCAGGCCGAGCATGACGCCGTATTTGACGGTGATGTCAGGCTCCGGCGCAGGCGGCGCTTGCGGCGCGGTTGGCGAGGGTTGTGGCTGCAGCGCAGCCTGCTGCTGTGCCGGCTGCGCGTTCAGCGGGGATGGTAGCGGCTGGGCTGGCGCCGCCTGTTGTGGCGATGGCTGCGCGGGCGGTGGCGCTTGCTGCGGAGCGGCCTGCGGCGGCGCTTGCGCGGCAGCCGGTTGCGGCGCCGACGGCTTTTGTGCCGCGGCCTGGGGCTTCGACTCGCTCGTCGGCTTGTTCAGGTCCGGCAACCGAAACTCCGGCGGTTTCGGCTTCTCGGGCGGCGGCGTTGGTTCCGGCTCCTTCGCGACGGCAGCGACCTCTTCCGGCGTTACGATATCGACCGCGATGTTTTCCGTAACCGACGGATCGAACGGACGCGCGTCGGCGAAGAACACGCCCACGGCCAAGGCCAGATGGCCGACCACCGAAACGGCGATGGCTGCGCGGATGAGGTGCCGTGGTTCCATACTATAAACGTGACATTCTGAATGCCGTCCCGGCCTGCGATCATAGCGCCCGGTGGCGTTTTGCGCCACGCCTTGCTTCGCGCGCTCCAATGCGTCATGGCATGGGCCATGTCCGCACCAGATTCTCAGCCCATGGCTGCTCTCTCCCTTGAAGACTCTATCCTCGATGTCCTCACCGGTGCCGGCAGCGGCACGCTGAGTGCACCGGAGATCGCCCACGCCATCGCGCCCGAGGGCGACTGGCATGGGCTGCTGATGCCGATCCGGCGCGCCGCGGTGACGCTGGCCATGAGCGGCCGCCTCGTCATCTATCGCAAGGGCAAGCCGGCCGATCCCCAGGATTTTCGCGGCGTCTACCGGCTCGGCCTGCCGCGGCAGGACTGAGCGTCACCTCAGCGCTTTTGCGGTGCCGGAAACAGTGCGCTGCTGCGCCCCGTCAGCCAGTAGGTGACGAGCCCGGTCCATTCGTGGATCGCGATGTCGGTCCGCGCCAGACCGGCACTCATGGCATCGAAAGGCAGGCCGGCATCGACCCAGCCGCGGGTTCGCCAATCCACCGGATAGGCTTCGACATCGAAGCCGGCGGCGCGAAACACGCCGATCGCGCGCGGCATGTGAACCGCCGACGTCACCAGCAGCCAGCGTTCGCCGGGCTTCGGCGACACCAGCCCGCGGGTGAAGGTGGCGTTCTCGTCGGTGGTGCGCGAGGCGCTCTCCAGCATAATGCGGTCCGTCGCCACGCCGAAGCTTTCCAGCAACCGTCCGGCAATCGGCGCTTCCGGCACCGAACTCTCGATCAGATTGCCGCTGCCACCGGTGAAGACGATCCGCGCCTTGGGAAACCGCCGCGCCAGTTCGAGCATGGTGGTGATCCGCTCGGCCGCGCCGTTCATCTCAAGTGCGCCGCGCGCCGCCGAGATTTCTGAATCGATGGCGCCGCCCAGAATGATGATGCCGTCGGGATCGTGCCCATCGAACTGCCAGGCCGGAAAACGCTCGCTCAGCGACAGCAGCAACACGTTGCCCGCGGGCGAATAGCCGAATATCAGCAACAGCAGGACACCGAAGGTCAGGGTCAGCGTCCCCGCGCGCTGGCGCTGCATCAGCAATAGCAGCGCCCCGATCGCGCAGATCGTCGCGATCGCGTTGGACGGCTGCGTGAAAAAACCGAAAATTTTCGAGATTGCAAAGAACATCGGACTGACCGCGTGCGGGACGGGCCAACTGCATGGGCGTTCCCTGCGGCAAGATCAAGATGCGGGTCGCAGCGGCGCTCAGTCCCATTTCGGCGCGAAGCCGAAATCGGTGAGCCGGCCCTTGGCACTGGCCATCGCGGAAATTTCCGCCATGTCGTCGTCGGACAGTGTGAAATCGAAGATGTCGATGTTTTGCGACAGTCGCTCGACCTTGGAGGTCCGCGGAATCGCCACCACATTCTGCTGCACCAGCCAGCGCAGGCAGACCTGCGCGGCGGTTTTGCCATAGGAGCCGCCGATCCGCGCCAGCGCCGCGTCGGTCTTGATGCTGCCCTTGGCGATCGGGCTGTAGGCAACCACCGCCATGCCGGCGCGCGCGCAGGCGTCACGCACCTTGGTCTGGTCGAGATAGGGATGATACTCGACCTGGTCGCAGACCAGCGGCTCATTGCAGACGGCCACCGCCTGCTCGATCAGCGCCACCGTGAAATTCGACACGCCGATGTGCCGCGCCAGGCCCAGTTTCTTGGCGTGCGCCAGCGCGCCCAGCGTTTCCTCGAGCGGCACATGCGGATTGGGCCAGTGCAGCAACAGCAGATCGACCTCGGACATCCGCAGTCTCACCAGGCTGTCCTTGGCGGAGCGCTCGAGGTCGTTCGGGGCGAAATGCGTGGTCCACACCTTGGTGGTCACGAACACGTCGTCGCGCCGGACGTGGGAAGCGCGCACGCCCTCGCCGACCTCGCGCTCGTTCTCATAGGCCTGCGCGGTATCGATATGGCGATAGCCGAGCCGGATCGCCTGCTCGACGACGCGGGCGCAGACCCGGCCGCGCAGCTCCCAGGTGCCGAGCCCGATCGCCGGGATGCGGGCGCCGTTGGCTTCCACGAATTGCATCATGGCCTCCCCGGGCGAATGGACGACACGAGAACGGGCGTGGTCCAGGTTAGGTCTGTCAGCACTTGCCGACAATCATCCGGCCGCGATGGCTCAGGCCTCGACGACGCCAGTAGCAAGAGCTGCGAACACCGTCTCCGGCGCATGGGCGATGACCGCGAGCAACGCGCGCGCCGGACCGCGCGGCATGCGTTTGCCCTGCTCCCAGTTGCGGATGGTATCGACGGGGACGCCAAGCCGTGCGGCGAATTCGGTCTGGGTCAGTTGCGCGCGCTGGCGCAGATCGCGGACCGCGGGATCATTGGCGCGCGCGATAGCGGAAGCCGGCTCAGCCGGCATCTGCGGAACCAGCGGCACCTCGTGCCCGTCCCGCAATTCGACGATCCGTCCGTCTGCCTTCAACCGCAACCGCATGTTCGACCTCTTCGGCCGATGCTCGACGATTACCGTTAAGGTCCGATGAAGAAGCCGCTATTTCAGCCCGAACCACAGCGTGGCGATGCCGAGGAAGGAGAAGAAGCCGACCACGTCGGTGACGGTGGTGACGAACGTGCCTGACGCCACCGCAGGATCGGCCTTGACCCGCTCCAGCACCATCGGGATCAGGATTCCGCCGAGCGCACCGGCGATCAGGTTGCACAGCATGGCGAGGCCGATCACGACGCCGAGGCCGGGGATCCTGAACCAGGCCACGGCGGCGATGCCGGTGATGACGGCGAAAGCGAGACCGTTGATGAGGCCGACCAGGCCCTCGCGGATCACCACGCGGGTGGCGTTGTTCGGATTGAGCTGCCGTGTCGCCAGCGCTCTAACCGCCACGGTCATGGTCTGCGTCGCGGCGTTGCCGCCCTGGCTCGCCACGATCGGCGCCAGCACGGCGAGCGCCACCATCTGTTCCAGCTGGCCCTCGAACAGGCCGAGCACCGAGGACGCCAGAAACGCGGTGGCGAGATTCACGATCAGCCAGTTGAAGCGGCCCCTGGCGATGCTCAAGAAGTTGTCGGACAGTTCTTCGTCTGACGTGACGCCGCCCAGCGCCTTCAGGTCTTCGTCGGCTTCCTCCTCGATCACGTCGACCACGTCATCGATGGTGATGACGCCGACCAGCCGGTTGTCGGT
Organism: Nitrobacteraceae bacterium AZCC 2146; assembly: GCA_036924855.1. Taxonomy (NCBI): domain Bacteria; kingdom Pseudomonadati; phylum Pseudomonadota; class Alphaproteobacteria; order Hyphomicrobiales; family Nitrobacteraceae; species Nitrobacteraceae bacterium AZCC 2146. The sequence continues at coordinate 1,240,069 of JBAGRP010000001.1, forward strand.
ATCGACCACGGGGGCGGCGACGAGATTGTATTTGCCGAACAGCCGCGCCACTTCCTCCTGATCGTCGACCACCGAGACGCGACGGCGGTCCTCGTCGATCAGGTCGGCCAGCGGCACCGGCCGGCGCGAGCGCAGTAGCGCATCGAGCGATACCGCGCCCTGCCAGCGCTGGTCGCTGTCCACCGCATAGATCTCATAGAACCGCTCCGGCAAATCGGGCGTATTGCGCATATAGTCGATCGCTTGACCGACATTCCAGTCCGGCGGCACCGCGATGAATTCGGTCTGCATCCGCCGGCCGGCGGAGTTTTCCGGATAGAACAGACTGCGCTCAAGCGCGACGCGCTCGGAAAGCGGCAGCTTTTCGAGGATCTCTTCCTGATCTTGCTCATCCAGCCCTTCGAGCAATTCGACGGCGTCGTCGGAATCCAGTTCGCGAACGCCTTCCGCGACGGTCTCCGGCTCGAGCTCCTCGAGCAGTTCCTCGCGGACGGAATCGTCGACCTCGTTCAGGGCCGAGAAATCGAAATCCGCGCCAGTCAGTTCGATCAGGCTGACGCGCTCGTCGGGAGCCAGCGCCTCGATCAGGTCGCCGAGATCGGCCTCGTGCAACTCGCCGACGATTTCCTTCAGGAAAGCGGTGTCGGCGACCTGAACCGCATGGGAGATCGCCTCGACAAACTCTGGACGGATGTTGCCGTCGTCGTCACGCATCGGAAACCGGCCGAGCGCCGACAGTTCTGCGGTATCGACGGGTGGGGCGAGATCCTGATTATTGGCCATGCCGCACCTGCCGGTTTGATTGGGGTTGCGGACCTGGCGCACTTTCCTGCGAAATGCGCTATTCCATCACTGAGATCGAACTTGAACTCGCATCAGGCATTACCCAATCGGCGATGCCCCATGCAATCGGAAATATGCGGCGCGTGAAATGAACGGCCGGGAAAGTGTCTTGATCGTGTTGAAGGCCGCCATCGTTGCCCTGATTGCCTGCACAGCCGCCGCTCACGCCGAGGAATGCCCGCGTCAGGATGCGCTCGGCACCTCGCGCATTCTGACGGTGGATCCGGCGACCTATCCCCGCGTCGGCTTGCAGAGCTTTCCGCAGACCTTGCCGCTTGAGGATCACGAGGTGGTGCTGACCTTCGACGATGGTCCGAACCCGCCGACCACGAGCAAGATCCTCGCCGCACTGTCGCGGGAATGCGTGCGCGCAACGTTCTTCCTGATCGGACAGAGCGCAGCCGCCAATCCCCAGCTGGTGCGGCGGATCGCCGCCGAAGGCCACACCGTCGGGCATCACACCTGGGCGCATGCCGACCTGAAGAAGATCAGCAGCGCCGCGGCCATCGAGCAGATCGACCGCGGCATCGCCGCCGATGAGATCGCGCTGCACGGCAAGGCCGGCAGCACCCCGACCACGCCGTTCTTTCGCTTCCCCTATTTCGAATCCACGCCCGCTTTGCTCGATCTCCTGCAGTCCAGGGGTATCGCCGTGTTCGGCGCGGATTTCTGGGCCAGCGACTGGAACAAGATGACGCCCGAGCAGGAGCTGAAGTTGATCACCGACCGGGTGAAGGCCGCCGGCAAGGGTATCATCCTGTTCCACGACACCAAGGCGCAAACCGCCGCGATGATGCCCGATTTCCTGCGCTACCTCAGAGAAAATCACTACCGGGTGGTGCATGTGATGGCGGCCGCACCGGGCAAGTCGGTCCAACGGATTCCATGACGCTGAAATAACCGGAAGTTAAGGTGGCGTTCATGGGCCGCCCTGTAATTTTCGAATAATTGCAATGCATTTTGGTGTTTGTTGATGGCTTATGTGTCAATCGGATGGAAGGCCCTGCTCGGCTTCGGCATCTTCACAGGCCTTGCCGCGCAGCCTGCGCTGGCGGCCAGTTGCCCCGGCAATCCCGACGCGCTTGGCACCTCCCGCACCATCGTCGTCGATCCCCGCGAACATCCGCGGATCGGCACCATGCAATATTCGGAAACACTGCCGCTCGAAGACCACGAGGTGGTGCTGACCTTCGACGACGGCCCGATCCCGAAATACAGCAACCAGGTTCTGGAAATCCTCGCCGCGCAATGCGTGAAGGCGACGTTCTTCACGATCGGCCGGATGGCCAGGGAATATCCGGAAGGCGTGCGCAAGCTGATCGCCGCCGGGCATAGCGTTGGCACCCACACCCAGAACCATCCGCTCAGCATGAACCACATGCCGATCGAACGCGCCAGGCAGGAGATCGACGACGGCATCGCCTCGACCAGGGCCGCACTCGGCGATTCCGCGCAGCTGTCGCCGTTCTTCCGGATTCCCGGCCTGCTGCGGGCCGAGGTCGTCGAGGATTATCTGGCATCGCAGGGCATCCAGACCTGGAGCGCGGATTTCCCCGCCGACGACTGGCGCCACGTCTCGTCGCAGAAGGTGCACGACCTCGCCATCTCGCGGATCGAAGCCAAGGGCAAGGGCATCCTGCTGCTGCACGACATCCAGGCCCGCACCGTCGCGGCATTGCCTGGCATTCTGCGCGACCTGAAGGCCGGCGGCTTCCGTATCGTCCATGTGGTCGCGGCGACGCCAGAACTGCCGAAGACGCCGACCGATGCGCAGCAGTGGCAATTGCATCCGACCACGGAAACCATCGCGATCTCGCGTTGGCAGAAGATTCCCACATTCGCCTTCGCCAATGCCGAGATGCTTCCCGCCCCCGCGATCTCAGGGTCCGATCAGATGCTGTCGCTGACGGAAACCTTCGACCGCACCCGGCGCCCCCGCGGTGCTGTTCCGCTGCCGCAGCAAGCGCCCTGGCCGCGCGAATCAACGCTGCAGGCGATGACCGGCAGAACCATGCTGCCGGTGCCTGCGCAGAACCTGTTCCAGATCGCCGAGCGGCACAGCGCGCCGATCAAGGCGCTCGTGCAGGTGCCGCACCACGCGCAGCAAACCCCGGCGCGCGGCAGCGATTCGGATTCCATTGCCCGGCTGATCTCGATCGACGCCAGCGCCGCCAAGCGGACAATCCCCGGCAGCATGCCGGTGACGAAGCCGGGCCTGCAGCCCGGCCCGATCATGGCGCGCTGACGACCGCGCAGCGCGCGAAGCGCCGGCTCAGTTCGAAAAGATCTTGGCCAGACACAGCACCACGATGATGCCGAGAAACAGCAGGTCGATGTAGGATTTCATCTCGCCGGCCTGACGCAGCTCGACGACCTCCTTGACGATGACCTTGCGCGACGCTGCAGCGATCGGTCCCTCCATCGACAGTCCGCCGAGGCGGCGGGCTTCCAGCTCAAGCCGCTCGATGCTTTTGAAGAAATAGAACGTGCGCAGCGCCGAGACGGCCCGCATGGCCGCATAGGCCAGCACCAATGCCGCGATGATGGTGCGCTGCTGATATTGGCCAATGAAATTCAGGCTGAAATAGACCAACGCCAGAAACGCGAAGTTGGAGGCGAAACGATAGGCGTAGCCGAGATATTTCATGCGTTCGCTCCGGTCGATCAAGGCGCCGCGGCGATCGAACCCGCCGGGCTGCCGCGTTGCTACCGTGAACTCGTTACGAGGATATAAAGGCAGATGAACACGGAAATGTATTCAAAAAGGTGACCGGCGGCTTCGCCGCAGCCCTAGCCTGTGCCATCAATATAGCAATGTCTGAGGTTGCGATGCGCTTGGAGGCCGTCCCGACCAACGCTTTCGACCGGATTTTCGGAGGCTGCGGGAAAAGCAGACGCCGGATCCGGCAGAACGCTAATCGACCGGCCGGCGCTCGCGGCCCGGTGGCCCGGCGACCCCAATCAGGGTCAGGCTGACCAGCAGTGCCAGCGAGATCACCGTGAACATCGCCAGCGGACCGTAGCCGCCGAGCAGCGGCAGCAGCGCGATCGGCACCAGCGCGGACACCACCCGGCCAAGCCCCCAGACCCCGGCCGTTGCCGACGCCCGCAGATGCGTCGGCAGCAGTTCGGTGCCATAAAGGCTGAGCACGGCGCTGTAGACGGCGCTGGCGAGATTGAACACCACGCCGGCGACGATCAGCGGCGTCAGCACGGTGCTGACAGCGAACGCAATACCGGTCACCACCATGACGATCGCGCAGAGCACCAGCGCCAGCCGCCGCGGGATGCGATCGACGAAGGCCGATGCCGCGGAAATGCCGAGCGTCGGCCCGAACATGGTCAGCCCCGCGAACAGCAGGGAATCGCTGACGTGAAATCCCTTCTGCACCATCACCGCCGCACTCAGCAGCGGAAAGCCGATCGTCGCCCATGGCCCGAGCATGTACAGCGCGCCGAGCAGCGCCGTGCGCCGCAGGCTGGTGCGATCGCTCGCCAGTGCGCGAAAGCCGCTCGCGTTCAAAGCCACGACCGGCGAAAATGCGCCGGCCGGCGGCGACATCATGCCCGCTGATTTTTCAAACCGCCGGCAAGCTTCGTCCGCCTTGGCGGCGCGCCCGACGGACGCCAGCCAGCGCGGCGATTCTGGCACCAGGAAGAACAGAACCGCGGTCACCGCCGAGCACGCACTGCCGAAGATCAGCGCCCAGCGCCATCCCTCGATTCCGAAAGGCACAATCGGCGTCAGCCAGCGGATCATCAGGATGACGGCTGGCGCGCCAAGAAAGGCCAGCGCCGCGCACAGCATCATCAGCATGCCCCGGCGTAGCGGCGGCAGCAGGTCGGAAAGATAGGCCGCGGTCAGAGGTGGATAGCCGCCGAGCGCCAGGCCGGAGATGAAGCGGAAAGCGGTCATGGTGGCGATGTCGCCGCTCGCCGCAACCGCCAGCGAACTCACCGCCAGCACGGCCAGCGCCACTTGCAGCGCGATCTGCCGGCCATAGCGGTCCGCGACCCAACCGAATGCCGGCGCGCCCACCGCGCCGCCGGCGAACACTGACGCGAGCAGAAGTGACAGTTCACTGCGCGAGACATGATAGGGGGCAGCGAGAAAAATCCCGGAGAATGCATTGCTCAGCGCAACTTCGGCGATATCGGCGAACAACCCGAACGCGCATAGTGCGAAGATCGCCATGTGCAGCGCCGTCACCGGCAGGCGATCCAGCCGCTGCGCAATGGTCAGATTGTCGGCCATGCCATCACCCTTCGTGACCCGGACTTGCGCGGAAACGGAGGAGAGAGAATGCGCCAGACGGGCGCTCATACGTTATCGGAGGCCTGTGAGTCGAGAGCTCAATGCAGCGACCGCAAGCGTATTCTGGCTATTTCGGCTTCGGCATCGTGGCGCAGCCGTACAGCACCATCTCGCACATCTGGCGATAACGCCCCGAGAAATCTTCGGCGGCGATCGGCGGCAAGCTCTGGTTCACGGCACGGCCGCCGTCGGCCAGCGCCTGTGCGATCTCGGCTGCCGTGAAGCGGCCGTTCAATTTCAGCATCCGGCTGTTCTGCAAGTCGACGATCAGTTTTTCCAGCTCGCCCTGGAAGAAAACGGCGGACTGGATCATGAGGTCCCTGCACCGCCTGAAGGCCTCGGCATTGAGTTCGACGGTGTGCGGTGAACGGGTGAGAATGCGCCGGGTCTCGCCGTACCGCAGGTCGAGGATTTCCGCGATGATGTCGAGGGCGCTGCCGCCGTTCGCCCGCATTGCCTTGCCGGCTTCCAGTGCGAGATCGACGACCTCGTCGTTGCGATCCGCCAGCGCTGCCCGGAATGCTTCTTCCTTGTTGCTGAAATAATAGTACAAGGCGCGCTGCGTGAACCCGCAGGCTTTGGCCAGCATGACCATCGACAGCCCGCCGTAACCGTAGTCGAGAAATGCCTGGTCGACCCGGTGCAGCAGGTCACGCCCAGGCTTGAGGGTTTTTTTCGACATCAGATTTCCGGTTACGCCGTCCGACAACGTGACAGAAGGCGTGTGAGACCCGGAATAAAACCACGCGATTTTTTTCGCAACCCGTAACTGTGCTTTATGCGGTTATTTCCATACGAAGGACAAACAACTCGCATGATTGTGTAGGCGACCGCGTTCCAAGACAGGAACGATTCGATGCGGCATGGCCGCGCCAAAACTGAGAAGAAATAAGCGAAGCTGTCGGCGGTCATCTCGGTCTCACCCGCGACCTTGACGGTATTGGCTTCGGCAACGGAAAACCAGGCCTTGCACGCCGGATTGAAAATGCTCGTCACGCCGCCAGCCAGGATCGCGTGCGCTCCTTGCGCCGGCGTCGAAGGCGTTGTGCGGTTACGCAAAGCCGGCACCGCCCGCTGAAGGGCGGTGACGCGCGACCGGGAGCCCGCACCCGCTAGTCAAGGCTGTATCCGTTGGGGTTGGCCTTCTGCCAGTTCCAGACGTCTTCGCACATTTCATGCAGTCCGCGCAGCGCATGCCATCCCAGCGCATCCCGCGCGAGGCACACGCTGGCGTAGTAGCTTGCCACATCGCCGTCCCGCCGTGGCCCAAATCGAAGGGGAATTTCCTTCCCGCAAGCCTTTGAAAACGTCTGAATGAGATCGAGGACGCTGCTGCCCTGACCGGTCCCGAGGTTGACCTTGATGAAGCTATGCTGCTCCAGCCGCTCGAGCGCGCGCAGGTGGCCAGCAGCAAGGTCCATGACGTGCACATAATCCCTGACGCCCGTGCCGTCATGGGTGTCGTAGTCATTGCCGAAGACATTGACATAGGGCCGGCGGCCGACGGCGACCTGCGCGATAAAGGGCATCAGGTTTCCAGGTACCCCCAGCGGATCCTCCCCGATCAATCCGCTTTCGTGAGACCCGACCGGATTGAAGTACCGCAGCACCGCGATCTTGATCGCATCGGATGAACTCGCGAGATCGCCAAGGATGTCCTCGACCACCAGTTTCGTCCGCCCATAGGGGCTGTAAGGGCGCTTGGGATGATCTTCCGTTAGCGGCAGGAACAACGGATCGCCATACACAGTGGCGGATGACGAGAATACAAGCTTGCCGACATTCGCCTGCTTCATGGCTTCAATGAGCGCCAGCGAACCGGCCACATTGTTCTCGTAGTATGAAATAGGTTGCTTGACGGAATCCCCGACAGCTTTCAATCCGGCGAAATGAATGACCCCGTCGCACCGATATTTCACAAGGGCGCTCGCAAGCGCCTCGCGATCCCGAACGTCGCCTTTGACAAGCTCAGGGCGCTTGCCCGCGATGCGCTCGATCCGGCTTAGTACCTCGACCTTGCTATTGCAGAAGTTGTCGAAGACAACGACAGACCGACCGGCTCCGATAAGCTCAACGCAGGTATGAGAGCCGATGTAACCTGCGCCTCCTGTGACCATGATCGTCATGGAAATATTTCATCCGACCGACATCGCCTGATCCATGCGAGTAGCACCAAACAGGATTGGCCGAATAAACATTTGTCATAGTTTTTTCAGTATCTGGCGAAGCGATAGCCGTCTGACTGCAATCAGCTCGCGGTGTCGTCGACGACCACCAGCGGATACGGCGATCTTTGCCCCAGCACGACAGCACCGATGCCTGACAGCGTCAGGACGATCGCGTAGATCCAAAGAATCTCAAGCGGCCCAGCCTTCAGGGCAATGACGGCGACGAAGAACAGCGCGGCCAACACGCCGGCCAGAATTGTGAAGCGACGGATCGCCACATAATCATTTGCGAAACTCATAAGCAGGCTGGCGGGTTGATAGAGCCCCGTTGCGAGAATAATGAATCCGGTCGCAATTCCCGCCTGTGCGGGCACAACGTTGTTGGGTCCAAGAAGAAGAGAAAATACGAATGGGGCATCGAACAAAACGACAGTTGCCGGTATCGCCGACGCGGCGACGCAGAGCATGACGATCTGGTTGAAGAGCCGATTGGCGGACGCCGTATCCTGTTCGAGCACGAGCCGGCTGTGGCGCGGAAGCCCGATCTCCGTCAATGTTCGCGAGCCCGCCATGGTCAATCGCGCAAGCTTCATCACCGTGTCGAAGATGACCAGAGCCGAGCCGACGCCGTACGCCATCGAGATCACCGCATAGGGTAGATTCAGGGCAAGAAGGTCCGACAATCCCGACATCAGCGACGTACCGAGTGACCGCGCCCGCACCTCCCATTGCTTCCCGGACCAGGACCACGCTTCGATTTTGACGTGTCTCGATATACAGGCACATGCAAAGGCGGTAAAAGCAGAGAACAAAGCTGCGGCAATGAACGCGAACTGGTTGAAATCCGCTGTGATCCAAAGAACGCCCAGTGCACCGAACTGGCAAAATCGATGCAGCAACGACCACCGAACGAAGCGAGGACTGAGATCCAGTGCGAAGCCGGTGGACTGGAGGTCGAACGCCCAGAAGTTCATTAACAGCGCAAAGAAAAGATAAAGCGAGTTTCCCGCGACATTTGTTGTGTCCTGAGTTGTGCCTTGCCAGCTTGCCGCCGCAATCGGAATGACGATGGCTGCAAGGCTCAACAGGACGAGCTGCGCACCCAGCATCAGAATGACATTTTGCTGATCAGCGGCTTTACGAACGATACCGATGCGAAGTTGCGCGAACAGGACGCGCCCAAGGGCCTGGTCGAGCGGCTGGAAATACAATGAAATCGCCGTGAAGAAGACGATCTGGGCGTATCGATCGGGCGGCAGAACCCGGGACACCACCAGCAGAAGCGCAAGCGAATAGAGAATATTGAGCGCAGTGTTTCCGGTGTGCAGAACGCCAAAACTCAGCAAGAACTCCCTGACTCGAGCAAGCCTGCGCAGCGCCGGCTGCGGATAAAGGCTTTCGTCGGTCATCCGGACAGGATCTGCCATGCTTTCACGCACACCAAATTTCGACGCCACGACGACGTAAGCTGATGCAAACAACGCGCTGACCCGGACCAAGCCGGGTCAGGTCTTGCTAGTGCAGTATGCTGACATATTCCGAGATGGCGGAAAGCTTCTTGCGATGCAGAAGGTGAACGCAGCCATTCTTGAGATGAACGAGATCCGCTTCGCGAAGCTGCTTCATCGTTCGGTTGACGTGCACGATACTCAAGCCAAGTGCATCGGCGAGCATCTCCTGGGTCAGCGGAAAGTTGAACGATCCATCTGACACCATTCCGACCATGGACAGGCGCTCGTACACTTCCAGGAGAAAATGCGCTATTCTCTGATAGGCATTGTGACAGCCGAGCCGCAGCAACTGATTTCTCGCAAACTGCAGATGCTGGCGAGCGATAGTGTAGTAGTAACGCTCAAGGTCATGCGCCTGGTTCTTGTCGTTGGACGTGCTGACCGTATCGACAAGATGTACGGACGTGACCGCGACGATACCGCCGGGAATTACCTCGCCGAGGCAGCTGAACGGCTCAAGAGGATCGCCTGGAAGGACGAAGCCGAATATCTGCCGCCGCCCGTCCGAAAGAAACGTTTGACGCAAGGCCCAGCCGGATACGAGGAAGCAAGATCGGCGTGCCGCGTCGCCCTCTTCCGCAATAAGTGACCCTTTCGGTCTGATTTCAAACCGTATCGCATAATTTTTGATGAGGGCCCGCTCGACCTCGGTGAGTTCAATCGCGGAACCAATGCGCTTTAAAAGTACGTCGTGACCATAACTGCGTGGCGGAATGGATTGAAGCATAACGCAAGCCTCACTCTGTCAGTGATAAAATTAGTCCCCGTCGACGCGACTCCCCCGCCCGTCTTTTCTTTAAATGAAATATACAATTTAAAGTTGAAAAAACAGCCTGTACTTTGCCAAGCCCCCCGATCTGTCTGGTCGGCTCCATTTGGTTAATGCCGCTTCCGGGATGGAAGCCCTCGGCCTTCTGTCTATTAATACAAGAACCATGCCACGCCCCGATCTGCACTTTTTCGATGCAACATGGGAAGCGACCCCGCCCGCAATGATCATTTCGAACTAACATTTATTATACCCGCGGCACGGCTTTACGGTTTTTCCGGCATCCTGCGGACCCACGCGACTTTATGATCGCCGGAGATGACCTCGCGCATTAACTGTGGCTAGGAACAGCGCTATTTCATATCGCGCAAGCGAGGACTGAAAAATAGGCTGCAGTGCACCAAATGATAGGCGTAGATGAACAGTGCGCTGACGGACAGCGGCGTTGTCGGGCGCTACACAAGAGCGGTTGCTACTACTAACCGATGATCTGCTGAACTTGATCTGCGACTGCGCAGAATCGATTGTGGATTTTTCTGGACAGGATATTTCGGACTGGCGTCGTTTGTTGCCAATTGCCCGTTATATGATGTTGTCACATTCATCAAAGAGCGCAGACTGAAGTTCGCGATCGTCTGATTCATCGCGACGACGGGGACTACAAAAAAAACAAGGCGCAGCCGATTCCGGATCTCTCGCCGCAAAAACCGGCGGGTGGCACCGTATCGCGGAACGCAGCACCGACGAAGATGCTCTTTGCCAGAGTGACCAGCTTCGAGACCTCGCAAGTATCGGGAAGACCGCGGGGGTGACCAATCACCAATCACCAATCACGACATCCGGGGAACTCGTCATGACTGCAGTCGGAATTTATGGTGACAACAGCCCATCAGGCGTAACTGCTTTCGAAACCT